>NZ_KB913013.1:5751843-5980324 GCF_000383955.1 Rudanella lutea DSM 19387 | reverse complement strand
AGGTGCAGGTCATCACCCAAAGCCCGGCCCTGTCGGCCCCCGACGTAGAGCGGCTCATTAGCTTTCCCATCGAGCAGACAATGGCCACCCTGCCCGATCTGGTCGAGGTACGTTCCATTTCCCGCTTCGGTTTATCTGTCGTCACCATCGTTTTTACCGATGCGGTTGACGTACTAACAGCCCGCCAGCAGGTCTTTGAACGACTGCAACAGGCCCGCGCCCAGATACCAGCCGGTGCGGGCAACCCCGAACTGGCTCCCGTCACGACGGGGCTTGGCGAAATCTACCAGTACGTGATTCGGGCGAAACCCGGCTACGAAAAACGCTATAACGGTATGGAACTGCGCTCGATTCAGGACTGGATCGTTCGGCGGCAACTGTTGGGCACCAAGGGCGTGGCTGACGTAAGTAGTTTCGGGGGCCTGTTGAAACAGTACGAGGTGGCCGTCGATCCGCAGCGGCTCCGGGCGACCGGCGTAACGATGGACGAATTGTTCACCGCCCTCGAACGCAACAACCAGAACGCGGGCGGGGCTTACATCGACCGTCGGCCCAACGCCTACTTTATCCGCTCCGAAGGGCTAATCGGCACGTTAGGAGACATCGGCAAGATCGTCGTGCGCCGAACCGATGAGGGCGTACCCGTGCTGGTACGCGACGTGGCGCAAGTGCAGTTCGGCTCGGCGATTCGCTACGGAGCCATGACCCGAAACGACGAAGGCGAGGTCGTGGGGGCCATCGTGATGATGCTCAAGGGGGCCAATTCGTCCGAAGTGATCGGCAACGTCAAGGCCCGCATCGAGCAGATCAAAAAATCGCTGCCCGAAGGGGTTGAGATTCACGCCTTTTTAGACCGCACCAAACTCGTCAACCGCGCCATCGGTACCGTCGAGCGCAACCTCATCGAAGGTGCCCTGATCGTGGTGTTCGTGCTGGTGCTGATGCTGGGTAACTGGCGGGCGGGTTTGGTCGTCGCGTCGGTCATCCCTTTGTCGATGCTTTTTGCCGTCTCGATGATGAACCTCTTCGGCGTGTCGGGCAACCTGATGAGCTTAGGTGCCATCGACTTTGGGCTGATCGTGGACGGGGCCGTCATTATCGTCGAGGCCACCCTGCACCACATCGCCCTGAAGAACTATAGGCATAACCTGACCCAGGCCGAAATGGACGAAGAAGTGTATGAATCGGCCAGCCGCATCCGCTCGTCGGCAGCGTTCGGTGAAATCATCATCCTGATCGTCTATCTGCCCATTCTGGCCCTGGTCGGCATCGAGGGCAAGATGTTTCGCCCGATGGCCCAGACCGTCGCCTTTGCCATTGCCGGGGCCTTCATCCTTTCCCTGACCTACGTACCGATGGTGTCGGCCCTGTTGCTCAGCAAGAAACCTGTGCGTGAAGGAACCCGCACTATCTCCGACCGGATCATGGCCTTCTTCCACCGGCTCTACGACCCGGCTATCCGCTGGACATTAAACCACAAGGGTATCGTCGTCGGGCTGTCGGTCGCCCTGTTCGCCGTTTCGCTATTCGTCTTTAGCCGGTTAGGGGGCGAGTTCATTCCGCAATTGGACGAGGGCGATTTTGCGGTGGAAACCCGCGTGATGACCGGCTCCTCGCTGGCCCAATCGTCGGATGCCGCGTTACAGGCCGGACGGGTGCTCAAACAAAACTTCCCGGAAGTCATTGAGGTGGTCGGCAAAACCGGCGCGGGTGAGATTCCCACCGACCCCATGCCCATCGAAGCCACTGATCTGATGGTGATTCTGAAAGACCGCAGGGAATGGACTTCGGCCAACAGCCGGGAGGAATTGGCCGAAAAGATGCAGGCCAAATTAGAGCAGATACCGGGGGTGAGTTTCGGCTTTCTCCAACCCATTCAGATGCGCTTCAGCGAGTTGATGACGGGCGTCAAGCAGGACGTAGCCGTGAAGCTCTACGGCGAGGATTTGGGGATTCTGGCCGACTATGCCGCCCGCATTGGCCGGGTGGTCAGCACGGTGCCAGGGGCCAAAGACCTCTACGTCGAGCAGGTATCGGGGTTGTCGCAGATTGTGGTCAGGTTCGACCGGGATGCCCTGGCTCGCTTCGGGATGAGCATTGAGGAGGCCAATCGAAGTTTGCAGGCCGCCTTCGCGGGGGCCTCGGCGGGGCTGGTGTACGAAGGCGAACGACGCTATGACCTGGTGGTGCGGTTGCAGCAACAAAGCCGCCAACGACTTGAAGATGTGCAGAACCTATTGGTGACGACGGTTAATAATCAGGCAGTGCCGTTAGGTCAGATCGCCGACGTATCGTTTCAGAACAGCGTCAACCAGATTCAGCGCGAGAATGCCCAACGGCGCATTACGGTAGCCTTCAACGTGCGCGAACGTGACGTAGAAAGTGTCGTGCGCGAGTTGCAGCAGAAGTTGGACAGCCAGGTAAAGCTGCCCCCCGGCTACTACGTGACCTACGGCGGCCAGTTTCAGAACCTTCAGGAAGCCAAAGACCGCCTGAGCATCGCCGTACCCGTCGCCCTGGGACTGATTTTCCTCCTGCTGTTCTTCACCTTCGGCTCGGTACGGCAAAGCCTGCTGATCTTCTCGGCCATTCCGCTGTCGGCCATCGGGGGCGTAGTTGCCCTCTGGCTCCGGGATATGCCCTTTAGTATTTCGGCGGGCGTGGGCTTCATTGCTCTGTTTGGCGTAGCGGTGCTCAACGGCATCGTGCTGATCGGGGAGTTCAATCACCTCAAAGCAGGGGGCCTGGCTGATTTACGGACGATTATTCTGCAAGGCACGGCTACCCGGCTGCGGCCCGTGATGATGACCGCGCTGGTGGCTTCGCTCGGGTTTCTGCCGATGGCCTTGGCCCAGACCGCCGGGGCCGAAGTGCAACGCCCGCTGGCTACGGTCGTCATCGGTGGGCTGGTATCGGCTACGTTGCTGACCCTGCTGGTCCTGCCCTGCCTCTACTGGTGGGAGCAAACCCGCTGGGGCGCGAAGAAATCGGGCAACGTACCCCGCCCTGCGCCCGCGACGAGCTGGCTGCTGGTAGGTACGTTGCTGGGTGGACTTGGCCTGTCGGCCCAGGCGCAAACGCCCCCGACGGGCAACACGGGCAACCCAACGACCGGCCCGCTGACGCTCGAAGCGGCTTTGAACCAGGCAATTGCCAATAATGGGTCAAGCCGGGTGAGCAGCCTGAACATCGCTATCCAGCAAACCGCCCGGCGCACGGCCCGCGACATTGGCCGGACCGACGTATCGCTGGTGAGCGGGCAGTACAATTCGCTTAATTGGGATAACAACCTTACCATCTCCCAAAGTATTCCCAACGGCAAGCTGATCCGGGGGCTGGAACGACTGGCCGATGCAACCATCCGGGGGGGTGAATTACAACGCCAGTTGACCCAAACCGAGCTAAGGGCGCGGGTAAAAGGCACGTACCTGGAACTAACGTACCTCATTGAACGGCTCAACCTATTGGCCCGGCAGGATAGTCTGCTCGTCGCCTTTCGCCGGGCCACTGAAGTGCGGCAGCGCACCGGCGAGGGGACGGCACTCGAAGTAGCCACCGCCGACAACCTCATCGGCGAACTACGCAACCAACTGGCCCTGACCGAAGCCGACCGGCAAATTGCCCTGACAAGTCTGCAAACGCTGCTTAATACGACGAGTCCGTTAACGCTCCCGACCAGCCCGCTGGCACGTCGCCCACTACCGTTGCTGACCGATTCGGCCCTGGCCCAGAACCCGACCCTGGCTTTGCTGCGGCAGCAGGTGTTCATTGCCGGGGGGCAAATCGCCGTCGAGCAGGCCCGTTTACGGCCCGATTATTCGGTGGGCTACTTCAATCAGTCACTGATCGGTATGCAGAACATCGACGGGCAGGACCGGTATTTTGGCGCGGGAAGGCGGTTTCATGGGGTGCAGGTGGGCGTGGCGATTCCGCTGTTTCAGAAAGCTCAGCGCGCCCGCATCGAATCGGCCCGGCTGGGGCAGCAACTCGCCGAAGCCGCACTCGACTTTAACCAGCGGAATCTGCAAGGCAATTTGGCCGCCGTTGTGCAGGAGGTACGCAAGCAGCAGGCGAGCCTGACCTATTATGAGCAGACCGGCCTGCCCGTTGCCCGCCGACTGGCCGAGGGAGCCGAAAAGGCGTTCCGGGCCGGTGAAGCCGGTTATTTAGACTACAGCCAGGCCCTGACCCGCGCCTACCAGACGCAGTCGGGCTATTTAGATACGATCAATCAATACAATCAGGCGGTCGTCCAACTGGAGCAACTTCTGGGCCTGCCATAACCCCACTGAATCCATGATTTTCAGACGAAGTGTATCATTTATCGCCCTATTGTTCAGCTTACTGGCTGTACCGATGGCCTGCCAGCAGCGCACCGGCGACGCGGCAAAACCAACCGGGGAAGCCGAGCATCCCCACGAAGAAGGCCCGACGGATGTGGTCGAACTGACCGACGATCAGCGACGTATTGCCGCCATAGCAGTAGGCAGCGTCGAATACCGCAACCTCGGCCAGACGCTACAGGTCAATGGCCGATTGGCCGTGCCGGCTCAGAGCCAGGTGAACATCACGGCCCTGCAAGGCGGGTTTGTACGGGCCATCCCCCTGCTACCCGGCCAGCCCGTGCGGAAGGGGCAGGTCCTGGCCCGCATTGAAAACCCCGACCTGATCGGGGTGCAGCAGGAATACGCCGAAACCCACAGCCGCCTGACGTACCTCGAAGCCGAGTTTGCCCGCCAGCAGGAACTGAGCCGCGAGAACGTCAGTGCCCTGAAGGTGTTGCAGCAAACCACCGCCGATCTGAGGGCGACCCGCGCCCGCGTGACGGGGCTGGCCCAGCGCATCCGGCTGGTGGGCCTGTCGCCCCAGTCGGCATTAGCGGGAAAATTCAGTGCCGGCTACGTCGTTACCGCTCCCGTGGCGGGCGTCGTGACCGACGTACCCGCCGTGGCCGGGCAGTACGTGCAGCCCGCCGACGTGATTGCCCGCCTTACCAGCAGCCAGGGTTTGTATGCCGAACTGACGGTATTCGAAAAGGATTTGCCCCAGTTGCGCGAAGGCCAGCGGGTGAGCATCGTACTCAACAACGAAGGGGGCCGGGAGCGTTTGGGACGCATCAGCTTTATCAACCGGGCCATCGACGCAGACCGTTCCGTTCGGGTGGTTGTGCGGCTTGACCAATCCGATGCCCGGTTGGTGCCGAACACGTTTCTGAAAGCGAGTTTAGACCTCGGTAACAGCCGGGTTACGGCCCTGCCCGAAGGGGCCATCGTGTCGGCGGAGGGAAAAGATTACATCTTTATCGAGACCGACGATCAGGCAGCACATCACCACGAGGAAGGAGAAGCTGAACAGTCAGAGAAGGAAGAGCATGAAGCATCCGATCCACCGTCGCGGTTTAAACAAATACCCGTGCGCCGGGGCGTAACCGAAGGCGGCTATTCGCAGGTGACGTTGCCGGGCAATCTGGATATAGCGAAGTCACGGGTAGTGGTGAAGGGGGCCTACGCGCTGCTGTCGCAGCTCAAAGCGGCCAGTGGGGAAGAAGAAGGACACGCGCACTAAACAGACAGGACGATGGACAGTATTCTGATTGGTAGCCTGACCCTGAGCCTGCTTCACGCGCTGATTCCCAGCCATTGGCTCCCCTTCGTCACCATTGGGCAAACCGAACGGTGGAGCCTTCGGCAGACGTTGACGGTAACGACCATTGCGGGGCTGGCTCACACGATTAGCACGACGCTGCTGGGTGTACTGGTGAGCCTGGCGGGCTGGCAACTGGCCGAAAACTACCACGACCTCTCGGAGCGAGCCATACCGCTGTTGCTCCTGGCGTTAGGATTGTGGTATTTGATGCAACACCTGCGCCACCGCCACGTGCATGACCACATCGATACGGACACAGCGCGGAAAGCGCGTTCGTTTTCGGCCCTGCTACTCTCGCTGGGGCTGGCCATGTTTCTCTCGCCCTGTCTGGAAATCGAAGCGTACTTCCTCAGCGCGGGCGCGAAGGGCTGGTCGGCGGTACTGCTGGTAGCCCTGATCTATAACGTCGTCACGCTGTCGGGAATGCTGGTGATGGTCGCGATTGGTCGGCGGGGACTGCAACGGGTGAACCCCCACTGGTTCGAGCACTACGAAAACCTGATTACCGGCCTGACCCTCGTTGGGCTGGCGATTCTCAACTTTTTCATTGAATTCTAAGCGAAATGGCACACGACCATAGTCACGACCACGAGGGACACAATCACGACGACGTAGACCTCATTGAAGCAGGGACTACCCCCGCAGCCGACGCGGCCCCGGCTAAAGAAGGGCCGTTCCAAACGGTACGTACCTACGCTCCGGCTATCAGTAGTCTGGTGCTGCTGCTGGGCGGCATCGGGCTGGATCAATACGCGCCGGGCTGGTTTGGCGACCCCTGGCGACTCATCTGGTACGTCGTGGCGTACCTGCCCGTTGGCTGGCCGGTGCTGCGCCGGGCGTGGAGCAGCATTCGCCGGGGGGATGTCTTCACGGAATTTTTCCTGATGAGCGTCGCGACGCTCGGCGCGTTCGCTATTCGCGAATACCCCGAAGGCGTGGCCGTGATGCTGTTCTACACTATCGGCGAACTGTTTCAGGAAGCCGCCGTGCTGCGGGCGCGTCGCAGCATCAAAGCCCTGCTGGACGTGCGGCCCGACGAGGTAACGGTGCTTAGAAACGGCAACGCCCAGGTAGTGAAGGCCGCGACGGTGGCCGTCGGCGAGGTGATCCAGATCAGGCCGGGCGAGAAAGTCGGGCTGGATGGGACGATGCGCTCCGACTCGGGTACGTTCGATACGGCGGCTCTGACGGGCGAGAGCGTTCCGCGCACCATCGGGCGGGGCGAAGCGGTGCTGGCAGGCATGATCAACCGGCAATCGCTGGTGGAGATGGACGTAACGACTCCGTATCAGGATTCCAAGTTGTCGCGCATCCTGAAGCTGGTGCAGCAGGCGACAGGCCGCAAGGCGCAGACTCAGGAGTTTATCGCCCGCTTCGCCAAGATATACACGCCCATCATCTGTTTGCTGGCCGTGCTGATTACGGTACTACCGTATTTCTTCGTCGCCGACTACCGCTTGGCCGACTGGCTGTACCGGGGGCTGGTGTTTCTGGTGATCGGCTGTCCGTGTGCGCTGGTGATCTCCATTCCGCTGGGCTACTTCGGCGGTATCGGGGCGGGGTCGCGGCAGGGTATCCTGTTCAAAGGCTCGGTATTTTTGGACCTGATGACGCAGGTCAAAACCGTTGTCATGGACAAGACCGGTACGTTGACGAAGGGCGTGTTCCGGGTGCAGGAAGTCAACCCCGTTGGTATCGACGCGGGTACGCTGGCCCGGCTCACGGCGGCATTAGAAAGTAAATCAACCCACCCGGTCGCGACAGCGGTCATCGAGTACGCCCGTGTAAACGGGGATGATAACGCCTTCGGGAACGTACCCGTCGAAGCCGTCGAGGAGATTGCCGGGCATGGGCTAAAAGGACGCGTCGATGGGAAAGAAATGTTGGTGGGCAATGCCAAACTGCTCCGCAAGTTCGGGGTAGCGTTCGACGAGGTACTGACCCGGATTCCCTACACGGTGGTGATGACCGCCCTCGACGGGACATTTGCGGGCTACTTTACCATCGCCGACGAAGCCAAACCCGACGCTACCGACGCGGTCAAACGGCTGCAAGCCGAAGGCATTCGCACCGTGATGCTGTCGGGCGATAAGTCGGCTGTTGTCGAGATAGTGGCCAAACAGGTAGGCATTGACGAATGGCACGGCGATCTGTTACCCGAAGATAAGGTAGCCCAGGTAGAACGGCTCAAAGCAGAGCAAGCCGCTAACCCAAAGGCGAAGCGTCGCCCGGCGAAGCTGGCTTTCGTGGGTGATGGCGTAAACGACGCGCCGGTCGTGGCCCTGGCCGACGTGGGCATGGCGATGGGGGGCCTTGGCTCGGATGCCACTATCGAAACCGCCGATGTAATCATTCAGAACGACGAACCCTCTAAAATTGCTACGGCGGTGGAGATTGGCCGGGCCACGCGTCGAATTGTCTGGCAGAACATTACGCTCTCACTGGTAGTCAAAGCCATCGTGCTGGTGTTGGGAGCCGGGGGCGTAGCCACCATGTGGGAGGCTGTCTTCGCCGACGTAGGTGTGGCGATGCTGGCCATCCTGAACGCCGTGCGGGTGCAGAATCTGAAATTTGATGGAAAGTAGTTAACACACACCAGCCCTGTCCCTACAGGGCTGGCCTACCTACACACTCAATGGAGACGTACATCAAACCGAATTTATGGCTTATTTTTCTGTTATATGGCGGTATTGTACTGGTACTGCCCACCTACCGGGTGTGAAAGCAGACCGGCATCAACCCACTAACGTTTGGCAACACTGACTCGGCGCATGATTACGCAGGGCGGGTTTTCAAGGTACTGATGGGCCTGTTGCTGGGTACGATTCTGGTGTATTGCTTTACCGACGGGTATGGCTGGTTAACTCCGATTCGCTGGCTGGAGGGACCTAAGATCGGGGCAACCGGTGTTGGACTGGTCGCTTTGTCGCTGTTGTGGATTATGCTTGCCCAGCACCAGATGAATCAGTCGTGGCGCATCGGTATCGATGAGGCTCATCCAACCACGCTGGTTACCACCGGCATCTTTGCCTATTCCCGCAACCCAATCTTCCTGGGTATGCTGGTCGGCATTGGCGGGCTGTTTCTGGTGCTGCCCAATGCCGTTACGCTGTGCCTGTTGGGCGTGGGCTATGTGGTCATGCAATTACAGGTACGTCTGGAGGAGGAGTTTCTGGAACGACAGCACGGGGAAGCGTATCGGGCGTACCGAACCCAGACCCGGCGTTGGCTCTAATCAGCACGACTCAACGCAGCTTGTTTGGGGTGTTTTGCCGGTATCAGTACCGTTAAAGATGTCCAATGTATTCTGATTTTCAGATAATTAACAATAGAAAAAATGAAAACTACACTTTCTGTCCTGCTGCTTTCCCTGCTTCCCCTGTTGACCCAGGCCCACAGCTATTGGCTCGAACTGAAAGGTGCCGGTAAGGTGGGTGAACCCATGACGGTGCAATGCTACTTCGGTGAACTCGAAAATGGTCTGCGCGAAAAAGGTTCTGTTTTGAACGGTATCAAAGCTTTCACGGCCTCAGTGTTGCTGCCCGATGGCACCACCGAGCCGCTGACATTAATCCCCGCCGAGAACTGCTATCAGGTCCAGTTTACGCCTAAGCAGGCCGAATTGCAGCGTTGCTACAAATTCACCGAACAGGAATGCCACTTCGCCGATTGGTCGAAAATGCAAAAGGGTTAATCGAATACAGGTTGGGGCGCACCGCTTCAGCCTGTTTTTTTGAAACATGGACGCTCCACCTGACTGATGGGTGAAGACAAAAGCGCAGTCCTTACTAACCCAAGATGTGCAACAATTTATTTACACGTACCCAGGATGTCTGGTTGTTTGGCAATTCGGCCAATAGCATATGGCCTTCATTATCAACACCAGATCAGGGTGACAGCGCATGGCGACCTCGTCAGGTGATGGATTGGGAAACCTTTTGGCGGAGAGCCAGCAAGGTCAATTGTATTCTGCCTAAGCGGCTGGTGCTCCTGGCGGATGCAAGTGCCCTGTCGCATGAAATCATCTTTCAGATTCAGCAGTACAGAGCGCAAAATGCCCTGTTTTCGCCGGTCATCCATTTTGATAAACCGGACTTGTGCAAGTTCATTCACACCTTCAATAGTGATCTGGCTGGGTACTGTGCGGCCACCGATACCAACGAAGAAATGGGGCGGCTTCTGAGGGCGGTATGCGCCGGAAAGCATTACTACAGTCCGGGCTTTTGCCAGATGGTGGAGGATTTGGGCTTTCCTATCGCGAGAGGAGACGATGATGAATACATAAAAAATTAAACAAAAAACTAATGAATCTATTAGTAACAACCGTGAAAAATAATCTTATTTGCACCGCAGGGGCTTGCTTACCAGGCCCTCTGCTATGCGAATATGGAACAGAAACCCAAACTTCTTTACGAAGACATCTACGGCCTCTTTGAATTTCGGGGCATCAAACAAGGCAAAATCGCCGAGGTGATGAAGATGTCTTACAACAATTGGTACAAAACCAAACAGAATCACCTACGCAATTTGAGTCTCAATGAAATAGGAGAATTGGCCATGTTCCTCGATTTACCACCCGAACAGGTGTTTAGTCTGTGTTTCGCTGTCTATAAACGAGCCTATCTTGAGGAACAAAATATGCCTTTACCCGAACCGTCTAAGGCGTAAACGTTCTGACCCGCTGGAAGCGGGTTTTTTTACGCCCATCTGGGTATAATCAAAGGGGATTGGGCGAAGATAAATAGGTAAATCAAAGAGGATTTATAAAGAGCAATTTATTGAAAATCAGAGTTTTATGTATATAAAGTAGGCTGTAAATTTAGGTAGTGAATCAGCGAACGACTTAACTAACCCCGCTGAGATTACGGCCCTTATGACTTGTTTTTGCAGCCCTGCCCGCGTTCGGTTAGCCATCGACAGCCGCATCAACCGCGACCTTATCGCTACGGCCCGAGAGCAGGGATTTGTGTTCAGCAACCCGCCCGAAGACTTCCTCATCAGGGAGCGCGTGGCCGTCGCCGACTTAGAAAATCCGGCCTTCATGTGTACGCCCGACGTAATGCACTGGTTGATGGGAAAGGCCATCGAAGCCACACTGTTTCAATTATATCTGTCCCGCCGAATGCGTCAATAAGCCCCCTACCCTACTTTAAACACCCTATTCATTCTGATATGACAAAGACTATGAACCCCTACGTACAAACCCTGTACGACCAAATTGGCCCTATGGCTTTCTCGATGATGGGAGCCAAACGTTTCCACGTCGATAACCGGGCAAACTCGTTAAGGTGGCAGATAGCCAACTCGAAAATCAAAAGTGTTACTGTTCGCTACGACATCACCAGCGATTTGTACGAAGTTTCGTTTCTAACTGAGACTGCTAAAACCATTTCCGAAATTGTCATCGAGCAGGTAGAAATAGGTCAGTTACACGCCACTATTGAGCGGATGACTGGATTACGGCTTTCTCTTTCCCGTGTGTATGCGTAACAGAATACTTATCTTTGAGTATGAGAGCACCCTACAGCGAACGCGCCAAAGCTATCCTGAATAATCCAGACACAGCCAAACAACTCACAGAATGGCTAAAAAGCGGTCAGACGACCGGCAAAATCCTGTACATAGATGAGCAACAGCAACCCAGAACTGTTATCGCGAGCCGTACTAATCGCCCCGAAGCTACGCACGGCGACGAGCCAAGACTGTTGACGTTATGGGAGCGAATCAAAGGATTTATGGCTGTCCTGCTTGGTGCTCTTGTCAATCCGTTTGGGTCGTGAGCGGTGCCTTTACGGCACCGTTTTTTTAATCAAGGGGTGCTGAAAATTTGCATTAACATAGTGGAGTTGAAAGTGTTATGTCTTTGATGGTGAATTAGTTATACTGTAATTGATTGGCTATTTTTATATCAGCAAACGGCCTGACGGTAGGGCCGTACAAAACAACAAAACTTGCTGATCGCCATGCGCAAAGCCAACATAAACAACCAACTTTTAACCACTGATTCTTGGGACACGATTTGCTTTCCCGTCAAGTCCGTTCCCGCCCGTGACATCCTGCCCGACCCCTACCGGGTCGTACCTACCGACCGGCAGCATTTTATCGTCGGCACCATGCCCAGCGAAGAACGCCAGATTTTTGCCGCCCAGTCGCCCCGCTATTCGCTCATTCCAAACGCAGTTATTCGCGATGCTGTTACAGAAGTGACGGGTATTGAGCAGCCCGTACATATCCGCTACAGCCGTAACGGTGAGTACTCGATTAATATCATTCTGCCCGACGAAACGACCGTAGGTCCTAACGACGTGATTCAGCGGCAACTGACGTTTACTAATTCGTACACGGGTAAGTCTCAGTTTACCATTCAGGGTACGGAGATGAAGCGGGTACGGGAGCAAAAGGTACGGGTAGCATTTTACCGTCAAATCTGTTCAAACGGTATGATGGGATGGGCCGACGAGTTCGTAAGCCTTGACCAGTACCTTGATTGGCTCGTGACGGGTCAAACGCCGGAGAAAGCCAAAGTAAAGGGCTTGGAATGGGTCTATGAAAGTGCCGAGACCTTACGAGCCTATCAGCACATCTTTACCCACCGGGGTATCAACCTGAATCAGTTCCGTGCCTTTCTGGTCAACTTTTTGCGCGACTTCCTACGCTACGCGCAGGACTGCCCCAGCCCTACGCAGGACGTGTTTAGCGTGATGCAGGACACCGCCGTAACCGACCGGCAGGAAGCCGCCCGACTGGTCCGTAAAGTGGGTGTTTCGCAAAAATTGGTTGATGCCGCTATGGAACGTATGGCCACCGAGGAATGCGTTTTAGGCTCCGGCCCCAACGCTTGGCTCCTGTACAACGGCGTAAACCACGCGCTATTCAATGGTAATTCGGGTCTGACGCTACCCGCCCGTTACGCCCTTGATGAAAAAGCCTTTCACGCCATAGCTGCCCACTACATTTTGTAGAAAGCAAGCTGACTGCCTTTAAGGGCAGTCAGTGAGGAACAAAGGGGTAGATTGTTTATAATTTTCAATGATTTCCAGACAATTATAACTTCAGAATTTTATCATCTAATACAGCTTAGTCAAGGATGGTTCTCGCCCAACTATCTTTCGACCAGATGGTCGCCGGGCAGGTCGCTCCTCGAAGAGGTTATTTGGTTACGAAATTTATAGAACTGTTCTTGTGCGAACTGGTACGTTTGCTTCGTGTCTATGATAGGGGCCGGGTACTCCTGACCGATCCGGCACCCAGCGGTCTGTTGTTCTAACGCTGGCATCGTCCATGGCTGGTGAATGTACCGCGTCGGGCAGGCAACCAGTTCAGGTACCCACTGCCGGATGAATTGCCCCTCAGGATCGTGTTCCTGTGATTGCTTGACGGGGTTATAAATTCGGACGGGCTGGCGATCACTGGCCAGAATTCCGGCCTGTAGCTGAAGCTGAGCATAGTGGATCCCCGGTTCAAAATCCGTGTACTGACGGGCTAAATGCCAGCCCCCTTCCTGCCAGTGCTGAAACAGATGGTGCGTCAGAAACGAAATCAGCAGGGCCCGCATTCTAAAGTTGACATAGCCCGTAGCAATCAGACACCGCATACAGGCATCAATTAGTGGATAACCTGTCTGACCCGTTTGCCAGGCCAAAAAATGCGCTGGGTTCACCTGCTTTTCAAGGGCATCGAAAGCGGAGTGCTTGTTCTCGAACTCGATGCGCTCATCGCGCTCAAAGAGTTGAATGAAATAACTTTGAGCACGCAGTCGGGAAATGAACAGGGCCGAAGGGCGAATGCCATTGCTGCCATTAGGGGGACGAACCGCCTGCTGGTAAGCCTGATATAGAGGTTTTTCTTACAAATGTCCGGAAAACGGCGTTAGTAAACTACGCTTTTAGTTTTGAGGCATAATTTATACACTGTTCTATACGAAATTTCCAGTTGCCTTGAAATAGGGTTCTTCTGGTCCGCCAACCCGGTCCCAACCGCAGCGGCGGCCAATGAGTTAGTTTACTCTGTTTGACTATTTGCACATAGTTTTTAATCTTCAAAAATATATTTAAGCAAATACTTAAATACTGTTATATTTGCCCAAATATTAGTGGCAGATATGGAAGATGTAGAAAAAGAGTCAGATCAAATTAGTAGCTGCATCCGTTTGTTCGCGGATCAAGAGCAGATCCAACTATGCAAGGAAACCTTAGACGAAAATGAAGACGCTTTTACCAGGTTAGCGCAGGTTTATGCGCTTGCTGGAAATGAGGCCCGGCTTAAAATACTTTATCTTATCCAGCAGCAGAACGAGCTTTGTCCTTGCGATTTGAGTGATATTTTGCAAATGACCGTCCCTGCTATTTCTCAGCACCTGCGAAAACTGAAAGATGCCAGTTTAGTACGTACCAGAAAAACTGGACAAACTATCTTTTATTCGATCATACCTGATCAGGCCAGTATCATCGGTCAACTATTTGTTGATATCCCCAGTCAAGAAAGTGTAGCCTTATGAAAGCGTCCAAAATCACCGCTAATGCCAGCATACTAACTGCATTGGCAAGTTCTGTTTGCTGTATCACACCATTATTGGCCATGGTGGCCGGGACAAGCAGCTTGGCAACCACTTTTGATTGGATTGCGCCTGCGCGTCCTTATTTTATTGCTGGAACCGTATTGATTTTGGGTTTTGCATGGTATCAGCAGTTAAAACCCGCTTCCGAAGACTCATGTAATTGTGGACCTGAAAACAAACCATTTATGCAAACCAAAAAGTTTTTAAGCCTGGTAACCCTTGCAGCAGTACTTCTGATTGCCGTCCCAAGTTATTCAGGACTGGCCTATCAGCAAAAGCAGGAAGCACAACAACCGGTTTCCAAAACAGACCAAACAGCCTATATAAAAATTAAGGGAATGACCTGTGAAGGGTGTGAACATCATGTTAAACAGGAAGTTAATAAGTTAAAAGGCATACGGCAGGTTCAGGTCTCGTATAAGAATGGCAATGCAACGGTTAGATATGATAGTAAGAAAACGTCACTGGCAGAAATTAAAAAGGCAGTCGACGCTACTGGTTATAAAGTTGTTGAAACAAACTAAGCAGTTATGAATTTAATATTGGAATCCATACTTACTTGTCCGCATTGCGGCACCCGACGCTTGGAAACAATGCCTGTTGATGCATGTATGTACTTTTACGAGTGTACAAATTGCAAAACATTGTTAAAGCCTGCTTCCGGTGACTGCTGTGTTTTTTGCACTTATGGAACCCAAAAATGTCCCCCGATACAATTGAATAAGTCGTGCTGTGCTTGAACTAAATGATATCAGTATCTATGAAAATGAAGAAAACGATCCCAGCTCTTCCTGTTAAAAACATTGACGAATCCGTTAAATTCTATTCTGAAAAGTTAGGTTTTACAGCACCTTATTATGACGATGGCTTTGCAAAAGTAGTCCGGGACGAAATTGAAATCCACTTGTGGGCATCTTCGGATGAAAGCTGGAAGAATAAAGGCTTATCCCTGGTAGCAGATCCAATTTGCAGTGGGGCTGAAAGCTTTCTGGCAGGCACGGCCAGTTGCCGGATTGAAGTCCAGGGTATTGATGAGTTGTACGAAGAATATAAAAAGCAAGGTGTAATTTATGATATTGACACTGTTGTACAAGAGCAGCCATGGGGAGACCGGGAATTTCCGGCACTAGACCACCATCGCAATCTGTTAACTTTTTATGAGGAGATTTAGAAAAGCCAAGATCATCATTGATGCTAAATTAACGCGGTTAAAGAGTATCCTTCGCTTTGGATAGGTAGTTGTAAACTGTTCCATAAGCTATTCCTAGTTGTTTAGAAATCTTGTTCATTGATAATCCTTGCTTTTGCAAATCAAAAATTTCATTCTGTCGATCCATTGATATAGTTGGCCGTGAAATACGTTTTCCTTGTGCTTTTGCCCTTGCCATACCGGCTTTAACCCTTTGGCTGATCAGTGAGCTCTCAAATTGGGCCAGAGAAGCCATCACATGAAATATCAGCTCACCAGTCGGCGTGGTGGTATCAATATTTTCCTGATAGGAGATAAAATCTATTCCCATACTCTGAAATTCCTTCATGGCATTGACCAGTGCCTGGGTTGAGCGGGCAAAGCGGTCATACCGCCAAACCAGGACTACATCCAGCTTTCTCTTTCTGGCCGCTTCCATCATCAATTTATACTGGACCCTGTCTTGGGTTGTTCCGGAAGCGTAGTCTATAAATTCTCCCATGACTTCAAAGTTTCGTCTTTGGGCGTAGTCCCGTAACTGGTCCAGCTGGGTCTGTGGATCCTGCCCTTTATCCAGAGTAGATACTCTGGCATATAGTGCTACCCGTTTGGCCCGATTGTTCTGTTTTTTCATTTAATTGCTTATCAAAAAGGAACTCCTTTACAAATATACTTTTTAACGCTTAAAAACAGGCTTTAAACCTATTGCAGACGGGGTGAATTTTGATACCCTTTTTGATAGCCCCATTTTCATATGGCATCACGATTTTTGAACCAATCCCAGCGTGAACGTTACGAAAAGGTCCCGACAGAAATATCAGAATATGACCTGATGCAATTTTTCCAAATCACGCGGCAGGACAATATTTTTCTTAAATCGTTCAGAGGGGAGCACAACCGGCTAGCGATCGCACTCCAGATTGGGATTGTCCGGTTCATGGGTTTTCTTCCAGACAAATGGCAGCAGCAGATCCCGGCAAATGTAGCTGCCATGGTAAGTAGGCAACTGGATTCTGATATTGAACTGTTATTAATATACGGGCAACGGGATAAGACCAGAACGGAGCATTTAAATGTAATCTTAAAATATTTGAAATTCCGCCGGTGGCAGCCCCTGGATGAAATCTGGCTTTTGCCCTGGCTGCTCGATAAGGGGATGGAACATGACAACCAGCCGATATTGCTCAGGCAAGTGTGTTTAAAACTGGGGCAGGAAAAAATTATGAGGCCGTCTATTGGGACATTGGAAAGGATTGTTGGTAGCCTGGATGAACAGCTGCACCAGGAAACCTATCGAAGGCTTAGTTTGCTGCTGACCGAGGAAATGAAGGCCAGGCTGACGCAAATAGTCGAATTGGACGATACCGGCGGCATCACTTGGGAGTGATTTTTAAACTGTGTCAGGCGGGCTTTAGTCGAAGCGATGCGGTTTGATGCGTTCTTCAAAGATACTTGTCAGGTCGTTGATGACCTCCTTCCAGTTGTAGGTTTTTGTTTCCCACTTTGTTTCCAGATTCTGAATCACCAGATACACCAGCTTTTGCAAAGCTACGTCAGAAGCAAAAGCTCCCTTCGTCTTGGTCACCTTGCGGAGCTGGCGATGGTAAGCTTCCACCGTGTTGGTGGTATAGACCACCTTGCGAAGGCTGGCGGGGTAATCGTAAAACGAGGATAGCAACGACCAGTTGCTCACCCAGCCTGCCAGTGCTTGCGGGTACCTACTGCCCCACTGCTCTTGCATCCATTGTAGATTCTCCCAGCCCTGCTCGGCAGTAGGAGCCTGATAAACGGTTTTGATGGCCTTGACAAACTCTTTCAGATGCTTATCAGGAATAAAGCGGAACGAATTACGTAACTGATGCACAATGCATAACTGGACCGTTGTGCGGGGGAAAACCGTGTTGATAGCCGTATCAAAGCCTTTGAGCCCATCCACACAACTAATCAGAATGTCTTCTACCCCTCGTTGTTTTAAGTCCGTCAGCACTGTTAGCCAGAAGCGGGCCGATTCGCTCTCGGCTGTATAAATGCCCAGTACCTGTTTACGACCTGATAGCGTCAGCCCGATCACGCTGTACAACACACGCGTGACCACTTTACCCTCCTGACGAACCTTGTAATAGATGCCATCCATCGGACCGCCGAAGCGGCCACATCAATACATACAAACTCGCCAGGGGCCGGTTTTGCCAGTCCCGCATGGCGGGCAAAACCTTATCGGTAATGCTGGTTAGCTCACTATCAGAGAGTGAGTAACCATACATCTCCTGGAGATGCTGACTGATGTCGGCGTAGCTACAGCCGCGCCCATAGAGCGAAAGAATTTTAGCTTCCAACTGATCAGTGAGTACCACTTGGCGCTTGGGGACGAGTTGCGGTTGATAGCTGCCCGCTCGATCACGGGGCGTGGTCAGCTCCAGTAGCCCTGCGCTACTCTTAACTGTCTTGGTGGTTTTGCCGTTGCGTCGGTTGGCTTGGGGGCGTGACTCGGCTAAGTGGTTCTCCATTTCCCCGTCCAAAGCTGATTCTAAAAAGTGCTTGAGTAAGGGAGCGAACAGGCCGTCCTGGCCGGTAAGGGGCTTGCCATCATAAAGGCCCTTGATGGCCGCTTTTTTGAAGGCTTCGTAGTCGAAGGAGTCAGTCATGAGTAGGAAATTAGGAAATTGTTTTCTTCCCTTCTATTCAAACCCAATCTTGACACAGTTTAAAAAGCAGTCTCAAAATCAGATAAGTTAACTGAAGTCGGTCGCTTACCACACTCAGAACAGCAGATAGAGCGGTATGATGAAGTGGACCAGAACGGTGTCCCGTTTGAATGGGAGAACTTCAGAAAAAGTAGCGCTGATTCAAATAGATATGATCGGCCTAAACAGTTCTTTCCAATTTATTTCAATAAGAACACAGAAGCTATTCGGGTTCCTGATATGCGCTGGTCAGACTTGCAAAATTCATGGGTCATTAATGAACAGGTTACAGAGTCAGAGATACCAATTTATCCAATAAATAGTTCTGGTAATCAGAAAGTTTGGCAGTATGGAGTTGATAGAGTACGTGCTGATCTAACAGAATTCAAAGTTAAATTGCAGGGTGATTCGTATGAAGTTTATAAAAAGAAACGTATAAATTTAAGTGGCATACTGCCTCGAACATGGTGGGATAACCCGCTTTATTCAGCACGTGATAACGGAACTGCAGCTATAACAGATATTTTTGGCGATAAGCAGGCGTTTAGTTTCCCAAAATCGGTTCATGCCGTAAGTGATTCGTTGAAAGTTTCTGGGGTTGGTAAAGAATCAATAATCCTTGACTATTTCGCCGGTTCGGGTACAACAGGGCACGCGGTTATCAACTTAAACCGCGAAGATGAGGGCAAGCGTAAATATATTCTGGTCGAGATGGGCGAGTATTTCGATACCGTCACGAAGCCGCGTATCCAGAAAGTCATTTACTCGAAAGACTGGCGCGACGGCAAGCCTCTTGGCAGGCAGGGTATCAGCCACTGCTTCAAATACCTGCGGCTGGAAAGCTACGAAGACACACTCAACAACCTTAGCCTGGCCCGCACAGCCCAGCAGGAACTGGCGCTCGGTGGTTCGGCTCAGTTCCGCGAGGGGTATTTGCTCCGCTATATGCTCGATGTCGAAAGCCGGGCGTCCTTGTTTGATGTGGCCCGGTTCCGCAACCCCTTCGCCTGCTACATCGACGTAACCCGGCAAAACGAGCGCACCCCCACCCGCGTCGATCTGGTCGAAACCTTCAACTACCTCATCGGCTTAGTAGTCGAAGGGCAGTACATCAGCGGTAAGCATATCCGCGTCGTTACGGGGCAAACCTTGAAAGGAGAGAAAACGCTCATCATCTGGCGCAATCAGGACGAGGTGGATAACGCGGCCCTGAACGAATGGCTGCAAAAAAGCGGCTACAATCCCCGCGACCGCGAGTTCGACCGCATCTACGTCAACGGCGACAACCACCTGGAGAATCTCCGGCGCGACGACGAGACATGGAAGGTTACACTCATTGAGGAGGAATTCAGCAAACGAATGGGGTAGGGGAACGGTCCGCCGTAGCGGAGAAAATGGTAGCTTTAAGTATGGACAAGCAGCACGTTTTACACACTATCTTCGTCAGCGGTTTTCGGTCAATTCGGGAACTACCATATCTGCCTGTCCAGCATCTGAATGTGTTGATCGGGCAGAACGGCGCGGGAAAGTCGAACTTCATCGAGTTGTTCCGGTTCCTGAATGAAATCATCAATGGGCGCCTGCAGGTTTATACGGCCGTCAAAGGAGGGGCCGACAAGCTGTTGCATTACGGGAGCCGGGAAACCCAGTTGATCCATATTGAACTGCTCGTAGGCGATATAGTGTATCATCTTGAGCTTGTTCCGGGCGAAGGCGACCGGCTCATCATACGGGATGAAGATGTAACACATAAAGGATTTGATTTTGGGTTGAATCCCGATGAAAAACCCGTTTCGAGGGGCAGCACGGAGTCAAAACTAACGAAAGATGATCGCTCAGTTAGCCGACTCATCAGATCACAGTTGCAGGACTGGCGGGTGTATCATTTTCACGACACCAGCGCCGAGGCCCGGGTCAAGAAGCTGGCAGACCTCAACGACGTAGCGTTTCTGCGGCCTGATGCTGGCAACCTGGCGGCCTTCCTGTACTATTTGCAACAGAAGTCGCCCCGGCACTACGACCGCATCGTCAGCACGATTCAGCTGGTACTGCCGTTTTTCAAGGATTTTGCCCTGCGGCCCAATCCGTACAACGAACAGAAAATTCTGCTAGAGTGGCAGGATACCGGTTCAGACATGCGCTTCAACGCGGGCGATCTGTCCGACGGGTCGTTGCGGTTCATCTGTCTGGCCACGCTACTGCTTCAACCCAACCTGCCCAGCCTGATCCTGCTTGACGAACCCGAACTGGGCCTGCATCCCACGGCCCTGGCGCTGCTGGCCGGTCTGCTCAAAAAAGCCGCATCACGTACCCAGGTCATCGTTTCTACACAAAGTATCAACCTGGTCAATGCCTTCTCCCCCGACGACATCATCGTCGTGGACCGCGAAAACGCGGACGGCCGCCCCGGAAGTTCCACGTTCCGCCGGCTACAGACCGAGGAACTGGCCACTTGGCTCACCGAGTACAGCCTGGGCGACTTGTGGGAGAAAAACGTAATCGGCGGAACCCCATGATTCGATTGAACATCACCGCCGAGGGCCATGCCGAAGAACAGTTTGTCAATCAGTTGCTGCGTCCCCATCTGCTTCCGCTGGGCATCTACGCCGACGTACGCCGATTGCGGACCAGCAAAGGGCACCGGGGAGGCTACACCAGTTTTGGCAAAGCCGAGTTCGACATCCGGCAGTGGCTTCGCGAAGATTCCACTGCCTGGCACACTACGTTGATTGACCTGTATGGCTTAGATAGCGGGTTTCCAGCCTACGAAGAGGCCCGGCTAATGCGGCCGTATGCGCGTATCGCCCGGCTCGAACAGGCCTTTGGTGAGCGTATCGATCACCAAAGGTTCATTCCGTATCTGCAACTGCACGAGTTTGAAGCCCTGCTGTTCGCCGATCCAGCCCATACCGAAAGCTGGCTTCAGCTCGACCATCCTAAACTGGTAGCCGGTAGTTTAACCGCAATACGGCAGGGGTATCAAACCCCCGAAGAGATTAACGATAGCCTGTTAACGGCTCCGTCGAAGCGCATTTTGTCGCTCTGTCCCGGTTACGATAAAGTGGCCGATGGAATCCTGATTCTTAAAGAAATTACGCTACCCGTTCTCCGGCGCGAATGTCCTCATTTCAATGAGTGGCTGACGCGGCTGGAAGGGTTGGCTCAACCCCGTACTGACTAACAGAATGCCCCGCCTTTCGCAAGCTCTGCTGCTCAACCAATACATCCTGCACCAATTCGGTGTCAAAGACCTACAAGCCCTGTCCGAGAACCTGCGCGACGCAGCCTACGAGGGCTACGACGAAAACCACGTCAGCCATTTTCACCGGCAGTTGGTGCAACGCTTCTACGCCAACACAAACCTGCCCGAATCGCTGCTGTTCGAGTACGATCAGAACATTGTCTCGCACACCCTGCGTGTCAGCCAATCGCGTCCGCAGCCGGTGCGCTGGAAGTATTTTCAGTACGTGGCCCTGCTGTTCACCGAAATCTTCCTGGACCGGTACTTTCGCGATGCCGACGCGCTCCTGACCGACATTAACCGGTTTTGGGAAGAACGATTCGACCGCTCCACAGGCGTTAATAAATACACCGACGTATCCGAACTAACCAAACTGGCTTTCTGGAATGCCACCGGGTCGGGCAAAACCCTGCTGATGCACGTCAATATTCTGCAATATCAGTACTACTTGAAAAAGCATGGCAGAGAGAAAAGCTTGAACCGGATTATCGTGCTAACCCCAAACGATGGGCTGTCACGGCAGCACCTGGCTGAGTTTGGGCAGTCGGGGCTTGATGCCGAATTGTTTTCCAAAACAGGCGGTACACTGTACGTCGGTCAGAAGATTGAAATCATCGACATCAGCAAGTTTCGCGAAACGGGTGGCGAAAAGACGGTGGCCATCGAAGCGTTTGAGGGCAACAACCTGGTGCTGATCGACGAAGGCCACCGGGGCAGCGGGGGCGAAGTCTGGAAAGATTACCGAAACCGCCTGAGCGCCGAAGGCTTTTCCTTTGAGTACTCGGCCACCTTTGGGCAGGCCGTTAATGCCCAGACGGGCAAAAAACAGCGTGACCTGCTGAACGAATACGGCCGCAGCATCTTGTTCGATTACTCGTACCGGTATTTTTACGCCGACGGATATGGCAAAGATTACCACATTCTGAACTTAGCGGAAGGCCGCCCCGCCAATACCCAGTCCAACGACTTCACAACGCGCTACCTGACCGCCTGCCTGCTCACGTTCTTTGAGCAGTTGCTGCTCTACCGCAATGACCGGGCCGGTGCCACCGCCTTCGGCATCGAAAAGCCCTTAGCTATTTTTGTGGGCAGTAAAGTAACGGCGGTTCGTACCGACGGCGGCAGGAAGGTATCAGATGTGGTGGAGGTGCTGCTATTCCTGGCCGATTTTGTGAAGCATGGCGACCGTAGCCGACGCGATATTGACCTGCTACTGGTCGGGCAGGATGGCCTGATCGACAAGGCAGGCCGGTCTATCTTCAGTAACAGTTTCCGTTACCTTCGCCAGCAGGGGTTCAGTAGTGACCAATTGTTTACGCAATTGCTGACCGACGTGTTCAACAGTTCGTCGGCCAACGCCCTGCTGCACATAGATAACCTGAAAGGGCAGGACGGTGAAATTGGCCTGCGGCTGGGCAATGCCGATTACTTCGGCGTTATCAACGTCGGCGACGATACGGCCCTGCTCAAACTCTGCGAAGAGGTCGGCTTGCTGACCGACGAAAAGGAGTTTTCGGCCTCACTGTTTCGGTCCATCAACGCGCCTGGTTCGCCGGTCAATCTGCTAATCGGCTCCAAGAAGTTCTCGGAGGGCTGGAGTAGCTGGCGGGTCAGCACAATGGGCTTGCTGAACATTGGACGGGGTGAAGGCTCCGAAATCATTCAGTTGTTTGGCCGGGGGGTACGCTTAAAGGGATATGGGTTTTCACTCAAACGAAGCACCCAACTTGACGCCAGTATCCGGCCGGCATCTATTGCTGACCACTTGACCCGGCTGGAAACCCTAAACATCTTCGGCATACGAGCCGACTACATGGATCGTTTCAAGGAGTACCTGGAAGGGGAGGGACTAAAAAACGGCGATGAGGAGCAACCCATCGAGCTAACGCTACCCATTCTGCCGGTAGTCGATCTGGCTAAAAAGGGGCTGAAGTACGTTCGTTTTCGGGAAGGACGTGACTTTAAGAAACAGCAGGTGGTTCGTCTGACGGGCAAACCGATGTACCCCGTTCGCCTGGACTGGTACCCCAAGGTTCAGCTCATGCAATCGGCGCGTGGAAATACACTCAGTCAGGTAACGGTAGTCCAAACGCATTCGCTGACCGACCGGCATATTGCTTTCTTAGATGTTGACCAATTATACGCGGCCCTGCTCACCTATAAAAATGAACGGGGCTGGTATAACATCGATCTGCGTCGGGATGACCTGCTGGCGGCTCTGCACGATACATCCTGGTACGAGCTGTCTATTCCGGCTGAACAACTGGAATTTACCCACTTCGAGCAGGTACGTACCTGGCAGGAAATAGCGACCAGTTTGCTGAAGGGCTACTGTGAACGTATGTACAATCAGGCCCGAAGTGCGTACAATGCCCAACACCCCGAAACCGCCCTGCTGGACACCGCCCACCCTAATTTCGAGAAGGGATATCGAATAAGCATCATTGAAGCCGGCAACGAAACCCTGATCGACAACCTGCGCCGGTTACAGGCTGCTCTACAAGCCGGTCAGTTCACAACCGACAGCCGTTTAGGTAACCGTTTTGATGCGCTGCATGTAGTGCCGCACCTGTACCAACCCCTGCTGTACATTGATGCTAAAAGCTATCAGGACGCCGTTAGCATTCAACCTGTCGCCTTAAACGAGGGCGAACGGCGGTTTGTCGAGGACTTACGAAAAGTCGTACTTTATGGACTTTCTTTTCTACAGGACACTACTGTTCATCTGCTGCGTAACCAAAGCCGGAAAGGTATAGGCTTTTTCGATGCCAACAACTTCTACCCCGATTTTCTGCTTTGGGTAATTCAGGCCGGGCACCAGCACCTGGCTTTTATCGATCCCAAGGGCATCCGTAATTTTTCAGGATTTGATGAGCCAAAGATTCAGTTCTCACGGCGTATTCAAACCGAGTTGGAGCCGAAACTAAATGATCCGGCCTTGCATTTGTCTTCCTTCATTGTATCGGTAACTCCTTACGAACGGTTAAAAAGCTGGGGAGGCTTACCCCCCATTGACGACTTCAATGCACACAACATTTATTTTCAGACGCACCAATCTGCCGAGTATCTTGAGAAGATACTTACTAAAATGTTGTTCAGACAAGACAGTATAGTAGAACAATAGTAGCCATATACTCGACTTATATAGCTAGGCCAAAGATATTATTATTTTGGAATAGTAAAATTTTAATATTTTGCTATTCCAAAATATTTTAATACAGCTATTTGAACGAATCCACTACTTCATTTTCTGGCCTCAGCCGTGCATAAATCGTCATCCGGCCAACCTCTGACTTAACAGGGAAATTATTAAGGTATCCTTCTACCTCACGATTCTGATAGGGATGATCGCGCAAAATCTCGACGGGGTCAACGAAGAATATGTTATAACGTACCTGGGTTATATTGCCCAGTTTATCGCGCTGGGTGTTCAATAGATGCTCTTGGGCGTTAGCATAATCACCCGAAGGAAGCCGATACTTGTAATTAGCCGTTACGTAAAAATGCTGACGACTATAGTTAGACACAGCCATTTCATACCGGGTAGGGTTATCCAAAATTTCCCGCCATGTCTTCACCTGCTCCCAGTGTAATCCGATCAAACCCTTTGTCTCGGCCTGTTTCGTAGCATTCATACTTTCCAGCTTCGATTCCAGCATCTGAGCTTTCACGGTGAGGTCGTCAATGTATTGTTTGATCTGCTCCTGCTTCTGATCGGGCGTAAGGTCTTTGTCCTTTAGCAAAAAGTACCGGTGTTTACGGTAAAAAGTAATGCGAACAGCAGGCCGGTCTAAATTGACCATCTTAATCGTTCGACAATCGAAATCACGTATTGTCTCAAAAAAAGGTTGGTAAGCCATATCGACGAAGTGTATGACACCGGTCGATGCCCAGTCACCCTCAATATCCCAGGCATCGCGATTTGGGCGCAGTTTGGGAACTTCGTCCATCAACTGCGTGAACTGAGCCAATAGCCGGGCATAAGTCTGTTTATCGTAGTGCTTCCGCTTAGCATGGCCGGTCAATTCATCTTCCATATTTCCAAGAATTAAGATTGATGGAGCTAAAATAGCTAATTCGCTTTATATTTCCCTTAAAGGGAAATATAATATTTTACCGTAGTCCAAACTTTTATGATTTTTTCTTTTTCGTGTCAGCTTTAACCAGCATGCGTGCCTTTTTGTCTTTCAATGACCTTATAATCTTAGTTATTTTTAAATTTTAAAATCATTTTTAAATGATAGATTAGATAATTAGATAATTATAGGATGTACATATAGCTTATAAACCCTTAAAATTCAGGATCTTAGATGTGGATAACTTAGCTATCTCTAACAGATAATAGCAGAAGCCTAACATTTAATAGTATAAGCCTAACATTTGATAGCACAAACCTAACAGATAATAGTCTTTACCCTAACAGATAATAGCAGCATCCCTAACAGATGATAGTAATGAGCCTAACAGATAATAGCAGAAAGTGAAGTCAACCGTTAAGGGAAGATAGTTGCAGATCGAGGGTTAAAAATTGTATAAAACAAAGTTTTATTCCTTAGAGGGCAGTGAACACCCCTTGTCGCATATTCCTTTACCCTAACAGATAATAGTAGAAAACACGGAAGAAAAGGTCTCAACTTTAAAGAATTGAAACAACTAAAACTTATAAATACTTAATAATCAATGTTTTATACCTAACAAATTACATCGACTTTGTTAGGAACGATAAACCCTTTACCTTGCACCTACTATTATTTGTTAGGGTATGAAAAAGTTATCCAGCACGAACAAATCCCTTCAACTGGCAGATGGTCAACTCTCGCTGGTATTTGAGAGCGCGACAGTAACCTCCCCGGTGGAGGTAAACCCCGAAACCATTGTCCTTCGCACAGATACGAACAAGACTATTTTGATTCGGGAGCCTCTGAAGTTGCTGACCAGTACGACGGAGTTTGGGTTCTTCGAGCGTCGTCTTTACTGGCTGGTACTTCGTGAGGTTCGAAATATACAGGCACTTGATAAATTGAAAATCAAGCCGTTTGAGGAATTAAAGTTTCGTTTTCATTACTCGGAGGTAATTAAGGGTAATCCAAATTCCTCTATCAAGAAAGTGCTGGACCTGATTCAAAAGCGTACCATCAGTTGGGAAGACGAATCAGGGAAACATACAAACGTCGTTGTTTTTCCGATGGCCGAATACTGGCCCAACAAAGGCATTATTGAGTTGACAATGTATCATGCTGTTATCCCCGTCTTTCTGTTTCTGGGTAGTGGCTACGCACAGTATGGTCTTGAAGATGCGCTGATTTTGAGCAGTGAATATGCTCAACTACTTTTCACAAACCTAGCCCGCTTCCGAAACACAGGCATTTGGCGTGTCGGTTTAGATGAACTGCGGGAACTGATCGGCGCGAAGGAAAAATCGTATAACAGCTACTCTGCATTTCGGACTCGGGTCATCGACTTATCACTGCGGCAGATCAACGAGCACACAGGTTTATCAGTAACGTACACGCCGATGATGCAAAGTCGAGCCGTGGTTGGTATCACGTTTCACATTAAGTCAAAAATGTCTGTTGATGAGTTGGAGAAGGAAACCAAAAAGGCGGAAATGAAGCAGCGGTATGATGAACTTATGCAGATGGACATTGCTGAGATCATCGCCTATGCCGGCACCAAACTCAGTCAATACTACCCGTCCTTCACACATCAGCAACGGAAAGCAATCCTTCAGAATTCAGATAAGCTACAGGCATTTCTACGCGCCGATCTATATGCCGATTACGGATTTGCCAACAAAGACCCTGAAGCCTACGTCGCCCAAAGCGTCTTCAACTATAAGAAGAAGGGACTCCCATCCGGGGACGTCGGCTAATTGCGTAAGAATAGAAGGGAAAAAAAGAGAGTCGTCCGGCAAGAGTAACCTTATTTACTACTTCCGATAACTTTTACTTATCGGACATAACAGTAAAATCTGTACCTTGCTCCATATTCTTCTACACGTCTATGAGAAAGTCAGTCATTACTCCTAATGTTATCAGTGAGGCCCATTCCGTAACCATTTGTTCAGCACAACAACTGAATCAGCAAACGGCGGCTTTTTTTAGAAAAGGTATTGAAGGCTCGACTAACACGCGGATTGCCTACTCCGCAGACATCAAAAAGGTACAGGCGTGGCTTCGCCAGCAAGGCATCGATGATCTTCCAATCAGCCCGGCAACCTTAGCTACGTATCTATCCGATCAGGCTTCCGAACATAAGTGGTCTACAATCATCCGTGGATTGGCGGCAATTCGAAAATGGCATCGCCTTCATAAGCATCCAGACCCGTCGGCCGACGAAACGGTACGACTGGTTTTAGAAGGAATCAAGCGAAGTATAGGTACTGAGCCAACTCAGGCACCCGCGTTTGATATACAGGAATACAAAGAGCAGATACGCCCTATTCCGCCAACACCGACAGGTATGCGGGATCGGGCGCTGCTACTGGTTGGGTTCGCGGGGGCTTTTCGCCGTTCAGAACTGGTTGCTCTGGATATCGAAGGAGTTCAGTTTACACGCCACGGAGCGATCCTTAGTTTTCAGGGCAGTAAAACCAATCAGTATGGGCGAACCGAACAGAAAGCAATCTTTTACAGTCCGGATCCCGACACCTGTCCTGTACGTTCCCTACAGGACTACATCAACGTATTAGAACGTAGCTCAGGGCCTCTTTTTGTACGGATACGAAAGGGAGAGCAGGTCACGACGGATCGGTTGTCGGACAAGCAGGTAGCGAGAGCGGTAAAAATGTATCTGGGTGATGCCTATTCAGCACACTCGCTGAGGGCTTCGTTTGTGACTATTGCCAAACTCAACGGTGCTGATGATTCCCAAATCATGCAGCAAACAAAGCATCGTACGAGGACGATGATTGATCGTTATACCCGGGTGCAACAGATTGTGAAACATAATGCTGCTATGAAGTTAGGGCTGTAATACTATATCAGTTCAGTAATTCACGGGTCTTTCGAACTCACCAATTTAGCCAATGTTACAATACAATTACTATAAAGGTCTTATACACTGGGCTTTCAACCTAAAATGGGTCCTATCCATATTCAGAGTGAATCTAAAGTTTCTCACTAAAAGTGGCATAATCACACTATAGCAGTGAAAACAGGGCATGTTTTCTGCTTTCTAAGCTAATTCACACATTAAGCTGTTCGAGTATATTTAGCGGTAGCATGGAGCTCCCTACATTCTAATGAACTGTAAGCTCCGGTTATCGAGGACGTACTGGGCATAGTAGCGGATCGTATCGTCGGTCAAACCCAACCGGGCGATCAACGGGGCTAGGTATATGTGTATTCCGGTCAAAGTGGCTGAGCGTCACTTTGGGGGACCAGTCCAATTTTGGGCCAACACCCGCAGCCGTAATAGGTCAAAGTTTGCTTTGCCATACATCGTTCGCTTGATGGTCTTCAGCCGGTTCACCTGTTCCTCCGTTTGCTTATTACTCCACTCTGAGAGGAAGGCTTCTTCAATGGCAGCAAAATCTTGACGGATGGCCCACACAAAACCACTCAAGATAAGTAAATTTTCGACATCAGCACACCAACTAGCTAACTCATGAGCTTGTTTAGTCTCCATCAGTTTCTTGAATTGTAAACCCAAGCGATGGACTTGGCTGATAGGTTCATTACCACCAAGCAAGTGTTTCAGAAGGAGCCGATCTGTTTCTGGCAAATCCACTTCATAAAGGAACATGCCAGCGAATTTTCCGTTGAAAGGATGTGTAAAGTGCTCAATGTGAGCAGTAGTGGCTATTACTATTGGCGGAAGCATCCAGTTAGTACCAGACAACAAATCAGAAGCAGTTGGAGAGCCATATCCGACGAGTGCATCGGCAAAGTCAATCTCGTTACGGCAGTCCCCGAATTGTTGATGAACTTAGTGATCAGGGCATAAAGGTGGCCCGCAATCGCGTTACTCGACTTATGCAAAAAGCGGGCATACGAAGCATTATGTACAAAAAGTATCGAGTACAGACCACTGACTCAAAGTACGATTATCCAGTAGCCAAAAACTTGCTAAACAGAGAGTTCACAGCTGATAAACCGGGGCAAAATCGGAGCGCCGAAGCGATGGGTGTCCGACATCACCTACATTGCCACCATTGAGGGGTGGCTCTATATAACCGTGATTTTGGATTTGGCGGATCGGAAAGTGGTAGGCTGGGCCTTGAGTGAGAGTCTCAAAGCGGTGGATATGAGTGTGGCCGCTTAGCGTATGACCCTCAAGAACAGGCCACTAAACGGTCGACTTCTGTTTCATTCGGACCGTGGGGTTCAATATGCCTGCACCGAATTCAGAGCGCAACTAAAGGACTTGCCAGTTGAGCAGAGCATGAGTCGGAAGGGAAATTGCCGCTTCGGCGGTCCGATGGCCTAATGCGGTTGCTGAGAGTTTTCGCTTCGGCGATCCGATTCAAGACGCTCAAAAGCGAGTTGGTTAACCCCACTCATTTTGAGACGCGGGCAGCGGCTCGATTAGCCACCTTTGACAGGGCCGCCTGAGCGGTACATTGAAGGGTGGTGTAATCGTCGGCGAAAACATTCGAGATTAAGCTACCGTACCCCCAGTCAACAAGAATGTTATTTTTACACCTCCTCGATGGCTGCCTAAGAAAAAATCTCCACTATACTGTAGCAAGTTCAGATCTGTTGGTCTGCTCTGAGGAGTCTACGGGCATAGGGTTCGCAGACGGAGTGGCATGACTGGGCAAAGACTTTGCGAGGACAGTCAGCTAGTGGCCAGAAAAACTTGCGTAGTCACACGTGGAGTTTGATGCGTTTACCACTTATGGGTAGGTCGGCTAAGGTGCATTGGTAGAAACTATGCACTCGGTTGGCGGGTGTCTGACAAAGCGGACAACTGCCAACCGCATCGATGGCTAACAAACCAATAACCAATGAGTCGTCGGTGAGTTGATGGTGGCAGAACAGAAATCCAAGCGGCAAGAGTGGGGTCAGGTCCATACTTCTTCAACCAAAAAAGTACTGGGATTCACCTAAAGTGACGCTGAGCCAGTTTACTCCGAAATACTCATTTTTTAAGGAATTGCTCATTCGTATCAATGATTTACGTATTGGGGACATTTAAATTTAAGTTAATAGTTTGTTAATTGTAATGCTTTATATGTAGGACTAATTTTGACTAGATTAACTAAATAGCCTGTTAGTCTAACAATACGTGAGAATACCTCTATCAAAAGAATCATTACGTGATGAAGAACTTGTTCAGTTATACTTGAACACGCGTCAGGCCGTCTATTTCGACGCCCTTTACATACGCTACCAGAGTAAAGTGATAAGTTTGTGTAGCCGCTATACAAAGCGTCAAGAAGATGCAAAAGATCTATCCCAAGACCTTTTTCTAAAAGTCTTAGCCCGGCTTGACAGCTTCAGCGGTACTGCTCGGTTCAGTACTTGGGTGTACTCCGTAACTCAGAATTTATGCTATGACCATCTGCGTCGGCAGGACAAAATTCTGATTGAGGTAGTCGAAGAATCTGAATTTTTGCAAATGAATCTGGCAGCTGCTGAAAATGAAGAAAGTTTTGCGTGCCCTGAACAGCTCCGCAAGTCCATGGAAACGTTAAACAATCAGGAACGGAAGTTTATCAGGCAACATTATTTTGATCAGCTGTCGATTCGTGATATGGCGCAACAAAATCAACTCTCTGAAAGTGCAGTCAAAATGCGGCTGATGAGGGCACGTGGTCGTTTGCGACAGAATTATATACAGTTTGTACAGGTGTAGCTATCCCAATACGAACCAGTGTGCCGCTTTTAGGTAGTTGTTCTACCCATAATGTTCCACCTTGGCGGTCCATCATTTCCCGGCAGATCCGCAACCCCAGTCCAACCCCTTTCTCTCCCGACGTACCGCTACGTACGTCGGGACTCTTGAAGAGGTTACTAATCTGCTCAGCTGTCATGCCCACGCCTGTGTCCCGAATGTGCAGTTCAACCATTGCCGATTTTGCTACCGTGTGCAAACGAATGAACCCATCCGTAGGCGTAAACTTAATGGCATTAGTCAGTACATTCCTTATTACAGCCATAAGTTGATGCCGATCCGCGACCACAAGCTGATGTTTATCGACCTGATTGATAACCGTCAGTTGTTTCTGCTGTATTAACTCGCTGGTCTGACTGAGTACTTCGGCCACCAACTCTTGTAAAACAAGCGATTCAAAATTAAGCTGAAACCCCTTTAGCTGTACCATTGACCAATCGAGTAGGTTTGTTAATAGGTGCAGCACACTGTCGACCTGTAGATCTAAACGGTTCATCAGAGGTTTCAGATGGAACTCTGTGTCTAAGGACCGTAACTGACGGATGCTATTCTTCATGCTGGCCACCGGGCTACGCAGATCGTGGCTAATTAGCGAGAATAGCTTATCTTTAGTGGCATTGGATTCTGCCAGTGCATCGGCCGTTTGCTGCAACAGTTGCTGCTGTTCATTTAACTGGATGTTAGTACGTTGCGTTTTTCGAAGAAAATAGATAACAACCCCACATAGGATCCCCAACAGCCCGATTACTACAGCTGCTGCAAGCTGTGTTCGCTGAGCCAGTTGAATTTGCTGTTGCTGCCGACTTGCCTGAAGTTGGGCAATTTGCGCGTTCTTCTGGAGCACCCGAATCGTATGCTCACTCGTTTCGCTGTCGAACTCGGCCTGCATCTGCGCTACTTTCTGGGCACTTTGTTCAGCAAACCGCCGATCTTTAATTTGCTGAGCTTCACGGCTAACGATCAGTGCATTGCGGTACTCTCCGTTGGCTTCGAGCGCAGTAACCAGCGTTTGCAGAGTGATTATCAACTCTTCTTCTTGCTTGTTCTGGCGCGAGTAGTTGGCGGCCTGTCGGGCCTTCTGCAGCGCAGTTTTGGGCTGTTGCATCAGCAGATATGTTATGGCCTGTTCACGCTTAGCCGTTGCCTGAAACGACAGGTCGTGCAATCGGCGAGCCATTACCTCCATGTTGTTGAACAAACTAAGTGCGGATAAGTATTGACGCCGGTGCCGTCCGTTTACCCCAAGGTAATGCAGCATTTCTATCACCTTGAGCGAGTCCCCGGTTCGCTGAGCACAACGTAACCCGGCTCGATATTCATTGGCTGCACCTTGCCACCTATTCTTTTTTTCCAATACCTGCCCTTTCATAATGTGGGCATACATTCTGTGGTCGGGTGGCCAGCTATCTTTAACGAGTGAAAGGTATTTTTGCTGATACTGAGCCTGTAGGTTCGTATTACCCATGTTGCCGTATAACTCAATAATCAGCAGATAGTTGGCTGCAAGCATAGGCTCGTTATAGTGTGTGAGCAGGTATTTCAGGTTGTTGCCTATCTGCTCTACGGCTTTTTCCAACTGGCCGGCATCGGAAAACATAACGGCAAGCACATACTGATACCGGGCTGATTTGGCCTCGCTGCCTGCCCGATCAGCATGAGCAATTGCCTGTTGTAGCGGACTAATACCCCGGCGATAAAGCCCTTTGTGCCGGTAATAGCGACCGAGATAATAGTGTAATTCACAGACGTAAAAATCGGAAGGGCTTGCCTTGTGAAACCCCAGCCCCCGCTGCACATACTGATACAGACTATCGTATTGATTCTCGATCTGATACTGCCTGACAATCTGGGTGCAGATGCGCAACCGGATACTATCATGCGCAGCAGCTGCAATCTCATACTTCCATTTCGCTATTGGTGATGATGCAGTGGTTTGTGCCTGACACAGAAAAGATAGCCAAACCAGGATGAACAGTAGAAACGAGCGCATAGGAGTAATTTCATTACGGGTAATTAATCGTCATGCCCCTCAAACAGGCCAAGCAGTTTCTCTAAACGTGGCCTGAATGACACACCAATGGGCACCTGTATGCGGCCGAGCCATATAGTGCTGCGGTCGAAACTGGTAATTTTGCTCGTGTTTATCAAGTAAGATTTGTGTACGCGCATAAATAACCGGGGCGGAAGCAGATTTTCGAGCGTTGAGATTCGCTCATTAACCGTGTAGATAGAATCGCCGGTAAAAACTTTAGAATAAATACCGAACGCTTCAACATAAAAAATACTACTGTACTCAAATCGCTGTACTTTTCGTCCCATTTTAAGATAGGCAACATCCGTCTCAATCAGATGCTGCGGGTGACGGGTGCGTTGTAAAGCCCTGCTAATAGCCATATGAAGCCGTTCGAGGGTAAAGGGTTTGAGCAAAAAGTCGACCGCCCGGCCAATTTCGTAACTGTCAACGGCATATTCAGGATAAGCACTGACCATAATGACGGGCGGGAGCTGCGTATTAGTCTTCAGTAGGGTTAAACCTGAGGAGTGTTCCAACCGAATATCCAGAAAGATCATATCAAGAATTTGGCTACCGATTTGCTCAATGGCTTCTTCCAGGGTAGGCACTATGCCCAGGCACTGATACAAGCCCAGGGCATCGAGCATCGAAACAAGCTGCCGGGCATCGTCGACGTTATCATCGACAATCAGGTATTGCTTAATCATTTAGCACAATGGATGAGAGGTGTCAACTGTATTGTCAAAATGAATAAAATCCATAGAAAAGCTTCTCAATATGCTTCTTTAGACGATGACTGCTTTATGCTGAACCAGACTATTTTAGCACGGATGTAATGGTGGAGAGTAACCGAACGGTGAAGCAGAACCGAACGGATCCTCGTCGGTTGCTGACCAAAGATAGCTACATTTTTCTTGCCATTTTTTGTCGTATAGAGGTGCTTAGGCGCTAATACATATCATGTAACTCATCGTTGAGGATAGCAAATATCGAGTTGAGAGCAATAAAATGCTTATTGAGCGCAGGTTAGATACTATTTTATTCTTCAAAAAAGAGGCCGTCCGAGCCCTATGGGCCGACTCTTCAATTGAGGGTATCAAAACACAAATTGGCGATAATAAATAGACTTTTTGCATCAATGGCTCGTGCTGGATACCTACAAACAAACAAAGTGTCATGGTTTTTGTAACTATCCAAATGTGTCATACTTATAGCAAGCCGACACCTTACCCGCTATGTCAATATCAGTTTGTACCGTCTGGGCCAGTTTCCCGCCAGCCCCTGAGGCCACCGCTCCACGCCCCCCTAATCTGATTACCCAAAGCTACTTGCATAAATATGCTTACGTATATACATAAGCGTTAGCGAAGTGTCCGCATTTTATTAACTGGTTTTTCACCTAAATCTGGCCCCTCCAAAAAAGCCCTCAACAGGGGTCAGGGGCATCGTATATCTATGAAAAAGCACATTTACTTTCTGACCAGTCTGATTGCCCTGCTTTGGCTTGGTGGCACACTCGCCCACGCGCAGGTGAAAATCGGGGCCAACCCCGGTATTATTGGCTCATCAAGCAACCTCGAAGTCGAAGCGAATAATGGTAACAAGACTGTAGTTGATAAAGCCACCGGCGCAGTAAGCATAACGGCTACCGCCGATCCCCTAAAATTGGTTGGCTTACAACCAGCAACGGGTTCGGAAACGGCCCTTTTGATTGACGGTAACGGAGTGGTGAAAAAACAGGGAACAACCATCAGCATTCCAACCGTACGGGCTTCAGGGGGTACTTCGGCTAACTTCGATGCCACATCGCTTGGTTCTCTACGAAAGACACCCATTAACACTATGTCACTCAATGATGGAGGTTTCTCAACAAACACCAACAGCTATACCATTGCCACCAATGGTATCTACATGATATCAGGGGTAATTTCATTCAACTACACTACTCAGAATAATACCGTCGCTATCACTGCATATGTGGTTGTCAATAATACATCTATTAAAATAAACGACGTGGGTGGTGCAAGTTATGCCAACGGTCCGGGTAAGGCTGTTATGTCGGGATCGGTAACGATACCACTAAATGCGGGGGATATACTCTACTTAGCCACGCAATCTTGCGGCCCAAACAGTACGGCATGTCCTCAGACGTACACAATAACTCCAGATTTGACCAATCTGACCATCACAAAGATGTTGTAACCTATCAATCAACAGCCTCATGTCATACCCTCAACATATTCACCCGTTACAGCGGCTCCGGGCCGAGGTGACCTATATCGCCGACTTTGGCGAAATACGGCTCCCCTCCGATGGAATGTACGCCTTTCGGTTGCAGATCAGCGATCCGGGCGGGCCCGCGGGTACGCTTTACCATCTGAGTCTATATTTTGGTTCGGTCCTGGAGGATAAAGTAGAGTTAAGCTTTCCCGACGACTTTGCCTCCACCACCACGGTAGGAGCCTGGGGGCGGGCTGGGCAACCTGTGAGTGTATGCCTAGTACAACAATTACTCAACCCATGGCGGCTCTGGACCAATGCTCCGCCCATTGCACGGCCTAACCTACGCGGGGTACTGCTACGCTATTGGCGCGTGGATGAGCCGCAAACCGGGGATAGCAGACTCTACAGCGACGAATCGCGTTGGACTAATTTCTTTTTCTGTAACCTGCCCCAAGCCACTGCTTGAACAGCCAACGACAAGCTACAACGAGAACCATCCAATAATCATAAACCAGCCTGCTACCAGGCACACAAAACCAATGAAACAACTGATTTACGCATTATATCTTTGCCTGACCGCCCTGCTGCTCCCACAGGCGACCCAGGCTCAGGTAAAAATTGGGGCCAATGCCAAGACCATCGGCTCCAATTCCAATTTGGAAGTGGAAGCGGCTAATGGGAAGAAAATGATTGTGGATAAAGGCACTGGTGCTGTGACGATTAACGCTGCAACTACCATCAAAGATGGAACAGAGGGTGCTGGGAAAATTTGGACCTCAGATGCAAATGGAACAGGGAGTTGGGTGGCTGGAGCTACGGTCAATGTAGTCACTGGTACATTACCTGCTTCGTGGCCGGGTCTCCCGCTAACAAGCAATCCTGCCAACGCGGTTAATACAGGTGCACGAATCACGCTACCTCCGGGAAAATGGCTATTGTACTTCAATGCAACGTACCTAAATAGCTACAATGCCCCTATCAATATCTGGTGGGATTTATCAACGTCAAATACAACCAACACAATCACGGGAAGAACGTTGAGCGGGGCTGCTCCCACCTTAACATTCTCTCCGGTTGCGGCAGCTTATAACGTGGCACCAACTACAACAACTACTTACTACATGTGGGCTTTCGCTAATTCCAGTGTAAACCCTAACGCAACAGGAAGCGCAACATACTCGGGTGAGGGGAGAATTTTTGCCATACCTGTATCTAATTAATCGTCTAAGGATATCGACTTCGGTCTTAGATGACAAGCAACAAAATCGCAATTCAGGGATTAACAGCCGCTACGCGCTCGGCTACGATCTGCTTCAAGGTTTTCAGAATGCGGACGACGTCGAACAAGTCGTCAGAGGTGGCTGAGTAACCGGGGCTGGTGGCGTATTGGCGGTCTTCGAGTGTCATAAACTGCCAAAGGCTACCCATCACGTTGCAGCCATACACGGGCAGGTCGGGCGAGGGGTTCAGCATTTGCCCCGCCAGCATCGCAGCCAGGCACTGACCGGCCGGGTCGACGTGGGCTGGGCAGTCGTCACTGTCGAGGTTGAGCTTGTAGTCTTGAAACACAAAGAATGGCTGTTCTGGCTCGCGGTAGCTGCTTGCCACCATGCCATCGACGGTGGCTTCGATGTCGCGTTGACTGAAGTGATTGAAGGCCAGCGTCGAGAAGTCGATTAAAGCGAAGATTGGGCCGATGAAGTGGGTATCCAGCTCGTGTTCGTTCCAGTCGTGTACGTTGAAGTTTAGTCCTCGTTGAAACCGCATCAGAGCCTCCCGCTCGAAGTTGGAAATTTCGGCAGGTCGGTTAAGCCAATCGGTCAGCGACGGAAGCTGCTCGGTTCGCCGGGTTCTGAATTGTTTATCGACGCTTTTGAGCGTACAACTGGCAAATGGTTTTTCAGAAATAGCCATGAAAACAGAGAAATTTTTACCAAAAAAACACATTATAACCCCCTTAGCGGTATGAAAAGACGGCTACTCCTTCTGATCGCCGGGCTTACCCTGTGGGTATTGGGTGTAGGGCCACTGCTGGCCCAAACCACCCAAAGTTCCGTTTTCGGCACGGTGCAGGTTCACCCTAATGGCACCTCCATGCCGGGAGCATCCACTCCGGGCGGCAAGCTGGCTATCTATAATTCGCTCACGTTTGTGAGTGGCTACGTGATTACGCCCCGCGCTTCGCCCAATGACAACATCAGTTTCCGGCCCGGCAGCGGCTACACGGGCGCGTCGGACGGGAGCCACGTGAACGGCTATGCCGAGGTGGCCGGTACGTCGGCGTTTACGTTTCCGGTTGGTGACGGCACCACGCTACGCCCGGCGGGTATATCGGCTCCCCCTACGAGCGGCACCTTTCAGGCAGCTTACTTCTATGCCGACCCCGGCACGGCTACCCTGCCCACGGGCGGACCGTTTAGCCGCACAGCCCTCGGTTCGGGCCTTCTCGGTGTGAGCGGCACCGAATATTGGGACATCAACGGGGCGCAGGCGGTGAACATCACCCTGACCTGGAACCTGACGAGCAACCTGATTGCCAACGGCTTTGCCAATAACACCAGCCTGATTACGATTGCGGGCTGGGACGGCACCCGGTGGGTCGATCTGGGCGGCACGGCCACCGGCAATCCGCTGGCTACGGGGTCCATCACGACCACTACGCCCGTAGTGCCCGACACCTATACGGCCTACACCCTGGCCCGCAAAGGCAACGTGGTAACGCCCCCCACCGCCAGCAGCACCTGCGGCATTGTGATTCATGGCCCTACCGATGTGGAGGTTCACCCTAGCGGTACAATGGCCGTGTATTGCGACGTAACGTTTGTGGATGGCTATGTGAATACCCCCCGGCCTACGGCGGACGACAATATTGTATTCATGCCCGGCACCAACTGGTTCGATGCCTCCGACGACAGCCACGTGAACGGCTATGTGGAGAAGGTGGGCAACACGGCCTTCGTGTTTCCTGTGGGCGACGGCACCGCGCTCCGGCCCGTGGGCATGAGTGCCCCGGCGAGCGCGACGTCCACGCTACAGGCCGCTTATTTCAGCACCAACCCGGCATCGGCCACGTTGCCTGCGGGCGCGCCCTTCAGCACCACCAGCCGGGGCATGGGTGTGAATGCGGTAAGTCCGGTGGAGTATTGGGATGTGAACGGCACCGAGCCAGTGGACCTGACTTTTACGTGGAACCCGGCCAGCGACCTCAGCACGCTGACAAACGGCAACCTGAATGATCTGATTATGGTGGGATGGGACGGGAGTAAGTGGGTGGACCTCGGTTCGCCCAGCACCACCGGCACCCTGAGCGGCACCGGTACGCTGACCGTGCCCGGCATCACGCCGAACACCTATATGGCCTATACGTTTGGCAGCAAGGCGGCAGCACCCCAGCCCCCCACGGTGGCTATTTTCACCCCGGCCAACGGCTCCCAGGCTACACCGAATCCGCCCATTGTGGGGTCGGCTACGGCGGGGGCCAGCGTGACCGTCAGCGGTGGGGGTAACAGCACGGGCGGCCCGTGCATCGTAACGGCTGCCCCCGACGGCAGCTGGACCTGCACGAGCCTGACGTTTGCAACGGGCATGGGCCACACCATCACGGCCATTGCGAGCAACTCGGTTGGCACCAGCAACACCGCCACCAGCAGCTTTGTGGTGCCTGCCACCTGCCCCAGCCCCTCGGTGGGCGGTACGGCCACATTTGCGGGCGGTGCGCTCTGCAACATAGCCAACGCGGGTGTGATTACGCTCACCGGCCAAACGGGGAACGTGACGGGCTGGGAAACCAGCACCGACAACGGCACCACCTGGAACCCCGTCGCAAACACAACTACAAGCCTTCCGTTTACGAACGCCCAGAACGGCCAACAGTATCGGGCGGTGGTGCAGAACGGAGCCGGTTGTACGGCGGCAACGTCCGCGACCGTCACGCTCACGACAAGTGCCGGGGCCTGCCCAGTAAATTGTACGGTGCAGGCGAGTGTGATAACGAAATAAAAGTCAACCATTAACCCGCCCGCTGGGCGACCAACTCCAATGAAAATCAATCAACTCGTTTACGTTTTTTCACTGCTTGCCGGTTTGTTGCTGTTGCCGGAAGCAAGCCGCGCTCAGGTCAAAATCGGCAACAACTACACCACCATCGGCAGCAACAGCAACCTGGAGGTGGAGGCCACGAATGGGAATAAGGTAATTGTGGACAAAACAACTGGTGCGGTCAGTGTATCAGGTACATTTAGCGGTGACCCGCTACAGGTCACGGGCGTAAAAGAAGGCCAAACCTCGGCAGCTCAGACGCTGATGATTACCGCTGATGGTTACGTGCAGAAAGCACCGGCTGCTGTTTCACTACAACCCCGGTTTATTGCCTCTATGAAGCAAAATGCTTCTCAAGTCGTGCCGAGCGCGACCACCAACACGCCGATTGATTTTGTTAGCGTTGATTTTCAATCTTACCCTGGAAGCGTTGATTTAGTTAATAACAGAATCGTAGTTCCTCGTGCAGGTTACTATCAAATTAATGGGACTCTTGGAGTGGACGATGCCGCAGGAACACTTGTTTCCACGTGTATATACTATCAAAAAAATGCAACGCCGATAGGAGAGAATTGTTACAGGAATTTGGCTCCTAATCTTGGCTCGTTGACAGGTACACGCCAGTCCGGATCATTTTCAATAGTGGTGTATTTAAATGCAAACGATACGGTGTCAGCATTTATAGCAAACTCGTCTATGAACACAGCACTCACTGCAGGAGTGGCCCTTAACGCAACCGGAGGCTCTCTTCAAGTGATTGAGTTGCGGTAAAATCGCGACGTTTAATTAAGGCTTCTGCAGCCTCACATCAGTCTCTGAAGACATAAAATTAATTTTCTAACGCATGAAACGACTGTTACATCAAACTGTCGCGCTGGTATTCCTTTGGCTGGCGTTGCCGCTGCTAGTGCTCGTGCCGCTTGCCCAGGCCCAAACGGGCAGCGGGGTGTTCGGCAACGTGGGCGTACATTCGGGCGGCCATATGGGTGTTTACGGCACCCTGACGGCCGTTTCGGGCTACGTGGTCACGCCCCGCCCCGAACCCACGGCCAACATTAGCTGGCAACCGGGCGCATCGCATAACGGCACCTCGGATGCGAGCCATGTGGACGGCTACGCCGAACGAGTAGGCAATACAGCCTTCACCTTCCCGGTCGGCAATAGCGCGGTGCTACGCCCAGCTGGCATTTCGGCCCCGCCCAGCAGCGGAACCTATTCGGCGGCTTATTTCGCCACCAACCCTTCGTCGGCTACGTTGCCCACGGGTGGGCCGTTCAGTACGGCGGCTTTGGGGGCAGGTGTAACGGGTGTGAGTCCGGTGGAGTATTGGGACATTAACGGCCCCGGTGCTGTCAACTTGACCCTTACCTGGAACGCGGCCAGCAACCTCACCACCCTGACGGGCGGCACCCTGAGCAATTTAGTCATTGTCGGCTGGGACGGCACCCAATGGGTGAATCTGGGCGGCACGGCCACGGGAACACTTGCTGGCTCAGGCAGCATCACGACCACTACAGCCGTAGTCCCGAACATCTACACGGCCTATACCTTTGGCAGTGCCAATGTAACCCCCTGTGCTACACCTACCGTGGGCGGTTTAGTGAGCTATTTGGGCAACCTGCCCCTGTGTACTCAGAGCAACGTGGGCAGCTTAACAATAACCGGCCAAACCGGTGATGTAGTGCGCTGGGAAACCAGCACGAACAACGGCGCTACGTGGCAGCCCATTGCGGGCAGCGCGGGTAAGGCGTCGTACAACTTCGTCAATGCGCAAAATAGCCAGCAATACCGTGCCGTAGTGAACAACGGCACCGGCTGCGCCGACGTTTCGGCTACGTCTGCAACCCTTATCACCAGCAACACAGCCTGCCAGACGGCCCTGTGCGACAGCCGCACGGGTAGCCTGAGCATCAATGTGGTAAGTCAGTCGAATGGGTCCAACACCACGGCGCAGGTCGTGGCCGTGGATTTGACGGGCGTGATTCAGGCCGTTTCAGCACCGGGCGGTAACGGGGTGTCGGGTCTGGCTCCGGCTACGTATCTGGTGTATCACGTCACGTTCGACAATACACAGACACCTCTACCCACCCTGAGCGTTGGCACGGCGGTATCGGCCGTGGGCGGAGCCTGCGTGCAGTGGTCCAACGGGCTGCTGTTTGGCGTGTGTCCGGTCCTGCCCACGGTAGCTATCACCAGCCCGGCTCCCAATACGCTGGTAGCCTCGCTCAACCCGCCCATTACGGGTACGGCCACACCGGGCGCGAGCGTGACGGTAACGGGAAGCCCCGGCACCACGGGCGGGCCGTGTGTAGTTACGGCGGCTAACGACGGTTCCTGGACCTGCACGAGTCTGACTTTTGTGTCGGGGCGCAACAGTGTGTCGGCCGTAGCGGGCAACTCAGCGGGGCGTAGTTCGGTAGCCAGTGTCCCATTCGTGACGCTCTGGGAGCAGACTTCCTATGTCTGCGGCACGAGTGCGTACCTGTTTCAGAACCTCGTCGGTGTACCTACCAGTATCGTCAGCGTGAACCTGCAATCGGGTGCCAGTACCACCGTAGCTCAGGGGATGTTGCCGACCCCCAACACCGATTTAAACGCGATGGGCTATAACACCATCGACAACTTTATCTGGGGATATCGACTCAACACGGATCAGATTGTGCGAGTCGGGGCCGGGTTTGGTGTTCAACCCGTGACAATTGCGGGTTTACCTGTAAACGGCAGCTTCAACGTGGGCGATGTGGGTCTCGACGGGATTCTGTACCTGTATAGCGGCAGCGGCAGCAGCACAACCATTTACCGGGTCGACCTGCGCCCGACTTCGCCTACCTACCTGACGTTGTTGTCGAGCCTGACGACCACGGCTTCGATCATTGCCGACTGGTCGGTCAGCCCGGTCGACGGGAATTTCTATACGGTCGATAATACGTTCCAGTTGCTGCGGTTCAACCCGGCAACGGGCGCGCGCACGGTGGTTGGTGCGGTAACGGGCACCGCGATTCGGGCGACCGACAGCGGTTTCGGCGCGACCTACATGGACAATACGGGTGCCTTGTATCTGAGCAACAACGCCACGGGTCAGATTTTCCGGCTTGCCCAGCCGCATTCGGGTTCGCTCGTAACGACTCTGTTCTCAACCGGATCACCGTCGGCCAACAACGACGGGGCACGTTGCCCCAGTGCGCCCGTGCTGACCCCACAGCCCCAGTTTGTATGCGGCACAGACGCTTATTTGTTCCAGAACCCGGCCAATGTTTCTACCGGCGTTGTGCGGGTCAACTTATCCAGCGGAGTCAGTTCAACCGCAGCGAATAGTATTGCCCCGGCACCCGACAACCAGCTTAACGCATTGGGATACAATACCTTCGATGATTACATCTGGGGTTATCGGGTCAATACGAGTCAGGTGGTACGCATCGGGGGCGATTTTTCGGCACAGGTAATGAACATCAACGGGTTGCCCGCCAATGGTGCGTTCAACGTGGGCGATGTGAATGCCAATGGTGTGCTGTACCTGTTCAGCGGTAATGGCACCAGCACAACCATTTACCGGGTGGATTTGAACCCCAATTCGTCTACCTATCTGGCCTTGCTTCCTAATTTAACCACGACCGCTACGTTGATGGCCGACTGGGCCTTTAGCCCGATTGATGGCAACCTCTACGGGGTTGACAATACGTTCCAGTTGTTGCGGTTCAACCCTTCGACGGGCGCGCGCACGGTAGTCGGGTCTGTAACGGGCACCGCGATTCGGGCTACGGATAGTGGTTTTGGAGCCGCCTACATGGATCTGGATGGAAGTTTGTACCTCGGTAACAATGCCACCGGACAGATTTTCCGCATCCCCAACCCGCATACAGGCGGTCTGGCGGCTACGCTGTTCTCACAGGGGCCAGTTTCGGCCAATAACGACGGTGCCCGCTGCCCGGCCGCTCCGGTGGTCGATCCACCGAGTGTAGCTATCACCGGCCCGGCACCCAACACGTTTGTGACGACCACCAACCCGCCCATTACGGGTACGGCTACACCCGGCACCAGCGTCACACTGACGGGTGGACCCGGCACCACCGGTGGCCCCTGCGTCGTGACGGCCAGCAACACCGGTACGTTTACCTGCACGAGTCTGACGTTTACCCCCGGCTCACAGACGGTTACGGCCATTGCCTGTACCTCCGTTGGTTGCGGTACAGCCATCAGCAGTTTCAGTGTCGTCGCGCCCCCCACGCTCATAGTTGATCCGGTGCCGCCTACCGGCCCCACGACGGGTACGGCTACGCCCGACGCGCAGATTGTGATTACCGACCCCAGCGGACGTACTCTCTGTACCACCACGGCCAGCAGCAGTGGCAGCTACAGTTGTCCGGTTACGCTCCCTCCGAGCCTGACCAACATCATTGTAACGGCCTGCAACCTGGCGGGCTGCACCAGCCAGACCGTAACGCCTTTGCCCAGCCTGACAGTTGCTCCGCCTGTAAGTCCTGGGCCACCCACGCAACCCATTACGGGTACGGCAAATCCGGGGGCACAGATCACCATCACCGGACCTGGTCCGGTTACGCTCTGCACCACCACGGCCAGCAGCAGCGGTACGTTTAGCTGTCCGGTCACCTTACCCCCCGGCGAAACGAACCTGACTGTAACGGCTTGCAATTCGGCGAGTTGCGTGACGCAGCCCACCAGCCGCACGGTGATTGGACCGCCTGTTGTGATCGTAGATCCTGTGCCGCCTACCGGCCCTATTACGGGTACGGCCACGCCGGGTGTAGCCCTGACGCTCACAGACCCCACGGGCCAAACCCTGTGTACAACGACAGCCAGCCAGTCGGGCACGTTTAGCTGCCCTGGTCCGCTGCCACCGAGCCTGACGAGTGTGATCGTGACGGCCTGTAATGTAACGAGCTGCGTCAGCACGACAGCTCCGGTGCGGCCTTCGCTGGTGGTTGATCCACCGGTGGCCCCTGGTCCGCCCACGCAGCCAGTAACGGGCACAGCAAATCCGGGCGCGCAGATTACCCTGACGGGGCCTGGCCCGGTGACGCTTTGCACCACCACTGCAAGTAGTTCGGGTACGTTTAGCTGCCCCGTAACGCTGCCCGATGGTATAACGACCCTGACGGTAACAGCCTGCAACGCGGGTGGCTGCACCAGCCGACCCGTCACACTGACAGTAGCCCAGCCGCCCGTAACAATGCCCGACATTGCCAACACTAACCCCGGTACGCCGGTGACGGGCAACGTGCTGACTAACGACCGCGACCCGCTCGGACTGCCCCTGACTGCTTCACTGACAACCCCGCCCACGGTGGGAATGGCCACACTCAACCCCGATGGCAGCTACACCTATACGCCCCCCACGGGCTTTACCGGCACCACCTCGTTCTGCTATACGGCGAGCAATACGGCCGGTCACAGCAACAGTGCCTGCGTGACGGTGAATGTCGTGCCCGCGCCCCAGTCGGCCCTAGCCAACAACGCGCCCGTGGCCAGCAACCTCAACACGCAAACCACGCAGGCCGTACCAGTGACGGTGAACCTGCTGGCCAACGTGAGTGACCCCGACAACCCCGGCACAGCCAACGGCCAACTGAACCGGCCCACGCTGCTAAGTCAGCCCGCCCAGGGCACGGCGGTGGTCAACAACGACGGTACTGTGACCTACACGCCACCGGCTGGCTTCACCGGCATAGTCAGTGTGCCGTATCAGGTGTGCGACAAAGCAACTTCGCCCCTGTGCAGCACGGCCCTGCTGACGGTGAACGTGCAGCCCACACTCCCCACAGGCACGACCATCTCGCCGGTAGCTACCGATGGTGTGCTGATTACGCCGGTGAACACCCCAGCGATGGGCACGGTGGCCACCAACAGTTACGACCCACAAAACCTGCTCCTGACCTATACCGCAGGGCAGCCGCAGAGCGGAACGGTTGTGATGAGTTCAACGGGGAGCTATACGTTCACGCCCGCGCCGGGCTTCGTGGGGCCGGTTAGCTTCACCTATGCTGCCTGTAACTCGGCTGGCAAGTGCAGCCCGGCCACGGTATCGGTGCTGGTGCAACCGGCCCCCGTGGGTGGCCTTGTCCGGCTGAACGTGCGGATGCTCTTACAGGGGGCGTTGTTCAACGTGGGCAGCGGTACACTCATGCGCGACGACCTGCGGGCGGGCGGCTATTTACCCGCCACCTCGCCCTACTCAGCGTCGGTCAGCCCGCGATTTAGTCAGAGCGGTGGCGGTGGTAGCGAAACCACAACGTCGGCTGTGCTGTCGGTGACAGGAACCAACGCGATTGTTGATTGGGTGCTGGTCGAACTGCGTAGTGCAGCCAACCCAACACTAATATTGGCTACCCGCTCCGGTCTGCTTCAGCGCGATGGTGACGTGGTGTTGCCTGCTGATGGTACCTCACCGCTTACGTTCACGGGCCTGACGGGTAGTCAGTACTACGTGTCAGTGAAGCACCGCAATCACCTCGGCGTAATGACGGCCATGGCCCTACCATTGAGCAGTTCAGGTACGGTAGTCGACTTCTCAATTATGACATCGTCTCAGATCTACGACCAGCCTGGCGCAGTGAACTACAACGGCAACGAAATGGTGACCGTCAGCGGGCGGCAGGCTCTGTGGGCCGGTGATGCCAACGCTGATGGCAAGGTAAAGTATGCCGGTACAGCTTCGGACCTGACCACCGTGCTGAATGAAGTCATCACCGCTCAGACCGGCAACAGCAGTCCGACCTACAACTATGACTTCGCCTTTGGCTATTTCTGGGGCGATGTGGACCTCAACGGTAAAGTGAAATACCAGGGATCGGTCAACGACCCAACCTGGATTTTCAGCAACGTGGTGGCTACCTACATACTAAATACTGGACCACTCTACAACTACGACTTTTTGGTGGAGCAGTTGCCCTAATCGGTAATGGCTGAACGGGTGAAAGACAGTTCGCTCGTTCAGCCATCATCTTGTATCAATAACAATGACACACAGTCAATCACAATGAAACGTCTATTTCTCCTTACATTCCTTCTGGTGGCCGGTATAAGTACTTATGCCCAGAGTGGACAAATTGACCTGACACTACGCTACAATCTGGCCCAGAGCCGCTATGAAGTGTATGCCCGGCCCAACTTTTCACAGACCGGATTTCTGTGGGGCAGTGCCCAAGTAAGCGTTGTCACACCTGCTTCCGTAGGGAATGGGGCGTTCAACGTAACCAGCCACAACGCCGGCGCCTGGGACGACAACTCACAATTATATGCCCCGGCGGCCGCTCCAGGGCTTGATTTTCATGGTATTGGTTCGACCGGCCGCTCTACTACGCTTGTGGCTAATCAGGAACTGCTCCTGTTCAGCTTTACACTGCCGGGCAACGCCTGTGTAGCGGGGCTGCGGCTGTTTGTGAACGGCTCCGACCCTGGGTCGAACCCTTCAACCATGCCGGGCGACTTTACGAATGTCGTGTATGTAGCGGCCGCTAACAATACCACAAGCGTGTATCGGGCCAACTATGTGAACACAGGTACTCTTTGCACAGACTGTGTACTGGTAGCACCCTCACTAAGTAAGTAAGGTCCATCCCATCAAGCAACAAAAACATGACGCTTAATTTTACCCAAACGCACCGGAATGCCCTGCTGGGGTTGCTGCTGGCCCTGTTGGGGTTGCTGAACAGCGTCACGCTGGCGCAACAGACCACGGCTCCCTGCGACTACACTACCGCAACGGTTACCCTGACAAGCGCGGGCGGTTCAGGCGGTGGCACCGTTCGCTACGTTCTTGTCGATGCAGCCGGGTTGATACGTCAGGTAAGCAGTACACCCACATTCGGAGAGCTGACCGGCTCGCAGAGCTATACGGCACTGGCCCTAAGCTACGAGGGGCAGGCAACGAACCTAACCGCCGGACAACCGTTAAGCGCGGTATCCGCTTCGTGCTTCAACTGGTCCAATGATCTGCCCATTCGGGTGTGTGTGAGTACGGGTGATGCAGACGGCGATGGTGTAATAGACACTAACGACCGCTGCCCTGACACGCCCACGGGTACGGTAGTCAACGCTTACGGGTGTCCCCTCAGTCTGTCCGTCTGCGACTACTCAACACCTACTGTAACGTTCAACAGCACAGGTGGTGCAGGCACAGGTATAGTGCGATATATATTGGCCGATTCGATAGGCGTTATTCGTCAGATCAACACAACCCCTACATTTAGTGGACTGGCCGGGACCCGTACCTACATGGTACTGGCCCTAAGTTACGAAGGGCCGGTAATGAACCTGACCGTTGGACAACCACTTAGTGCAGTGTCGGCCTCATGTCTTGCCTGGTCGGATGCTTTGTCGACGAGGGTTTGTGTACCGGCCTCTACGGACTGCGATTACACAATCGGAACAGTCATTAGTTTACGAAATTCAGGTGGTTCTCAGACGACCAACACTCAGACCCGCTACCTACTTGAAGACAGCACTGGGTTGCTGGTGCAGGTGAATCAGCAATCGACCTTTACGACCATAGGCCTGACTCCCGGTATCTATCGTGCCTATAGTCTGGTATATACCGATAATCAACCTCTGACACTGCAACCCGGCACCCGGCTGACTATTCCGACAGGCGTTTGTGTGGCTCAGTCGGATGTCCTCACTCTGCGGCTCTGTGCCGACTGCATTCCCAAATGTGTTCCGATCACCGTGAGCCGCTTGACTCGCTAAGGGCTTCGGCTACCTTTCAAGAATTTATATGAAAACACTCCGATTTACTATGTGGCTGCTGCTGGCCACTCCACTTTATACGCGAGCCCAGCCAACGGGCTTCCCGATGGTGGCTACAACAGGTCGGCAGTTGGGCGTACACCTGAGCTATAACGCCGAACAGAATCAGTATGAAGTCTATGCAACGGCCAACTTCAGCCAGACAGGCTTTGCCTTAGGGCCATCGCAGATTACGGTGGCCGTGCCCCGGTCGGTGGCTGATCAATCGCTGAGTGTCTTTGGCGGATCGGGTCGCTGGACTGATTATTCGTCGGTTTTTGCTCCCGCTGCGGCCCCTGGTCTCGACTTTCACGGGGTTAACAGCATTGGCCGTATCCTCGACGTGCAAGCCGATGTCCCTCTTTTGCTGTTTGCGTTCCGCCTTCCGGGGGGCTATATAGAAGGTGTTCGGCTGTATGCAAACGGGCGCGATCCCCGCTCTGCGCAGGTCGGTATGGGAGGTGGTGATTTCAGCAATACCCTTCAGGATCACAGGGGCATTGAGCTGTTCCGTCCCGTCTTGGACACCATCCAACTGGCGAACCTATCCATTTCCGAAATAACGGCTACGGATGCGACTCTGACGGTATTTCCCAACCCCATTACGGGCGACAGCTTTCGGGTCACACTGAAAGGCTACCCCGACGGCGCACGGCTGCGATTGAGACTGTTATCAGCTACGGGGGTTGAGTTTGGACGACTGGAAGAATCGGCCGACAAATTAATCAACTATTCGATCCGGGTGCCCCGCCAACTGACGGGACAAGCTTACCTGTTAACGGAATCGTTGGGCAATGCACCCGGGCGGACCGGCCTGTGCAACAAATTGCTCATTATGCCTTAACCCATTTTACCTACTTGCCCAAAGCAGGTTCTTCAACATATGGACAAAGTACTAACTCTCTTAGAGGCTTATTTGAAAAGCCGTAATGCTATTCTATGGGCTTGCGCCGATAGGCCAATGAGTGTACAAACTTCTATTGACTTGCTTAAGACGACCGCTACAGTTATTCATAAACGGCGTAAAGATCCCAAAAGCTGGAGACCCAGTGAACTGATTGTATTGGGCGAACGGCTCAACATAAACACTGTAGCTATTGCAAATCTTCGTTCGCTTACACTACAGTTAACCACGATGCCCGAAGAGACCATTCGCCCAGTGATGAAGGCGGCACATCTGGACCGTAAAAAACTCATGATACGAAACCGGAACTATGATAACTGGCAACATGATGAGTTGGAACGGCTTGCATTGGTACTTCGTAACTGGAAGCCGCTCCACTTATCCCAAAAAACAGTATTACATCATGTGTCATAAATTTTTTCTCGCCTTCCTATTAGTAGTGGTGGCTTCGATGGGTGCAGAGGCACAATCGATTTCCGGCACGGTGTTTCGGGATTTCAACGCAGATGGCCTGTATACAAGCCTGCCAGCATCGGGTACCTATAGCTATGGAGAACCTGGTATTGGTGGAGTGAGCATTCGTGCTTACAATTCCGCCGGTACCGAGGTGGCAACCGTTTACAGCAATAGCTTGACAGGGAGCTATAGCCTGACAGGCTTAACAACCGGACAAACCTATCGGATTGAATTTGGCAATTTACCAGGGGGGGATTACGAGACCACTCGTGGTAGAGCGGCAGGAGGTAGCGCAACGTCTATTCAGTTTGTGAAAGCCCCATCGACAGCTGTTAATTTTGGCCTAAACTATCCAAACGATTATTGTCAGCAGTCCCCTCCTCTAATCGTGCCTTGTTTCGTTAGTGGCGATCCCTTAGCCAGTAACAGTACGGTAGCTGATGAGCATGTGCTTGTAAATGTGCCTTACACAGCTCAGGGAACCGCCGTTGTGGCAACACCCCTGGCCGATGCAAGACATATTGGAAGCGTTTGGGGGGCGGCCTACCAGCGTGAGACAAAAAAGCTATTTACGGCCGCTTTTCTTAAACGACATGTTGGGTTGGGGCCTGCCGGACTGGGAGGAATCTACGTGACTAACACAACAGGAGCGCCTACGCCCTCTCTCTATGTAGACCTGGAAAGTGCTCCGTTCAATCTGAATCTGGGAGCTTCCCGGCTGACAGGGCGAACTCTACCGGTAAGTGGAACGGCCTCCAGCACAGATCCCCTTGCCTTTAGTGCCGTAGGAACAGTCGGGTTGGGTGGTTTAGCCCTTTCCACCGATGGAACCGTTCTTTACGCTGTCGATCTATTCAACCGGAAGTTATTAGCCTTAAAAATTGGCAATCCAGCGGCAACGTCGCTGTCAGGAGCCAATCTGACTCAAATTAACTTGCCTGATCCAGCCTGTAATCGTGGTGTGGCCCGTCCGTTCGCTGTCACTGTTCAGGATAGTAAGGTCTTTATTGGTATGGTTTGTACAGGCGAAAACGGAGGCAGCGCGAGCGATCTGTACGCCCATATTTATGCAATGAACGAAGGGGCTACCGCAATTCCTTCAATCCCTGTTCTAAGCTTTCGACTAAATTATTCAAAAGGGCAAGTACATACTGGCGACAGTAATTTGGGGGATAATTGGGAAACCTGGGTAACACAATTCAATCAGCTCAATATAGGAGGCACTATTTCGAGCGGAGCCGTCCGGGTAGGGCGCCCACAGCCTATGCTTACGGATATCACCTTCGCTGATGATGGTGATATGATAGTAGCCTTTAGCGACCGAAGTGGCCATCAGTTAGGCTATGAGCAGCGTAATACAACTGACGCAGGTAGTAATCCCACCCTATACAATGGATACATTGGCGGGGATTTACTGCGGGCTAATTATACGGGGACCGGTTGGGTGTTAGAACAAAACGCTACTTTGGGACCTTTGGCCAGCGTGGGTAGCAATAATGGGCAGGGACCAGGCACCCCAACAAGCAATGGATACAGCAGCCCTTCAGGTGAATTCTTTTTCGGTGAAAATTACAGTACCATCCACGAAGAAACGGGTATGGGCAGTGGATTTTCTGTGCCTGGACTTAATCAGACGATTGTTTCTATCATGGACCCCTTCGATGTCTTTACGGGTGGTTTTGGCTGGTTCGACAATACAACAGGTGCCAGCGTAAGACGCGCCCAATTATATGATTCGAACAGTGATGGAGGCATTACCTATGGCAAAGCCAATGGCTTGGGAGTGATCAAAGCGTTGTGTGATGCTGCCCCTGTTCAAATCGGTAATCGCGTATGGTCTGATTTGAATAATAATGGGGTTCAGGACGCGGCTGAGCCAGGAATTAGTGGGGTGCTAATAACTCTTAAAGGCCCAAATAGCACAACTATAGGTACTGTAACGACCAACGCGCAGGGTGAATATTACTTTACGAATGCAGCCGGAACCGATGGCAACGGCTACAACTACGGCGTCAACCTCACCTATGGCGGTAGTTATAGTCTGTGTTTCCCAACATCAGCTAGTGGGTTGGCTCTTAGTAGCCAGCCTAATGCGGGCACCGGCACCAGCGCTGACTATATTGATTCTGACCCAACAGCGGCGGGGGTAATTGCCTTTACACTGGGGCAGGCGGGCCAGAATAATTTCTCCTATGATGCTGGTTATGTGCCATGCGCCTTGAGCTTCACGGCTAAGCCTGGCTCCTGTAACCCAACTACCAACCGTTACGCTGTAACGGGTACGGTTACCTTCACAGCTACGCCCGGCGGTTCATTAACAATTATCGATGACGGGGCCAACACCCCGGCCGTAGCGACGGTACTATCCGTATCAGCCGGACAAGTAACCTTACCCTTCACTCTGACGGGGCTGGTCAGCGGTGGACGTCGGCATGTAGTATCAGTTTCGTTCTCGACAACGGACTGCGGTACCCAGAGCCTGACGTATCTGTCACCGACGAGTTGCACCGCAACTCCCTGTGTTGGAACAAACCTGCTTACGAACCCATCGTTCGAGCAGGGACTACCCGTGCTACCGGTCGGTCAGACACTACAGAGTCCACCTGTCGGCTGGACGGGCGGTACAGCCGATAACAACCCAAATGCGGGTTTTGCCGCGCCTGATGGGTACGCCTTTGCTTTTTCGGGCGACAATGGAGGAACGCTTTGCCAGTCAGTATCAGCCACGGCGGGAAACACTTACCAACTTACTTTCTATGCAGGTGTGCATCAGCTCAACGGGCAGCGGGTCACGCTCTCATTTCTTAACAGCAACAGTGCGGTACTTGGCACACCGGCCTCTTTTTCCATTACCCATATTCTGGAGAATACCAACAGCTTTGGTGGCCCGTATAGCTTGTCAGGTGTTGCTCCGGCCGGTACTGTTCAAGTGCGCGTTTGCGGGGTAAGTGGGAACGGAGTAGGTTCCAGCTTCTACGTTAAGCTCGATAATCTGTGTTTGACCGGCGCGGCCGCTCCTTGTGCAGTCAGCGTAGCAGTAAACACCCCCGTTTGTAACACGACTACAAACCAGTACGCGCTGTCGGGTACCCTTAGTCTGACCAGCGCTGTAGCGGGTACAGCCACCCTGACAGACGGAACCACCTCAGCTACCTTAGCCATTACAACAGGGCAAGCCTCTGCACCGTTTACCCTGACTGGACTTCGCAGTGGCACCGGGGCCCACAACCTGCTGGTTACGCTGCCCGGATGTGGGTCAGCCTCGGTGGGGTACACAGCTCCTCCGCTCTGCGCCAGTTTGACGCTTGGTTCGGCCACCGTCTGCGCCGGGCAAACCGTTAGCCTGACCGCTATTGGCTGCCCTCAATCGGTGTTATTTGCAGGAGGAGGCTCTGTTAACGGCAATGTACTAACGATTAGTACGGCGGCCAGTCTGACAACGACGGCCATTTTTACTTACACTGCTATCTGCACTAGCACCAGCATAAGCACGACAGGCACTGTAACAGTTAACCCGCTACCCAGCCTTACGCTGACGCAAACTCCTTTGGGAACGGTCACCACCGGTAGCACTGTAACGCTAACCGCTCAGGGCTGCACGGGCGGCACACTCCGCTGGTCAGACAACACCGCCAACCTGAACGGTAATACTGCGACAGTTATGCCAAATAGATCATCACAGGTGTACTCGGCTACCTGCACCACACAGTCTGGTTGTGTTGGTTCAGCCAGTCTGACAGTAACAGCGGTGGAACAGCCTGCGCAACTGGTATTGGTGAAGCAGGTAAGTACTAGCCGCGCTCGGCTTGGTGATCTGCTGACATACACGGTGGTGCTAGCTAATGTAGGTCTGGGCGCTTCTGAACCAGTGAGTGTGACCGATGTGATGCAGGGAGTAGTTTTTGTACCAAGTTCAGCTACCTCCTCGCGGGGTAGTTTCATAAGTACCCCGGCCGGGGGCGTCTGGACACTGCCAGCGCTGCCCGCCAGTACTACTGTGTCACTTGTATATACCGCGTCAGTAGCTGCCGATGGGGTTGTATACAACACCGCCAAAATTCCGTCGCAAACGGCTACGGTCTGTACCTCAGTTCCCATGCTAGTATGTGATAATAATCCGATTGCTATCCTGCTGACTGCTCCGGCTGGATACTCTCGCTACAAGTGGTTTCGATTAGGAGAAAACCAACCCGTTTACGACGGGCCACTGAACAGCTTCACGGCGACACAGGCGGGTGAGTATCGGGTTAGTGTAGTTGGTAGCCAAGGTGCGTGTACCGATGGGTCGTGTTGCCCTGTAGTCATTGAGGCTGTTCCATTTCCACCGGTTACAGCTCTGGCTGTAGCCCCGAGTTGCCAGGGTAATGTACCGCTCTCGAACGGGCAGATAAAACTGGCTTCTTTGGCATCCGCATCGATAGGAGCGGGGCTCCTATATCAAATATCGCCAGGAACAACGTTTGATACTGAACGAGTGCTGGCTCAGGGTAACGTGCCAATAGGTGGGTTACTGGCTGACAATCTGGGGGTGGGTGTATATACAGTTCGCCTAACCACGAGCACAGAACTGGTCTGCCAGCAAGATTTCGTTATTACGGTTTTAGCTACCTGTGTCTGTCCAGCACCTAAATGTGTGCCAATAGTTATAAAGAAGACAAAAGAAGGAGCTAAGTAATTACTAATGAAGGCCCGCAATAAGCGGGCCTTCACTTTATCATCTTCTTTTAAGCTACAGTAAGTAGAGCCAGGTCCACTTGTATTGATCTCTTATTGTACTTTGTAGTAGCTTATATTGCATAAACAAAAACAATCTTCCTCATGATGTCACGTTTACCTACTTTGTATATTAGGGCTTTTTCATAAAAGTAGGGATTGAGCGACCTTTGTGTTTTTTCTCCGACCAAAGAGATTCTTCACCTATGATTGCCCAATCCCAAAAAACGAAGTTAGCCGCTACTGCCAGTTTTTGCAAAATCACCTGCCAGATAGCCGCGACAATCGAGGCAAACGCCATGACTTAGCCTTTGTGCTGACTGGATTGCTGTGGGCCTTACTGCGCTCAGGAGGCCAGCTAAGTCTGAGTAAGTTACACCGTTGGCTGGTACGCGAACACGACTGGTTAGTCAAGCAAACTGGACAAGCTAGCAGAAAGCCCATTTCTGATCCACAACTTCGGCGGGTGCTGGCAGGCTTGGACTATACCTGTTATAATACGCTTAACGCGCAGTTTTTTAACTGGTCACAAACCCAAACTGGGGTGTGGTACAGTGTGGATGGCAAAGAACTACGCGGCAGCATCGACTCAGTAGGCGGCCAAAAGCGCGGCCAGGCGATCGTGCAGTTAGTGTGCCATGAAGATAGCCAAGCTCAGTTGATGGGCTATTATGAAGGGGACAAAGAGTCGGAACGCAAGGTGGTCGCTGCTTACTTTAAAGCACTACCCGTGAGTGCGTTAGCAGGTCGTCGTTTTACACTGGATGCCTTGCACCTCACACCTGAGTTGTTGACTTGGCTGCATGGCGGAGGGAGTGGTTATTTAGTCGGAGCAAAAGCCAATCAGGCCCAGTTGCTGGGGCAACTTACGGCCTGGTCCAATCAGGCTGCCATCACTCAATCCATGGAATGGACCAAAGCTCATGGCCGTCTGGAAAAGCGGTCGTATCGGCTCTACCCCTTGCCGAGTTGGTTGCTGGAAGAGCGGTGGCAAGGGGCGGGTTTGTGCACGCTAATTGTGGTGGAACGCCACACTACGCGCTTGAAGGACGGTCAGATCAGGCAAGAGCAGGCCTATTTTGTGAGTAATCTGCCGCATACGGATACAGGCCTATGTCGAGCGATTCGCGAGCATTGGGTGATTGAAGCCGATCACCATGTGCGGGATACGACTGCTGGCGAAGATGGGCTGCGTTGTGGGCATGGGGCTCGGCTTCGGACGGTATCGAGCCTGTTAACGGTTGGGATCAACTTACTGCGTGCTGAAGATCGAAGGGGCAACCTGCGAGCCTACTGGGAAGACTGCACGGCCAGTCGAGAGCGGGCAATGGCTTGTTGGAAACCCAGTTAATCGTTTTATGAAAAAGCCCTGCTTTGTATATTTATTGCTTTGTCTTTCTGAATTATACTTAAAACGTGCGTTGGGACAGTCCAAGCCAGTCAATTTCTCTCATGAAATTACGCAGTACCGAGCTGAGTTGACCCGAGCAAAGACCCAGCTATTCGCGCAGAGGTATTTTTTCGACTCATTAAGAACTACTTGTTGTTCCGAAATTGTACGGATCACTCAAAGTGAATCAGACCCAGTTTTACTCCGAAATACTTAATACGTGGGATAAAGGTTTATTAATCAGAAAGCCTGACATCAAGGACGTCAGGCTTTGCCAGCTACTTTTGATAAATGTTATTTCCCTTCAAGTGCTATCTTAAGATAGACAGTCGTAAAGAATGTATGCTACTTAAAATGACATTGACTACAGAATAGACAACATGCCTTTGAAAGGTATGCATGTAAATACTTTGCAAATATACAGTTACAGTCGATCAGAAACTATATACTATTTAGTTTTCTGTTACTTTTAGTAAACCGATTAAGGTGATAAAACGTGTTCATTTTCCCTTTTAATAACTCTTTTCCTGCAAAATTGTCAATGTATTCACTTTGGAAATTGTGTATTATAAAAAAACATACAATTAAGTATTATTAGCTATTTCCTATAGACAAAAAATACTATTTATAAAAGCAGAAAACCCACTCAAGCAAGCGGGTTTCTAGTTATACAAACTTCTTTTACTAAAATGATAAATTAAAGTTGATCAGCTTAGTAGTGAGAAGATATAATATGGGTTAGGGTATGCAGGTAATATAAGAGGTAGCTTGCTTTTGCTGATAAACTACTTAGAATATGTGTAAAATTAGATGAATGGATTTAATATGCAATTAAGGATAAAGAAAATATTGTCAATGCTTAATGTCGTCATTTTTGAGTAGTAACCAATCAATCGATTTACGAATAGATCAATAGGAAATATCTATAAGACGACAATATCTTTATGTGATATTGTCGTCTTTTTTAGTGAATAATATTGTGAGCATTTAATCGGCCTTTCTGATAACTATTAGATGTATGTATTTAAATACCCGAATGATCTTTTTAATCATTGATAAAAACTTTGAAACTTTTAGGGCAATCAAAGATGCATTGCACAAAGTTGACGCTCAAATAAAAATTTATACGGTAGGTAGTCGAACGGAGTTAGTTACTCATCTGGAGAATGCTATTAAACTGCCGCCAAACCTACTTATACTGGATACAATCCCGAATAGCAAACTCGATAGGCTTCCGGTAGCTAATCTGATCAGAACCTATGATTTAACGCATTTGACGCCTGTTATCGCTTACACGTACGAAGGGAATGATCGGTTCGTACCATCTCCATGTCAAAAATATGGAGATGTGTTTCGTCAAATGCCCAAAGTAATAGAGGAATGGGAGAATACGGTAAACTATTTGGCTGGTATATGGAGGATTGACTCATTCCCACTTGCTTGAGTCAATCCGGAGCAGTGATTGCACTATACAAGTCGTGGAATAGAACTGTAGGTCAGATAGTTATCCACCGGACTGTATATTATAACTTACTGATGAGTAAATATCAAATGTCTGTCAGTAGTTTTACACTTGCATCTCATTAGTGTTATTTTTAAGTGTAAGTAGTGAGTAAATCCGCCTTCGCCTTTGAAGGCGGATTTCTGCTTACCGTTAGACCTATTGCTGGTGCATGCTTCACAACTAAGTCGAAAGCGAATATATGAACAACGATAAACAACTTAGTATTTTACTGGTTGAATCTGACAGTAATACTGCACAACTCATAAGGAATACTCTGCAAACGGTTGACCCTATTTCTGTTTTAGAGGTAGCTAGTAGCCAGGATGAATTAGTAGCCATTCTGGATAAGGCCACGCTACCTTTTTTTGACATACTTCTACTAGATTTGAAGTATGAGGCTGAGTTAAACGGACCCTTAGTAATCGACTTAGTTCGGAATTACCCTTGTACCCAATTGATGCCCATTGTCGCCCTAGCCTCTCAGGAGGACTTTCAGGCTGCAATGGCCTCTCATCACCCACGCGTTAACTCTTACTTGCCAAAACCAGAGACATTTGAAGGGTGGTCGCATACGTTGAAACTATTTACCGACTATTGGAAAGAAACACTGCTGTCAATTCGAGTATTGATGATTTGATTAGAATATTCTGATTGAAAGGTGATCTATACAGATACAAGGATTAAGGGAAATGGATAAAGGGAAAATCCCGACCTCTTTGAAGTTGGGATTTTTTGTACACATTGTGTTATAAGGGCCGTTTAATCATGTTTATGGCCATCTTGATGCGGTAGTAAGTTCTAGTCTTGTGAAATGTAATAGTCAATAACTCAATCAATCGTGAACCTTCCGCTTTGTGTTAGGATGGCTGGTATTGACAGGATGGGGCTAGGCGACTAAGCCGAATTTGTTATCACGTTTATCACTGGAATACCTGGCTTTTATATTAACTAGCGTTTAGTAAACTCACCCTTCGATGAAGGGTGAGTTTCTTTTTGGGACTGTGCACCTAAAAAGTCAAGAGGGGATCTATTTGGGGTTTACGGTTATTGGTATCGTTGGCTAACTACCAGTTCTGAATAAGTTTTGTGTAGGCCTGCCTTTTATATGGGTACTCTATACCCCCTGAGAAGATACGGGCTGACCCAGAGTCACCCAAAAGTAGATCACCGACGTTAGGCAGTAGAGTTGGGTTGAGAATCTCCATTTTGAATAGCTCCGGAATTCCCAAAGGGTCGCGGGTTTCGAGTGCGATCGTAGCTCTATCTGTACAGGGTATTACATCGATGATTCGTGCGTCGAGGGACATACTTTTTTAGTGCAGCTAAAGTTAAAGGTAAAATTAAGGTTAAGGTTTTCATATTTTACTATATGCAAGTAATATAAATTATTTTGAAAAGTTGCATCATTAAAAACGGTTCAAAAGCTAGGTTTCTCGATAGTACTTAAATTTTACTGACTAGGCGTTATTAAATTTCAACGTATTTCGCTCTCATTGTTCTGTCGTCAAATGCCAACTTGAACCAACATAACTCTTCCGCTACAGGGTATACCTGTAAATGCTAGGACGGTTTATAACTAATTTCGTCAGTGGTACCATGATGGATCCTAACAGGTGCTACTAGAATCGGTATGATATTCAAACGAGATAGCAGGGCGTTCAATTTACTCCAGTCGCATAGCCATTGTTAGTCGTAGTGTACGAAAGATTTTGTGAATTAATATATACATGAGTATGTATTTTAAAAAACGAATCAATAGCCATAAATACCATCGGTTCGTTAATGTGTTTAATTTGCCTGTGCTGCTCATATGGCATCCGCCAAAGTGTAGATTCTTAGCCGTTCGGCATATCACATATAGTCGTACCAGAACAATCTTTAACTTTTATCCTACGAAACACTGCGTTATTAATTTTACCTATACCTTTAAGAATCAGTAAATAACTTCAAAATAGTTACTATCTAAAATGCCGGCCAAGAAGATACCACTATCAGACGAGCGCTATACTGCCAATCAATTATTCGACAAATCACCTCTCGCTATTGCTATAGTTAGTCATCCTTCTGGGAAATTGATATATACTAATCCCATATTTGACAACGTCTATGACCTGAAGAGTTCGACTGCAGGGCAAACTGTAAAAGATGTATGGACAAGTGACAGTCAAACAATACTATTGAGTCTTATCGAAGAGACATACCTGAGCGGCCAACCAGCTATGCTGGCTGAGTATCGAATGTATAATAATAACGAGGGTGTAAGTCAACGTGAATGTTTTCAATGGACGGCAACGCCTGTTCAAACAGCTTATAGTCAGGATATTCAAATACTTCTTCAAGGTGTAGCCATTAGTCGCTACGTTGAAGCCCCAAAACTTAATGATTCAAATAAGTTCGTTCTAAATCCAACAAACGATTATTTCGCTTTAAGTATAAATGCCGGAAATGTAGGTACATGGTATTGGGAAGTCGAAAAAGACGAGCTTACCTGGAGCCAAGAACAGTTGAATATATATGGAATAGAACCTGCCGAATTTGGAGGAAATTTCAGTAGTTTTTTTTCTTTTCTGTTTGAAGAAGACAAATCTCGCATACTGAATTTGACTGAATGCCATAATACGTCAGCGGGCGAGTATGAGTATCAATTTCGTATACGTCGTAAGGATGGCTCATTACGTTGGATTCTGGCTCGTTCACGTACTTGTTTTGATCAACATGGAAAAATAAAGTTCATTATAGGCACTAACTTCGATATTACCGAGCAGAAATTAACCGAAGAACGATTACGCCAATCCCAAAAACGGGTACAATTCGCTATGGAAGCCGGTAGTATGTACTTTTGGGAGATTGATTTGCAAACAGGTCAATCTATATGGTCTGACAATACAGCCCGCATCCTTGATATAGCTTCTGACTACCTACCCAAAACGTTAATTGATGCTCAACGATTTAATCATCCTGAAGATAGTCATGAAGTCCAGGAGTTGTTCAGTCGCGTATTGAAAGGAGAGGTAAATAAAATCGCATACGAACAAAGAATTATTCACCCTATTAATGGGTCAACAATTTGGCTTCAGGTACAGGGAATTGTAGAATATACAGAAGGTAACGCAGTTAGACTCATAGGTGTATCCGAAAATATTTCCCAAAAAAAGGAAGTTCAACAAGCCTTTTTAAATCAACAAAAATTCACCCAAAGTGTACTGGAAGCATCGCCTTCACTAACATACATATTTGATCTAACTACGCGCTCCAATACATATGTATCTAACCAAATTACTGACATACTAGGATATACAGCTGAAGAAATCTCCGCAAAGGGTGACGCCCTCTTGTCTACTCTCTTACATCCTCAGGATATATCGGATGCTAATAAGCGTTTCCAACAATTCTTGGAACAGGAGGAGAATGATGTTCTGTCCGCTGAATACAGAATGCAGCACAAGAGTGGTAATTGGATATGGTTGTATGACCGAGCCCGGGTTTTTCAACGAGATATTCAAGGAACTCCAATACAAATTTTGGGTGTAGCTACGGACATAACCGAACGAAAACAACTTGAGAAGGAATTACAGGAGCAGTTCGACGAACTTCAAAATATTTATCAGAATGCCCCCATCGGCTTGGCTGTCGTTGACAGAGAGCTTCGGTTTATTCGTGCGAACGATAGGTTGGCTGAAATCAATGGATTATCTATCGAGGAGCATTTGGGAAATACAATCACTGATATTGTTCCAGACTTAGCAGGACAGGTTAGCACCATTTTACAACACGTGTTTCAGACTGGCCAACCGTTACTAAACATAGAGTTGAACGGTTACACAAAAGCGGACCCCAACAAGGAGCGCTACTGGATGGAGAGTTGGTATCCACTTAAAAATGGAAAGGGTGATACCTTTGCTGTATCTGTTGTAGTAGAGGAAACGACAGAACGTAAACGTGCGGAAGCAGAAATCAATTCTCTTCGTGAACAACTGGAGCTTACCATTGAAAATATTCCGGCAGAAGTATATGTATTCGATGCTTCCCGACAAATAAGACTAAGCAATCGGGCTGCTCGCGAAAATATACATCAACTGACAGGCGAGTACAACGAATTAGGCCCTGGTCTGCCATTTCTAAAAGAAATGGCAGACCAGAAATTCTTATATTTTGACGAGAATAATAACCCTTTGTCTAGCGACCAGACATGCACCTCCCTGGCCTTCCAAACAGCTAGAGAGAGCCAAGCAGTCGTTAAACGAGTGGAGAAAAATAACAATGCCACAAAATGGCTTATGTTGCATTCCACTCCCCTTTTAGATGAGACTGGATGCGTTCGTTTAGTTATCACCACAGCTACAGATATTACAGCAACGAAGCAGGCCCATGTTTTAGTTGAAGAGAGCGAAGCGCGTTTTCGTATTGTTGCAGACGCTACACCAACGATGGTTTGGGCCTTACACCCGGACGGGACATCCAAATATGCGAACAATTGTGTGCTGCAATATTTTGGAATAACTGAAAAGCAATACTACCAGGCTTCCCAGCTGGATTGGGTGCACCCTGATGATATCCAACAAGCGCGAATAGCCTTCGCTAATGGGCTTCAACACCAGCAAGCTTTTGACGTAGAGTACCGTTTGCGTCGCTATGATGGGATATATCATTGGTTTTTAGTACGAGTTCGCCCCAGTTTTTATCCTACTGGTGAATTATATGGTTTTGTGGGTTCGTCAACTGACTTTACAGATCAAAAACAGAGCTCTCTCCGCCTTGAACTAGCGCAGAAAGTGGGGCGGGCGGGTTTTTTTGAGTGGAATCTTTTGACAAATAAACTACACGTCACAGGCATTCTAAAAGAGCTCCTGAATACGGTTACTGGTTTGGTTAATCTTACTGATTGGACGGGTCGCCTTGTTCCAGAAGATTATGAACGAACTAGAACGGTGCTCGATGAAGCTATCGCCCAAAGAAAAACGCAGCTAACCTACGACCTACGTGTACAAGTTGAAGATAAAATTAGGTGGCTAGCTGCTGAAGCAACTATAAACTATAATACGGAAGGCAAAGCTATTCAGATTGTAGGAATCAATTATGATGTTACAGATCGCAAACAAATAGAATTGGCCCTCCAGGAAAGTGAGGCTTTATTCCGACGAATGTCAGACGATTCTCCTGTTTGGGTATGGCTAGTTGACAGCCAAATTCGGGCAAATTATGCCAACTGGTCTATGGTGACTTATTTAGGACTCTCAAGTCCGCAGGAGTTCTCAGGGTACATCTGGGAAGGGTTAACTCATCCTGATGATCTGATTACAGTTTATGAGACTTTTACAGAAGCTGTTAAAAATCAGCAACCTTTCTCATTTGAGAGTAGGGTAAAGAACTCCGCAACGGGTCAATATGAGTGGTGCCTATTTAAAGGAGTTCCTAATATCCATGAAGGGAGCTTTATTGGATTTATTGGGACGGGCATTCATATTCACCACCAGAAAACATTTGCCGAACAGCTTGAAAAAGAAGTGACTCAACGGACGGCCGAACTAATGAATGTTAATGGTGAGTTGCGCCGGAGTAATGAATATCTCCAGCAATTTGCCTACGTAGCCAGTCATGATTTGCAGGAACCGTTACGAAAAATTCAGTCCTTTGGGGACATCTTAAGTAAACAATTCGGGCAGGTATTAAGTGAAGATGGGTTGGATTTGCTTTACCGAATGCAGAACGCTGCTAAGCGAATGTCCCAGTTGGTAAAAGACCTGTTGTCATATTCCCGCTTAAGTACTCATCAGCAACCCAAACGCCCTATCGCAATATCAGAGTTGATTAAATCCGTTTTGAGTGACTTTGAATTGCTAATCGAGCAAACCCACGCATCTATAACTGTTCGGGAATTACCTACGATTATAGCAGATCCTTTTCAGATACAGCAGTTATTTTCTAATCTAATTGGCAATGCACTTAAATATGTTGCGGAAGGAACGACGCCTGAAATCGTTCTGAATTGCCGACTGATTCCTGTTGAGCAAATAGACCTTACCTTAATCTCTTCCCGCCCGGATACACACCAGCTCACTCCCTGCTATTACGAATTTACTATAACTGATAACGGCATCGGATTTGACGAACAGTATCTTGATCGGATCTTTGGCATGTTTCAGCGTTTAGTAGGAAAATCACAATATGAAGGCAGCGGTATGGGATTAGCGATCTGTAAACGGGTAATCGATAATCATGGAGGATTTATCACGGCCCGTAGTCAACCAGGGAAGGGAAGTACTTTTATCGTATACCTCCCTCAATCTGATGATTAACTATATGGCTGAATAAGAATCCAAACGTTTGGTAGGATTACGAGTTATAAATTATTAAGGCAAAACATATTAATATATTTTGCCTTAATAATTTAAGTATACAATGGGTGTTTCACCGGCTTATCCTATTGTGGAGTTTCTTAATGTCAACGGTACTTAAGCTACAATATATTTCATAATCCGCTCAAGTAAACTCGTTTGCGGAAACACTTTGAACTATTTATCTGGTAATCGCTAAACTGTGGAGATAATAATTCACTATTTTAGAGACTGTCTAAAAATGGTATTTTGAATGAAATAAGGAGCTAGCAAGTTAGTCGATACAACACACGACCAATGTATCCTACTTCCCTCACTGACTCCCACCGGGCAGTCGGCATTGTGGCAATTTATCTAAGAACTGCTTATCCATCAACGAAAACATAAACTGCACTAAGTGCTCAATGCCATTTTCTATGTGGTCAAAGGGGGGAACCCCTGGTGGTTGATGCCCACTGATCTGCCGCCCTGGAAAAGCGTCTACTATTACTACGCCAAATTCCGCAAAGCGGGCATCTGGCGGGAGCTGAACGATACCCTGCAGGCGAAAACCCGCTAGAAGGCCAAGCGCAAGCTGAGTCCCTCAGTGGCTAACCTCGATAGCCAAAGTGTGAAAACCAACTAGTGTGGTCGGCCAACGGGTTTTTGATGCGGCCAGTCAAAGGTCGTAAACGCCACATTCTGGTGGATACACTAGGGCTACTACTGCGGTGGTGGACTACCGAGCCAACATTGACGAACGGCAGGGAGCGGGTTTTGTTTTGACACAGCTGTGGAGCCGCAAAGCTATGTTTCCCTGGCTGGCGGTCATCTTTGCAGATGGAGGTTATGGTGGGGAGTTTGAAGCGGTGGTCAAGAAGACGTATGGGTGGGTGTTACAGATTGTGCGAAAGCCGTTTGGGTTGAAAACGTTTGTGGTGTTACCCAAGCGGTGGATTGTGGAGCGTACGGGAGTGATTTTTAAACTGTGTCAGGCGGGCTTTAGTCGAAGCGATGCGGTTTGATGCGTTCTTCAAAGATACTTGTCAGGTCGTTGATGACCTCCTTCCAGTTGTAGGTTTTTGTTTCCCACTTTGTTTCCAAATTCTGAATCACCAGATACACCAGCTTTTGCAAAGCTACGTCAGAAGCAAAAGCTCCCTTCGTCTTGGTCACCTTGCGGAGCTGGCGATGGTAAGCTTCCACCGTGTTGGTGGTATAGACCACCTTGCGAAGGCTGGCGGGGTAATCGTAAAACGAGGATAGCAACGACCAGTTGCTCACCCAGCCTGCCAGTGCTTGCGGGTACCTACTGCCCCACTGCTCTTGCATCCATTGTAGATTCTCCCAGCCCTGCTCGGCAGTAGGAGCCTGATAAACGGTTTTGATGGCCTTGACAAACTCTTTCAGATGCTTATCAGGAATAAAGCGGAACGAATTACGTAACTGATGCACAATGCATAACTGGACCGTTGTGCGGGGGAAAACCGTGTTGATAGCCGTATCAAAGCCTTTGAGCCCATCCACACAACTAATCAGAATGTCTTCTACCCCTCGTTGTTTTAAGTCCGTCAGCACTGTTAGCCAGAAGCGGGCCGATTCGCTCTCGGCTGTATAAATGCCCAGTACCTGTTTACGACCTGATAGCGTCAGCCCGATCACGCTGTACAACACACGCGTGACCACTTTACCGTCCTGACGAACCTTGTAATAGATGCCATCCATCGGACCGCCGAAGCGGCCACATCAATACATACAAACTCGCCAGGGGCCGGTTTTGCCAGTCCCGCATGGCGGGCAAAACCTTATCGGTAATGCTGGTTAGCTCACTATCAGAGAGTGAGTAACCATACATCTCCTGGAGATGCTGACTGATGTCGGCGTAGCTACAGCCGCGCCCATAGAGCGAAAGAATTTTAGCTTCCAACTGATCAGTGAGTACCACTTGGCGCTTGGGGACGAGTTGCGGTTGATAGCTGCCCGCTCGATCACGGGGCGTGGTCAGCTCCAGTAGCCCTGCGCTACTCTTAACTGTCTTGGTGGTTTTGCCGTTGCGTCGGTTGGCTTGGGGGCGTGACTCGGCTAAGTGGTTCTCCATTTCCCCGTCCAAAGCTGATTCTAAAAAGTGCTTGAGTAAGGGAGCGAACAGGCCGTCCTGGCCGGTAAGGGGCTTGCCATCATAAAGGCCCTTGATGGCCGCTTTTTTGAAGGCTTCGTAGTCGAAGGAGTCAGTCATGAGTAGGAAATTAGGAAATTGTTTTCTTCCCTTCTATTCAAACCCAATCTTGACACAGTTTAAAAAGCAGTCTCGAGCGTACGTTTACCTGGCTGAGTCAACATCGGCTGTTGAGTGTGGATTACGAGCGGTCGGTCAAATTCTCAGAAGCCATAATTCAAATAGCGATGATCCGAATTATGCTTAAACGACTTTAAATCCCATTTTTAGACAGCCTCTAACATTTGAATTAATTCTGAAATTTCAGTTTCCGTTTGGGAAAATATAAAACATATGTCTTCGACAGGCAAAAACTCAATGTGATGAAGAGTTATAGATAGATTTTTGATGTTACGCTGCAATATGTCAAGTAGCTGTTCTCTATCTTCTCGGGTAGGATTGGCGCTTAATAAATGAAGTGTGCAACAAACGACACTACAAATGCTTTTAAGATCGTGTACTATTTCCCTTGACGAATAAGTATTCATATTCTATTATACATTTTGATCCTGCTTATTCGAACAGGATATAAGGGACAGTTTGAGCACGAGTATTATACAAAACTTGCAAGTTCAGTGTGTCGCTAAACCGGACCACCTCAGAGCGCGGCATTTTATCAATATGCACTCTACTATACATCTTCCGTAAAATAGCCTGGATACAAAGTCATTATGTAGTGAAAAACAAGTTCTGACGCTTCTAGTGGATTAAAATCTATCAGCCGCTTATTCAAGTCCTCATAACGAGTCATATTCTTTTTTTGAGACACTTTTAAGTGTGTGAGGTCGTTTCTCAAATCATTGATTCTAACAATCTTATTATACTTTTCGTTAAACTGGGTGTAATAGTCAAACCCACTAATAACAGGCATGACGTATCGAATCTTCGAGTTGAAATCAATCCATTCAAGTTGATTCTTTGTTAGTGGACTGCCTGCTTCATCCAAAAAATACCCCTCAGGTACCATTTGAATACCCTGATCAAAAAAGCCTTCCAGCGTCATAACCAAGAAAATTATACCCTGAGATACTTCTTCAAAGTAGTTGGTCAACAATCCAAAATAGTTATCTACTCTGTTCCGGCTGCGAATCATATTTCTTAATGGTTGCGCAGCCTCTAAATGTTCATTGGCAATTTGCAAATAAAGGTGAACGGGATTAGGTTCTTGAAGTAAAATAATCTGCCCCTTGTTCTGTGATGAGTTAAGTACGCTCGTTATAACAGCTTCATTCTTCTCATCTCCTGTCTTAACGGCCACGATAGCCTCACCGAACTTTTTTATAAATTTAAACGCTTCAGTAACACGCCGTTCTGCTTCGTCAGGAGGTAGATCATTTAGATCGATATGTTTAACTTCCGAAATTTTCAAGTTCAACGAATTGAGACTCGTCAAAGGATCGACTTTAATCTTCCTAAATACTTTACTCATAGGATTACCGTTTTGAGCTTCATTTAAAAGCCTATATACCAGAAGCTATAACAAATTCTCGCAATTTAAATTTCCCAAGATCTCAGCCTATAATTAACCTCCTCCCACGAGCGTAGTAGTCGGCTATGTTTTTGCCGGCCTCCGTCCATGAATATATTGTCGGCTAGTACCTCCACAACGTACCTGTTGTGGAGTTTTTGCTTTTGTATATCAATGAGTAGGAACAAATTGGCTTGCCCTCTGGCCCGGCAATAGCCATCAAGATAGTACGCTCCCTACCGGTCATATTCGCACCGATAGCAGTTGGTTATAAATTCGGCTTGTGTCCGGGCTGAGCCGGGCGGCCGGTGACGTCGTTTTACATCGACAATGATACGCTTATCGGGTACGGGCAGGTCGATTCGGGCTTGGCAGGGTAAGCCCATTCGTTCATCCGCCCAGAATTGCACCTGCTACGACTGGCGTAAGCGCAACAACCGGCTAAACAAGGGGTCGTTACATAGAACGTCGAGCATACGCCGGATAGCAGTGGCTCTCTTGCCGTTGGGTATGGTTTCTGTATCAAGTAGCAGGAAATCGTGAAAGCGGGTGCCGAACTCCTGGGCTGGATAGACGATGGGGTAAGCCCAAGATGTGTTTTTCAATTCGGTAAGATCGCTATTGGCGATGCGCGGAAATCGGCGGTACTTGTCTATTATAAAGAGGTATTGATTTAAATGGAAGGGAAAGAAAAAGCAATAGCCGGGCGAAGGTACAACGCCCGGCTACTTTCAAATCAATCCCACGACAGTACGTTTATAATTGGTTCGGTATGAATGTCGCCTAAAAACTTGACCAGATTTTGGACGTTTTTCAGGGTCAGTTTTGGCTCGACGGTACGCCCTCGGTTATTGTTTCCCACTACGAGCGCGATGCCATGAATCGGGTAGCTGAAGTAAGCAAACTTGAACGCGGGCGGTTGCGGCTCCGACAACAAAGCCTCGTCGTCAACGATCAGCGCGTCGCCATTCGGCATCCGGCACACAAAGTCGATGGTGCGGCAATCAATGTGCCTGTAATACGCTGACAAACTGGCTTCTATTTCGATTTCATCAATCGTTCGTTTCTTTGGGTCAATGCTAATGGCTTTAATCGTCTTTTTCATAGTGGTCCGCCACTGCGGTTGTTTACTGTTCTTGTTGTTTACTGCTGGTAGTCAAATGATTTGAAATCAACCGCACCGGCGGCCCGGGTCGTCTGTTATGATGACAATGCGATTGCCTTTATCGTCCCACGCGTCAAAGCAGTACATTCGGGCTATCTCACGTGGACTGAAAGCAGTGCAATACGGTAGCCTATCGTCAGTTTTGGTAAAAGCGTACATCGTTGAAGGAAAAAGCAGACCGGAGCGGGTTGCCCCGGTCTGCAAGTGAGTCAATGAAGTTGGGACATTGGCTGCGGCTCAGAAGCGGCAAAGCCGTAGCGGTGTGAGGTCTTGAACCGGGCAGTGTCTGCGAGGGTCTCTTGTCGGAAGATGCGATTATCAGCAGCAAACTCCTGTCGTTGTTTGGTCAGATCAGCATCGGCCAACTCATAGCGAAACTGCGCGATGTAATACACCCCTTTGGGCTGAATCTTCGTGTTCTCTTTCCGTTCGGCGGTAGCAGTCAGTACAACATCGGCCAACGTGCGGTCGTCGTAGTATAGTGGCTCGATTTGACGAAAAATGTTATCGACACTGTACCCGTGAAACAGTATACTGGAAACACATCTCTGGTCGTCAATAAAAAACAGTTCGGCCCATTGCTTCGCGGGTTGACCCAGAATACTATCAATAAAGATGCGCCAGGCAATCGGTTGAAACGTCAAGCTACGACCTAACTTCTTCTCACCATTAATCGAGAATACGCCTTCCTTAGCGTCAAAACGGTAGTTGCGGGGATGGCCCTCCAGATACTTGTATCGACTGATAACGTCGCCGTGGGTCTGGTCGATTGTTTGCCAGCTTTTCAGGCCGGTTACGGGTTCCAATGTGGTCGGGTCAAGTACGCGGGCTGTTTCCATTAGTTTGAGAATGTTGGAAGTCATAGAAAATGCTTGTAATAACAGTGGGGTATGAGTGGCCCCGGCCTGACGGTCGGGGCCAGGCTCGTTAAATGATGGAGAATAACACGGCTTCACGGTTGAGAACCGGTGTCCATTCGCGGGTTGGCTCTGACTCTGTCTTCGCTAAACCCAACCGACGCAAAGCGAATTGTTTGATGTCTTTGTACTCCTGCTCTGTAATCAGCGAGTTACCCGTTTGCAAGGCCCCGCTACTGCCTTCGTAGCGTTCCACCCGTTCACGTCCGGCAACGGTGCAGCACATTTCTACCTGCTGTGTAGTTAGGTCAAGCGCGTAAAAGAAATTAGCTGTGTGATGCTTCAGATAGATAGTCATACAGAATATGGTTGCTGTTGTTTAACACTATAAATATACGACAAAATACCAATATTGTAAAATATTACAATATCACAAATGATGCTTTCTTGCGTAAGCCTACCTTTTTCTTCCCTTCAATTCACCTTTTTCATTGATTAACAGGGCATTGCTACTCTCACAATCAAACAGCACGTGGGTGCTGTTTGATTGTGCTGATATTTTACTCAACTCGCTATGCTACAATACTGAAATATTTATGTTATTTGCCGCCAGAAACAAGCATCTACATGGAAGATTTACGCATTATATCTGTCTGCTCCCAAAAAGGAGGGAGTGGAAAATCAGCGATAACGGTCTGGTTGGCTAACAGCCTCCGCCGGGAAGGGAAACGGGTGCTGGTACTGGATGCCGATGGGCAACGTACCATCGCTAAACTAAGGAGTCGGGAAGTTGAGCGTCTGGGCACACCTGAACAAGCCTGCGAGGTGATGGCTACCGACGACGTAACGACTGTACTCGATGAACGCTACGAAGACTTCGACGTAATTTTTCTTGATTTACCCCGGATGACCGGACCTGATGAAGCCGTGATGGCACTGACCTTCTGTGACAGCATTCTGGTGCCTATTCGCCTGGGCGACTCCGACGTACTGTCGGCATTTGAGTTTATTAATGCCGCCAAGAAGATGGGCGACATTCGGAAGCAAAAGGGCTTCGACTTCAACATCTACGGCGTTCAGAATTTTCGGCAACCGAACCTGCGCGAAAACAACGACATTCACCGGTACGCCGAAATGCTCGACATCACCATTTTTGACAACGGACTACCCAACCGGGCCGACTTTATGCGGGTTGGCACCATCGACTGCCCATCCGACTACGCAAGCATTGCTGAGGTTTATAATTCATTCTATCAGGAGTTTAAACAGCGATACCAGATCGCTTAACGTTATGGCAAAAAATAAACGCCCTTTCTCTACGTTGCTACAGGACGCAGATGCTAAAAAAGCTGTGCAGGAGGCCCTTCACGCGCCCGCTCAACTGCCCGATCAGGAGCTAGCGGCTCCTGCTGCTCCTGCCGTTCAGGTTGAAGCAATTGTTACACCACCTGTAAATCCGGTGAGTGAGCCGGAACCGAAAGGCAAACGGACACAACACGACGATTTTGTGCAGCTTGCTGTTCGTCGGTCAATTCATCCGTACCTGAAGATGGCTTCCAACTTTTACAATATCGAAATCAGAGAGTTAGCCAGTGAAGCTATCGCTAACGATCCTCGCATAAAGGCAATGATGGAAATGATGAAAAAATAAAAGCCGAAAAACGTCTCTATAGTTGTTACTTTTTTCAGTTTCAGTTTTTAGATTTGCACTCAGAATGACACTGAACACGACTTCAGAGGTAGCATTGCTGGGTGCAATCTTTTTTTTGGCCTTTTTACTATTGTTATTTTATCGACATAGTAGTAATAAGCGACTAACCAGAAAAGAGGCAAAGGTGCCGCTCCGTGTAAATCGTTCAGGATTATTAGCTGAACAAAAACGCCAGGTTTCCCTACGGAAGCAGAAGTTGGCCAACGCATCGGATGCAACTACCGCCCGAAAGCCAAAAACAGAGACAGCAGCTTTGTCTTCCTCGGATACCAGGCAATACGAACCGGCTGAAGATGGTTTTGGCGAAGACCTGGGCGCAGCCCTGTCACTGAGTCAGCAGGTGGATACCAAACCAAAGAAGAAGTCACGGTTTTCCTCGCTACAAGACGCTGCCGATCAGTTCAAAGAGATATACAACCGTAATAGTCAACTATGAAAAAGATCGTACTTCTCACTTCGCTCAATTGCTTTAACTGAACGACCTTCCGACCAAGTCTGGTTTAAAGCTTCATTTTAGAAGAGTCCATGAGACGTATATACCTGTACGTCAGGGAAACTATTGCCCTTTCTCTGGGCATTTACCGCGCAACAATCAACCAATTATATAACCTAAGAAAGCCTGCTATTGCGGGTACATGACTTATGAAAAAGTCGGTAATCTTTACCACTATGGCCTTACTGTGCCTAAGCTCGTTCGAGTTGTTTGCTCAACCGGGTGCGGCCGGTCAGGTATCGCAAACCCTAACCGGGTATTACAACACGATTGTTACCATCGGTAACGTCATTTTCAGCATTCTGATGGTGTTTGGGGTCGTTAAGACTGTATCGGCGTTCCTGACCAACTCAGGGGCGGGGCCTCGCAACCTGATCTTTCTGGTGCTGGCGGCTGTCATCTGGTTTGGGTTCAACCTGATCGTCAACGATGTACAGTCAGCTTCGGGCGGTTCGACGGGCGGTTACACCATGACGCGCTAAGTATGAAGGTTCAAAAATCTCTGGAAAAGCCCACGCGGATTCTGGGGATGCGGATGCAGGAATTGGGATTGTATGTCTGTCTGCTCATCGGCCTGGTGACCGTGGTGTCGCTGGCCCGGACAATACTCCCAATTCCCCGCCCCGTGTACGTGGTCATTCTGGCCACGCTCGTCGGCTCCTGGCTACTGCTCCGCTGGGGCGAACGGTATAAGCATCCGTCATTTCTGATCTCGCTGTTGTCGTGGGTTTTCTTCCAGCCAAAACAAGTCATTTACGTTAAACCCAATCTACGTGGCAAAGTCGGTAAACTACGACGCAGTATTCCCCGTCTTTAGCATCGAGCAAACAACCGATGGACGACCCGTGGCGATTCTGAAAGATGGCCGGGTGGCGGTGGGTTACCGGTTCGAGGGCGTCGAGACGGAAAGTATTACAGGGAGTGAGTTTGACGCGCTGGGGGCCGCTTTTTACCGGTCCACGCGCACCTTGCCAGTGGGTACGGTCATTCAACGATTCGATACATATTACACCGAACGGCACCGCACACCAAAGGGAGTTAAGGAACGTACTGACGCGCCGTTCACCCAACAACAGCATCGGCACATGCAGGAGCGTCCCGTACTGCACCATGCGGCTTATCTGTTTCTGTCGTTTGGCCCAGAAAAGCAGCCCCGTACCAACGCGGCCAATACACTTTGGGCTAAGCTGGGCTTGCCCAATCTGAAAGATCCGTTCGCCGACATCGAGCGGCTGGTCGAGCGGGCCGAACGGGCAGCAGACGAGTTCACGCAAAGTATTTCGCTGGGAAGACTGACGCTCACACGGCTGACGGCCGACGAACTGGAAGGGCTTTACTTCCAGTACTTCAACCTCGATTTCGGACGTACTCCCTCAGCCCTGAACCGGCAGGTTCAGCCTGACGTATCGTTCGTGGGCATTGGTGAGAAAAAGGCAAACATCCTCACCATGATTGGGCAACCCTCGGTGATTTATAACACCGGGCCCGGCCGCACCGGAGTTGAGGGGCCGTTTGTAAGCACCCTGGCGTTAGACCTTCAGGTGCCGCACGTACTGGTAACGAGTTTCCTGATCGAAGATACCGAAAAGGTGATCGGCGAGCTGGAGTTCGAACAGAAAGTCAACCGCAACTTAGACTTCCTGATGACCCACGAGAACAAGATCAAAATGCTTGAACTCGAAGATTACATCGACGGGCTGCGAACCGATAATAAGAGCCTGATGAGCGTAAACCTATCCCTGCTGGTCTGGCATGTAGACGACAAAGCGCGAGAAGGACTGATTCAGCGAGGTATTGCCGCTTTTCGGACGATGGGCGGGGCCGACGTGTTCGTCGAGACAATGGACACGACAAACCTGTTCTTCGCGCTGGCTCCGGGCAATGGCTACCAGAACTACCGCTGGCTGTTGATGTCGGGGGATAATGCGGCCTGTTACCTCAACTGTGCGACGAACTACCGCACGGCCAATCAGGGTGAACTGCTGGCCGACCGCTACGGTAATCCGGTGTTGGTGAACCTGTTCAACACCGACCTGAACAACCAGAACAGCGTCGTGGTGGGGCCAACCGGGTCGGGTAAGTCGTTCACGATGGGCTATTTCATGCTACAACGGTACGAGACGGGACGTCGGCAAATCATCATCGACGTGGGCGGAACGTACCTGTCGCTGATGACCGCGCTGAGTGGCCGTTACTATCAGTACGATCCGCAGCAACCCATCAAGTTCAATCCGTTTGGCATTCAGCGCGACGGTGTCGGCCACTACGTACCCGATGGCGACAAGATCAACTTTCTCTCGACCTTATTGGCGATCATCTGGAAGGGCTACAAACGCCCCGTGCGTCAGGCGGAACGGTCGGTACTGGTACGCCTGATTCCGATGTACTACCAATGGTATAACGCTCAGATTGATCGTGATGCCGACAACCCACCGACACCGGTGCCGAGTCTGGTTGGATTATACGACTTTCTGTACCAGTACCTGAAAGACAACGAAGGCACGGAAGAACTGACCCGCTGGAACAAGGCGTTCGATTTCGCCGAGTTCTTTACCTGTCTGGAACCCTTCGTGGTGGGCCACTACCGCGACGTACTGGACGCGACGGATAACGAAGACATCAGCGCGTTTCCGCTTGTCTGCTTCGACATGGCGCGTATTAAGGACAACGAGCTACTGAAAGCGGTCGTCACGATGCTGATTACCGAACTCTCGCTCGACGTGATCCGGCGTTATCCGAAAGATGTGAAATACCTCTACATGGATGAAGCCTGGTCGATGCTGTCGGAGGGGATGGGTGATTTTGTCGAGATGATGTACCGGACGATTCGGAAGAATAACGGCTCGATGTGCATCATCACACAGGGGGTAAAAGAGATTGAAGATTCGGCAGTTGGGCCAGTGATCGTGGCCAATGCCGATACCAAAATCATCCTGAACCATCAGGACACGAAGCAGCTTGACCGTGTGGCCGCCGTGCTGGGTTTCACCAAACACGAGCTGGACAAAATGCGCTCGATTCGGGTGGCAAAAAGCTGGCGCGAAATCTTTATCCGGCAGGGCGAATACGGTAAAATCTTCCGGCTCGAAGCGGCTCCGAACATTTATCCACTGCTCACGTCGAAGCCCGCCGAGCGGGAACACCTGCGCGATCTGACAAAGTCCTATGGCGGCAACATCGCCTTTGCGGTGCGGCAATTCAATGAAGACAAAGCAGAGGGTCTGATTTAACCAACCGTATTGTATGAATGAAACCTCGTTTGGCTTTTTGATGGCCAACAATGGCGATCTGATCCGCACGAAGGTACTGGGGCTGGCTGCTGCGCTTATGGTGATAAATTTCATCTGGGCAGTGGGTCGAACATTCCTTGTCTCGTCAGATTTAACGACCGACTACACGCCCGTCGTGCGGGCCATTATTCTGACTATTGTTCTAACACTCTACAGCGATCTGCTCTGGATTGCCGGGGGTATGATCGACTACGTAGCGGGGTTATTTTCCCCGAAAGACCCGCAGGAAGTACTAGCGTCGCTAAAGGCGATGACCGCCAAAGTGGATGGTGCCTTCACGACCGCTAATGCCAACCTCTGGAAAGACTTCGACCTGAGTTGGGACACTGACCAGATGAAGAAAGACCTCGAAATCGTGCTGGGCATGATGAACAACGCGGTTGAGATGATTATCCTGAAACTGGTCAGGCTGGTAGCCGAGGGGCTGACGCTGCTGGTGCGGGCCTTCGTGGCCAAGATGCAGGTGCTTGTCGTCGTGTTTCTGGGCATTACCGGCCCGATTGCCATTCTGATCTCGATGATTCCGGGTTTTCAGGGCGCAATGGCCTATTGGTTCCGAAATCTGCTACACGCCAAATTCTGGGCCATGACCATCGGTGTTCTCGACAATATGGTGAATTTCTACGTGGACAATCTGGTCGATACCCACATCGACAACATGATGAACAACGCCACGCTGGAAGAGCGTTTCGGAGCCATTTTCAACCTCGTTGTCGTGCATTACTGCGTCATGGGCGCGTACCTGGCTACTCCCTTCCTGACCAACGCCTTTATCGGGGGCATCACCTCGGCGGGAGGTCTGGCAAGCTGGGCGGCTAACAAAGGGGCCAACTTACCGGGCGAAGCAGCCCGTACCACGCAGTCGATGAGCCGCAGCAGTTCGGGCGGTAGCAGCCGTTCCCGGTCGGGCAGTAACACCACGACCGACACGACGAGTAAAGCCACGAAAGATAACAGCACGAGTACGTCGCGGGCCGAACGCGAAGAAAGCTACGAAGCACGCATGGGCCGTCAACCGGAGCCACAACCAAATTACGACGCGCTCTCACTGGCCGAAGGGCAACGCCGGGCCGACGACGACCGCTACGACGACTACGACATCGTATAAACCATGATTCAACAAGCCAATAACGTCAGTACGTTAATCAAATCGCTCAAAACCATCTGCCTGAGTCTGGTGATAGCTTTGGCCCTGAGCAATATCGCCTGGCTGTACGCCTACGTGAGCGAAAGCAGCCAGAACGCCGAACGGGTGTATGTGGCCACTGACAACGGTACAACCTCGGCCCTTGCGGCCGGGCGCGTACAACCTACACAGTATGAAGCCCGGAACCTGGTTCGCTCGTTTATGGATCTGATGTTTCAGCACGATGCCAGTACGTTCCGCGAACGGGTCAACCACGGCATGAAGCTGATCGACCACAACGACGGCCGAGCCATCTACGAGACCTTCAAGCGGGGTAAGGTACTGGAAAACTATCACCGCTACAACTCGCACACAAACTGGACCTGCGACTCGGTAACAGTCGATATGAGTGTCGAGCCGTATCAGGGTGTCGTGTGGGGAGCGCAGGAGGTGGTGTATGACAACCAGATTGCCGTACAGCCGGTAGCTGCCCGTTTTACGCTCTCCCGCCAAATCCGCTCGGACATTAATCCCTACGGGCTGCTGATCGACGGGTTCAGCTTCATCGAGTACCGACGTGCCTTGCCTGATGGCTCCCGGCCTGTGGCAACCCGATAAGTCATCGGCTCTATTTCCAAAAACAACAAATCAACCGCACTGGCGGATTTCCATGAAAAAGCTCTTTATCCCACTTCTGCTGGCCCTCGGTCTATCTCGGCTCGGTCATGCACAGACGTATCTGCCCGATACAATCCGGGTCAATCGGCTCACGACCACGTACCTGATTTTCCCAGGTAAAGTGTCGCTGGTGGACATCAGCCCGGAGTATCTGATCAAGATCGAATCGGGCAACATCGTTTTTGTGCGCCCCCGACTAACAACGGCCCGCAAGACGCCTATTTTCGTCCGTACCGACAACGCGACGTACCTCGGCTACTTAGCTGTTTCGGGTAAAACTCCACCGGCCTTTGTCGAGGTGAGCAAACTCCTCAACCCGGTCGGTAAACCGGCCGACCGTCTGCCAAACACTGAAACGGCGGTTGCTGCCGGGCGCGGGGTTCTTTCAGCTCCCGTTGCCTCTACAACGACGGCGGCTTATGCTGGTCCGCTGCTGGCTTCGCTCAATCCGCTGGCCGGTGTACGGAGTATAGAGGAAGAACGACCAACGACGACGAAGGACGTAGTTCGGGCGGCTAAATCGCTGCTACAGATTCGTATGGATTCGTTGCTGAGTGGCCCGGCCACGCACCACGCTACTGAGCGAAACAGCGGGATTTCGGTGCGCCTGACCCACCTCGTACACGACACAACCAATACGTACCTGCAACTGACGGTCGGCAACAAAACGGCTATGCCGTTTCTGCTCGATCAGGTTAGTTTCTGGTATCAGCACCAGGCCAAAAAGCGCAAAGGGGCTTATCTGGACGGGGAAACGTACCCAATGGAACCACTTGCCGAAACGGCACCAGAACGGATAGAAGCGGGTCAGACTGTCAGTCTTCGGTTTGCCCTGCCTCAGTTTGCTCCACAAAGCCGCAGCAGCTTCGTCATCAACCTACGCGAGAAGACCGGCACCCGCAACGTAACCATGACGCTGCCGATGCGCGAAGTGCTCTACGCCCGGCCCCGAAAACCCCTGCTGAAAGGTCGCTTTTTTGAAACCCAATCACTGATTTCCTTCCTGCGCCATGAACCGAAACGATAAAGATGCCCACCTCGACGACAATGTCTTCGGTAAACCCGGAGCGACACCCTCCACAGACGATTCACCATCCGACGAGTTGACCGAAGAGGAGTTTCAGGACGAAGAAGACGAGGACGACGAGCTGGCCGAAGAGGATAACCGATCCCAGCCGGGCAATACTGAAGCGTCAGCCAAACGAAAACGTACTCTGATCGTGCTGAGTCTCGGCCTGCTGGCCATGCTTGGTATCGGCTGGTTTCTTTGGAAAATGAGTTTTGCAAACAATGCTTTCCGTGCTCCTGTCCCCGCCGAACCCATCGACGTAGCCGAACGGGAAAGCAACCGCAAGCAGCAGCCAACCGACTACGCCGATGAGGAACAGATGCGGACGATGGATTACGGCAACGTCAACAGCATCTACGGTCTGACCCTCAAGCGGCAGGAAGCCAACCGGCTCAATGCAGCAAAGGACTCGGCCCGGCTGGGTACGTCCCGCCTGAATCCGGGCGTTCAGAACGAAATAGCCCGGTCAAGGCAACTGAGTTCGCAACGCACGACGTACCGTTCCCCGGCGTTGGCGGGTGGCTCGGCTTCGCAACCACGGCGGTATCAATCCGAATCGTATGGTTCCGGCTCAACATACAGTGGCCGCAGCTCAACCTACGGCGACCCATATCATGCCAACCCTAACCGTGACGACGTGCTGCTCCGGGCTGGCTTCAACACCGTAAAGGCCGAAGGGCAGAACAGCAACGCATATGCCGATGCTCGGACGTTACCTCCTCCATCACTGGCTTCGCTGGAGACTGAACGCAGTCCGGTCGAGGAGAATGAGCCAATACCGGGCGTGGTGAGTGGCGATCAGACCATCATGAACGGAACGCGGGTCATGTTCCGTACCCTGGCCGACGCCAAGATCAAAGACCGATTCGCGCCGAAAGGATCGATTCTGGTCGGCTTTGCACAGGTGGGCGGAAACCGGGCTGTATTCAACATCACAACCCTCCGGCTCCCAACGGGCGAAGCCGTACCGGTGCGTCTGCGAACCCTCGACATGGACATGAACGAAGGGCTGGCCCTGCAATCCGACAAACCCGCTAAACAACAGGTCGATCAGGCGTCGGGCAGCGCGATCAGTCAGGCCGCAACCCAGGCCGCATGGTCGGCGGGGTACGGCATTAATCAGGCGACCCGGTCGGCCATTGCCGGTAACGCGATAGCCTCGCTGGGGGCTGGGCTGGCCAATGCCGCCACAACAGGCCGACGTCGGGAGGTGCGGCAGAAGCTGAATTTACAGGATGGTTTCAAAGTATTTTTCGTACCTCATAAATGAAAAAGACACTCATTTTATGCCTGTTGGCCGGTTTAGTCATTGTGCCAACTCCCGGTAGTAGTCAGGTAGAAGCTCTGCTGGTCGATGCTGCGTTGTCCTTGCTGGGACTTAAAAGCGGAGACAAATACGGCAAAGCACGGCTGATCGAGTTGAAAAAAATCCTCGACAAGAATAAAAAGGAGTTGGCGAAGCTGGCCCGAATTGAAGAGAGTGGTCAGGCGACGGAACTCTACACCCAGGCGCAACTGGAAATTGCCCGGAGCATCGAAGAACTGATGCGCTCGACCGGCGAACTAAGAGCCATTCGCTCGGCTGATGGTACGATTCGGTTCAACGATCTGGTTGTGTTCAATCAGATTCAGCAGGAAGTAAACCAATACCTGAGTGGCCACGTACCCGCTCAGTTCCTGCGACAGTTGGAACGGCAGATTGCCGATGGCGCGGCCCGTAATTACCCGCTGGCGGCAGACAATGGGGGGCAGATTTACGATATGTTCTTTGGTCGGTCGGGGCTGGATGTGCGTCAACCCGCCAACCTGACCGATCTCGGCGCGGCACGGGGCGAAGAAGCGCAACACCTGTTGCAGTTTCAAACGGCAGCCCAGAAAAAGAAAATCGTGCAATCGCTGCTGTACTACAAACTGTCTGACGAACTCTACGCACAGTCGGTGACGCTGAACAACGCCCTAAACGATGAGCGCAATGGCGTAGCCCTCGATCTCGCCCGACGTATGCAGCGTAATGTGCTACAACGCATGTCGGGTACGAGCATTGATCAACTGTTAAGCGATCCGACCAATTTGGGCATGGGCCTCGACCTATTGTCGATGGGTAGCCCTGCCAACTTGCTTAACCAACTTTCCGAAGAGCTAAAGGGACAGTTTCAACAGATGGTCAACGAAATCAACAGCGAAGCACAAAGCTTTCTGTCGGGACTCGAAGGCCCTTTTGCTACTGTAAACCTGGGCGCATCGCCAACACCCGACATGGGTTATTTCGCCGATGCAAACGCCCCGCGTGGCCTGCACCTGACTACGGGCGAACGGGCTTCTTTACAAAAAGCGGCTATGGACATGGCTTCGCAATCGGTAGAGTACCGGCAGAAGGGCGATAAGCTGATGGAAGAAGCGTTGGAGAAGACGCCCCTGCAACAAGTATTGGAGATGAAGCGGGCGCGGTCGTACATGCAGGAATCGTACCGGTATTTAGACCTCTCACTGTAACATGAAAGACAACCAGAATGGCGGATCGTTGAACGGGCAGCTTCCGCCCCAAAGCCCAAACGGAAGCGCGTCGGTCCACAAAGTGAAAAGCAACGGACAGGCCAGCAAACGCCCTTCGGAAGCGGATACCGCGAAGGCCGAACGCCCAAAAGCAGCCCGGCCAGTCAATGCCGACCAACGTCCCTCGCCCGATCAGGGCAAGACGGACCGACATAACGATACACTAACACCAGCGCAGCAGTTATCGGAAAAAGCAACAACACTTATCGGAAAATATCCATTGCAGATCATCGGCGGCTTGCTGGCGGTACTGGCCGTGATTGTGCTGTTCAAAACGTTTTATCAGGGTAAAAACTGGAAGGCCAAACGCATGGCCGAAGAAGCCTACTACGTGGCCAATCAGTACGCCCGCAACAACAGCGCGAACCTGCAACCGTATCTATCGCGGGCCTTCCGGCAGCAGGTACGTCAGTTACCGGGGCTGCTACCCCTCTCGATGCAAACAGCCACCCGGGGCGGCACCGTCACCGCAGCCGAATCGGTGAGCCTGCGCGAGATCACGCCCGACTCGGTCATCGTTGAGCTTAACGTCCGCTTCGACAATGAGAGCGGTGCGACGGTTCGCGAAGAAAGACGGTATCAGCCGCTGGTGTATGAGAAAGATCAGTGGCGGTTGGGGTTGACGTATAGTCGGTGAGGCGACTCTGTTTTACTGTGTAAGTAGGCTATTGTTAGGTATGTCGAATACGCACATAACAATAGCCTACTTACAAGTCATGTCTTCATTCTTATTGGTTGAGGTACGTGTTTAGCGAAATTTTTGCTTCTATACAATGGAGAATCATTGTCGTTCTCCTTAAGCCAATCTACATAACCATCCAAATTAGGCCCTCCAACATTAATTGTAAATTCATAACCTTTTAAAGCCAATGTAAAATACAGCTCACCATGACGCGTGTATAAAAAATCAGATTCGAATACCATGTCCACGTAGCTCCCATCCGGGTAAAAGAACTTTTCATCCTCAGCATAAATTTGACGAACATTATAGTTCCATTTAGTTACGCCGAGATTATATCTGACGTAATTTCTTAGCAAATCAAATTGATTATCGTTGATCCACTGTTCTAACCACTCTTCATTAACCAATAGACGTTGTGCAAACGATTCCAATGTCACCTTACCTAAGAATCGAGCAATGTGCTGATTATTTTTTTCAGGTTTTGGTACATATGGAATAATTAAGTGATCAACCTTTCCAGTAGACACTAACTCAAATGACTCTGAGTTTAGCAAAACTATTGCAGGTTGTTGTTTTGTAAGTAGAACATCAGCTTCGTATAACGTTTCCGGTACTATCACCTTGCCCTTAGGTATTCTTCCGCGCTTAGACTCTATCTTATTTCGATGTCTAAAGTTTTTAAAGAACTCCTGCTCAAGAAGAATTTTTTCAATTTTTAAAGCGAAATATTGATTGCATTTATCACACACGATGCCCGCAGGTAAAACGTACGACTTATTTCCAAGCGATTCAGGAACAATATGCTCAACGCTTTTAGAGCCGGAGGATTCTTGCTTACAAAAGATACATCTCATAATTCACATTTATGGTTAGAGTAAAAGACATGCTGTCTATTCAATGACTACTGTCTGTTAATCAATTCTCGGGAAGGTACCTTCCCGAGAATTGATTAACAGAGTTATTACAATTACGCATTCAGTTTAGTGCGTGAATTCTGCCCCTTCCCATTTACCCGTCAGCTTCCATAATTCGTAACATACTATCCATTCAGCGATCCACGGAATCGTGTAGGCGGCTACTGATGTATGATGCTTCCAGTTGATGTCCGGTGGGTAGTGTAAGCACAAAGCACCGTTGCTGTACATGTGAATACGCTTACCTGGGTTTATGCGGTGGCTATTGATGAAGACTTGTGGAGGTGCACCCGGTACGTACTCAATGCAAATGCGGTATTCGTCGCAATCGTCGGTTGGCTTAATCTTCCCCGTGCATGTAAGAACACCGTTTCGAACAGTACAAGTAAATACGCCGGGGTATGTTTCATCAATCCAGCGTTGTTGTAGATAATTTGTTCCAGCAGAAAACTGGGTAGAATGTAGTGGAAATGCTTTACCCCCGAACCGCCGAGCGGGCTGGTTTTGCACAGGAGCTGGTTCAAAAGTCGGCTTCACAGTTGCCGTAGTATTAAGCGTACCTAATCCGGCTGCTTGTGCAATCGGGGTGAGTCGCTTAGCTTTCTCAAAGCTATCTCGGTAATTGCGTTGTTCAGCTACCAGCCGCTTAATCCGATTTTCGCCGAAAGCACTCTCCAATAGAGATTCTCGAAGGGTTGGATTAGCACCCACTTTAAGGGCTTCCCAAGTCCTTCGTAGATCGGCTATGAACTTCAAAAATGCGACGAAAAGCTTACGGTCTTCAAACCACTTTTCGCTAAAGTTCTCTTTAGGGTTAGCCGGATTGGGAATTACGAAAGGCTCAATACCTCCCCAGAGATTCCGAGACTTTTGCTCAATGTGAGTAATAATCCGGTCAATAGTCTCAAATACGGATAACTCACCATTATAAGCTTCAGCAGCTAATGTTGTCAAGATGATACTTGACGTTGCTAAGTCTTCCTGACCGTAAAAGTACACATCCCGACCACGTTTGAAAATCTGGACAGCCCGTTCAAGGGGCGGCTTTAATTCATACGGAAGCGTTGCTGGTAGATTCTCACTGGCCCGAATCTCTAAATTTCGTGCATTGTAGGCTTTTTGAAGTATTTCTTGGCGCTTAGGAGCTAACTGTGCTCTTCCTGTAAACCAATCACCGTAACCAATTGGGTTGCTTGCCGTCCAATTCTTCGTTTTACGATCAGGCACGATAATTCGGTTAGGCTCATAGTAAGTCTCCTGACAGCCTACCATGATATCCATATGGAAATCATTGGCGTAAGTAATCCGAATGCATCGGTTCTTCCGCTCAATCATGCCTTTGTACGTATCATTTTCGCGCAACCGCCTTTCCAACTGGTTCAGGACTTCCATGGGATCGTAATTCTTCCCGGTCAGAAAATCGAGATGGACCACAAAATCCAAGTCGAATTCATTTCGTTTATACGGCTTGGATGTGGTTCTGATTCGGAAAGAGCCTTGCGCATACACGTTCAAAAGAGCGGTCTTGAAAAATGCCTCGTCACGCTCAATCCAGTCCGCGACGGTTTTGTAGCGTTCTTCCGCTAATCGTCGGCGAGTCGCATCTAATTGCAGACTTTCACCCAAACGGTTTAAAAGGTCATCCAGATCGCTAATCTGGAAGTCAGAGCCTGACGGTGTAACAACTGGGATTGTAGGTGTCATTACAGTGGTTAATTATTGGTTAAATAGTTTGTGATCTTTACTAATCAGCAGACGAGCGTGTTCACCTATTTGGAATGGCTTCCGCTTCAAACGTTTGTCATGCCCCAGCATTAAGATACTCCCTTCATCAACCCAAACGTATTGATCGGAAGGCGTGTCCCTTAAGTGTTTCATTGCCTGTTCTTGCTGGGGACTTAGCTTCACGTCAAACACTTCATGATAAAGCAATTCTTGGCACTGAAAATGGGGCGAGAAGTGGAAGGTTGGGACCGTGTACCGGTACTGAGTTGTTACTGGGGTAAAAAGATTGGCGGGTAAAAAGCCAGGTTTGATTAGTTCTTCGACAAACTCACGCTGCTGGTCAACCTCACGGTCTTCGCGGCTTTCGTACCAGTTTAAGAATTTTAATAGCTTACGAGCTGGTACGCGAACGCGTAAATCCTGTCGGCTCACGTCATCTATCTTCAGACAATCGTCGTCGAGTATACCCAATTCAGACAGAATTTTCGCTGAAGAATACACCTTTCGCACACCTCCCACTGGTTGATACTGATCGATTCGATGCCCTTTAATTAGTAAATATTCACCATCTAAATAGATGCGGTACAGATAAGCGATAGAAACCCGAAAGTATTGATTAGGACTTGCCAGTAATGAAGCTCGCCATAAGGCCCACCGTTGCCTAGTCGGAAGTCGGTCGGAGAGAAAAGCGTCTAAACGGTTCGACAGAATATTTACCGCTATACTGGAGCCAGTTGAAAAAATAAACTCAGATATTGGCATTATTAAATGAGAAAAAAAGTGGAGCATGGGGTAGCAGTAGTGCTACCCCGGCCATAAATTAAAAGCTGCGTGCCATGGCGATTGATACAATCAATAGGCAGATCACAACAGCTAAGGTTAGTAACTGCCCGTTTTGTCCACGAGCATCAAATGTTACCGCGTTCAGCATTCTTAAATGGACGCCATCAACAGAAGCATTAGCAACAGAATTGTTCATTTTATTGACTTAAATTTAGTATGCCACCTTCTTAACCGCAGGTGGCTGTACGGTTAGCCTTTGGGAGGGTAAGGGTCGTGTCCATAGGAGTCGCGTCGATTAATCTGACCGTCCCGGCCATGAATTATCAACTCGACCTGCTGATGACGCGCAATGTCGCGACCGACATCAATAGCATCCTGTTGGGTGTCGACCAGGCGTGTAGCCCGTTGCCCGTTTGCCCGTTGAACCGCCCACTGATCACCACGGGGTACGATGTGTACGTTAGTTTTTGCCATTTTTAGAAGCGTTTACATATAGAAGTACGAACCGTGACAAGAGAGGTGTCACGGTTCGTACTTCTATATGTAAAACACCCCCCGCTCAAATGTGAATAACGAATCGTCTATATGACTAACAGCGTATCGGACCTTGAGCTACTTAGACTCATATCCCACCAACATGATGAACGTAGCCGACAGCAGGCGTTCGCAATCTTTTACAATCGCCATAAAGACTTTCTATGGCGTGCATTAACCAGCGTTTGCTATGGTAATGGGTATGATGACGAGCTTAAGTGGACTGTTCTCAATAACACGTTCTTGAACGTATTTATGTACAGTGGCTCGTTTCAAATGGACGTGAACGCTTCAGCAGAGGTAAAGATTCAGAAAGTCCAGAATTGGATTCTGACAATTGCCAGACGGGAATATAAACTGTTATTAATTAATGGTTACTATCCTCCCGATTCGCTGTTTGAGGATGAACTACCCGAGACCTTCGATAACGGTATTGAGTCGTCAACAACTTTTAGTGAAGAATTAACCCGCACGGCCATCGAACAGCTTAGTGAACGAGATCAACATATCATTCGTACCTACTGGCAGTACTACGAACCGGGTAAGGGAAGCCAAGCTCTTAACTTACCGGATAAGGTCTTAAATGAGTTAGCCGCTCGGTATAATACAAACAATGATAATATACGTCAGATCATTCGGCGAAGCAAACGAACTATAAAGGCGTACCTTGACAAGCATTTTGACCAAACAAAGCAAACTTTATCTCATAAGCACGATGAACAATAACCCGCTCAATGATTCTCACGAGTCGGATTCCGATGCTTTCGAGCAAATGTTCCATCGGTCGCTCCAGCAGCACGGATTCATTTTCCCTGAGACTGAAGAAGGCATTGAAGCACTTCGTCAGCGAGCTTTGACATCCAACACACCCGTTCCTGACGATCTGCCGAACGCTGCCACTATCCTTGCTCAAGGTCGAATCAATAGCATTAGAAGTTGGGATTTTGCACCTCAACCTGAACACGATCTGACTATTAAGTGGCAGACTTTATTAACCAAACTTAAACAAGCTGGCTTCACCGAAAAATTTGTCAAGCAGCGATTAGTACCTCAATGGGCAGGAAACGTATTAAGTGACTTCGATTCAAAGCACGAGTCGTACCAGACCGCAATAAAACAACTTTTGGACCGGTTGACTCGAATCTTTGCCATCCCCATTGAAGATATAGTTAGTTCGCAACCACTGCCTGTACCTGCGTATCAGTCTATCAATACTCGCTATAAGAAACCTGTAAACACAGATTTAGCCAATATTGCAGCATACACGCTTTACGCAAAGTCGTTGGCTGCTATTGTTCTTAAAGCAAGTGCTTATCTACCAGTGCAGCCGATTCCGACTGACTATCGCGAATTTCGGCTACAAGTGATATCCTTGTACGAATCGCTTACTTTCGAAAACACATTAAGGTATGTTTGGTCACTGGGTATACCGGTTCTACCGTTATCTGATTCCGTCAATTTCCACGGAGCCTGTTTTCGATTTAATAATCGTAATGTGATAGTGCTTAAGCAGAACACAATGTCGGCGATTCGATGGCTCTTCGATCTACTGCATGAGGTTAAGCATGCATCCGATTATTTAGAAGAAACAACACGTGAAGTTGTTGAATCATCTGCTCTATTTTCACCAGAAATGAATCTTTCTGACGAAGAGAAAGCCGCTAATCAATTCGCGAATGATGTCGTGTTGGACGGCAGGGGAGGAGAATTAGCCATAAAAGTAGTAAATGCCGCAGGTGGTCGCGAACAGGTGCTAAAAGCGAAGGTTATCGAAATAGCCAGACAAGAGGACGTTGATCCAGGGGCTTTGGCTAATTATTTGGCATACCTGTTGAAAGTTCAGCAAGGCCGCAATTGGTGGAGTACAGCCGTAAGTCTTCAGTCTACTAATACAAATCCTCGGATTATCGCAAAAAACGTTCTAAATGAGTACATTCGCTTGAATGCACTGACTGTGCAGGAAAAAGATATGTTAGAAAGTGCGCTTAGCTAAATCGATATAAAGTCCACATGGCTAATGACGATCAAATAGTATTACCTAAAGTCACCTGCACCAGCACCAAGTGTGATGAAGGCTTACATTGTTTCCGGCCCAAAAAGGGGAAGGTCAAAGTAGAAGATTACCAAGGAGGTAAATGCCAGGCTTGTGATGCTGATATAGTGGATTGGAATCGGATTTATAGCCGTGATCTTGATGATGTCGATACGCTCTTTGCGGCTTTACGAAAAGAGTACGTTCGGCATGTTTTCTGGACAATTCAATTGGATTTGAAGGTTAGTTGGAAGAAATTTCAGACGGGGCGTGTAAAAATGGAAGAAGCTGTCTATAAACGGCTTCAACGGTCAGTGAGTTGTTCTGGCAGAGAATCGATTTGGGATGGAAGGCAAACCCCAATGACCCCCAAAAACATCATATACTGCGCCCAACATGCTACCGCAACCTGTTGTCGGAAATGCATTCGTTACTGGCACAATATTCCTTATGATCGCGACCTGACAGACAGCGAACTTCAGTATTTAACTGGATTAGTAATGCACTACATCGATATTCGGCTTTTTGACAATCCGCCAGTAGGCACTCAATTAGTACTCCCCCTTAGCTGATATACCAATGGCTCTCATCAATACGGAAGAACATTCTGAACAGTTACGCAGAAAAGGTATCATCCAGGAAAGACAACAGGTGTTGATCACTCAGTTTCCTGGTAGTACTCAAAGTAAGGATTTGACGTTGCCTTATAACTGCTCAGGTTTTGGCCGAATTCATCATTTCCATAGAGAGTCATCGCCTGGATTTCCTGAAAACCCTTTGCCAATCGATCCGGCGCATCATGCACTGCAACTGCCTTTTGAAAATCTGGTACGCGTTCAAGTATTTCAGAATGCAGTCTGTAGCTGGCGGTGCTGGTACTGTTTTGTCGATTATAATTTGTTAAGTGGTAACCTCAAACACGCTGCCTACTTGACTGCTGACGAACTCTTAGACTTATACCAAGCTGAGGAGCAGCCCTTACCCATTATCGATTTATCCGGTGGTCAGCCTGATTTGGTTCCTGAATGGACACTTTGGATCATTGATGCCATCCGGCGAAGGGGATTAAAAGGGGAGGTGTACGTATGGTCTGACGATAACCTGAGCAATGACTACCTATGGAGTAATTTAACAAAAGAAGAAGTTAATCGGCTGGCTGATTCCACGCTCTACGGACGAGTTGGCTGCTTCAAAGGTTTTGACCCAGCTTCTTTCTCTTTCAACACGAACGCGGTTTCGGCTTTATTCGACTACCAATTCGTAATCATGAAACGGCTAATTGAAAGCCGAATTGATATGTACGGCTACGTGACCTTAACGGCACAGACAGCGGATGGCTTACGAGACAAAATGGTTGACTTCATGGATCAAATTCAGGAGCGAATTCACCCCAACTTTCTTCTGCGGACCATTCCACTGCCGATTAAAGAATTTACGCCAACCTCACTACGGATGAATGACTCCCACCATCAAGCAATTAAGATTCAGCAAGAGGCCGTGGCTGTGTGGAATGATGAATTGCAAAAACGATTCACATCCGAAGAACGCTCTAAACGTGTATTTGAGCATAGGATATGGTCTTGACAGGCATACAGGAGACATCTGATGTTTCTTACCAAAAACGACTTATACGCCGGTTGCAAAAAGTGCACCGGCGTTCTTTGGGGAAGCAGCTATCTTTAGCTGATTACATTCGAGAAAGTTTAGGAGCGTTCCCGATTGATATTGAGCGAGCGCTTAATAAGGCCAATATCCCTTATGTAACCAATGCTGTAGGTAATTTATCCACCCTTTCCCCACATCCGCAATTGGCAGAAAGCACTGCTTTCTTACCAGATGAGCATCCTAATGATTTTGATTGGCGCTTTACCCACCATACAATCAATAGTTTGGCAAGACGCGTTAAGCGTTATTCTGCCTCGAATCAATCTGTTGCTCTATTTGGTGTCAAAACCCTACTACCTGCTTTAATCGAGCATGGTATAAAAACGGTCCTCTACGAACGTAGCCTGTCTCTCGTACAGGATTTTCATAAAAACGGATACGCTGCTTCGGTCATTCAGCAGGATCTGTTATATCCATTACATGATAGTCGACCGACTTACGAATTAGTCATTGCTGACCCCCCTTGGTATCTCGACTACTACGAAGCCTATTTGGATAGGGGAGCTGAACTCTTAGCTACAGGTGGTGAATGCTGGCTTAGCGTTTTACCTGCCCTAACTCGGCCTTCTGCTTCGTCAGACCGACGAGCTATCGGTTTAATGGCTGCTCAACGTGGGTTTGAACTCGTAAAAAAAATACCCAGGTTGTTAGCGTACCAGACACCCGCGTTTGAACGGCAGGCACTGGCAACTAACGACGTACATCTTGACATTTGGCGTTTAGGGGACTTGTGGATTTTTCGGAAGATGGCCGATACTTTGATAGCTCCGCAACATCCTTTACTTTTGGACCAAGACGCTTGGACTGAATACCGGATTGGTAACAAAAAGATACAAGTGCGAAAGGCTTTAGAGGCAGGATACTTTGACTATTGGCCAACCCAGGCGGAAGGAAAGTATTTTCATTCTGTGTCTCGTCGGGCTACTGAGCGAAATCGCATAACTATTTGGACATCGGATAATATAGCTTTTACAGCCATTGCATCTCAAAAAGTAAGTCCATTTTTACATTATCTTCAATCCGGGCATTCTTTGTCAGAAACGTCCAAGCTAATTTTTAGTACGCAGACGCTTACTCAAACTGAGAAACATAAAATCGTTGCGCTACTGATGGCACTTGACCTTTTTGTAGAATGACACGTCACACAGACTCTATTTTTATATCGTATCACCATAATGATTCTCTTCGAGACGCACTGATTGAATTACTACAAAACTCCTTTAATCATAGTAGCTTTTGGTTAAATAAGTTTGAGCAGTTAACTAATGACTCAACGGTTCGTTTCCACTTGGGCATCTTCGTTGAGCCTTTTTTGCAATATATTCTTGAAGGAAAGAAGACTGTGGAGTCAAGGTTTTCAGTTAATCAATCGGCTCCGTTTGGTAAGGTGCAGTCGGGAGACATTTTATTGCTAAAACGGTCCGGTGGTCCAGTGATTGGACTTTGTCACATCACACACGTTTGGTCATACCAGTTAACTCCAGTGGTCTTTGAACAGGTGCAGCAAACATTTGCTTCGGCCTTGTGCTTAGAAGGGTCCGATTTTTGGCATCATAAGAAAGAAGCTCAGTATGCGACATTGATGGCCATTGATGAAATTACCTGCTTCGATTCAGTCATTTATATTGATAAACGAGACCGTAGAGGGTGGGTTGTCTTAGACTAAAACCATGACTATAGCTTTCTCAGGCAAAATAGGCAGCGGTAAAACCACGTTAACAACCGCATTAGCAACCCGGTTAGATTGGCCTCGAATTAGTTTTGGGGATTATGTTCGTTCATATGCAATAGAACATCATATTGAGCCAACCCGCGAAAACTTGCAGAATATTGGTGAACGGTTACTTGACAATGATGCTGAGCAGTTTTGTGCCAGTGTCCTTAGCCAAGTCGTATGGCGCTCTAATGGCAATCTTATTATTGATGGAGTACGCCATATAAGTGTGCTGAACATCATTAAAAGATTAGTAAATCCGTTTAAATTTATTCACATACACATTGAGGTAGATGAACGTACCCGAATTGAGCGGCTACAGTCACGTTATTCATCTGAACAAGTTCTAACGATAGACAATCACTCGACTGAACATGATGTAAAAGCTCAATTAAAACAAGAAGCTGATATTGTTCTATCCACTGTCTTGACTACCAATGAAATGATCGACCAAATTGTAGAGGTATTGGGTTTAATTAATTGATCTCAAATCCCCCAACGCCACCTCCTTCCGCACTCTCAGCCGGACGGGTAAAGGTGCCGTTGAGCTCTGGTTCGTCGCTTCCGTCGATTGATAATCCTGTCGGCGTTTTGCACCAGTCTTGTCGATCAGGCCCACTTCGATAATCACGCTCTTCGCTTTGCTCGACGATAAGTAGCCTTCCAGCACCCGGTCGGCGGGTACGTTGGCGTATATGGTCGTGTCGTATTCGTTGGTAAAGTAGATGGTCCGGTTCGTCAGAATGCGGGTGGTTCCGTCCTCAGCGCGGTACGTCAGGGTGTCGAAGCTGACTTCGTTACGCGGCTGGTTTAGGTCGGTGGGTTTGAAGACCCGAAATGAGTAGTATGCTTTCGTTGGCGGGAAAGTCGGTTCAACGGAAGCGTTTGGCTGACAGGACATTGCGCCAATGAGCAAGCCAGGCAGAAAAAGACGTTGTATTTTTTTCATGACGTTGTTCTGGTTCATTGTAAACCGGTTCTACAGGCTTTTGCCTGGCATAGGCGACGCATACAGCACAATTGATTGTCTCCATGCCTGAAAGCTTATAAGCGGATAGTCGGTGATTCCCCTCACCTACAAGATAATAGTCCTGGGTTCCGTCAATTCGGGCCAATTGAAGACGTGACGGATCGGTGGCCAGCAGACCGGGCATTCGGTCAGTCCTAAAATTGCTGCGCTTTTTGGCATAGGTCAGCATTTGCAGCCAGGTTAGCTTATTGCCATAGCTCTCGTGGTCGGTTCCGACAACCTGTTCAAGCCGAACCGTCTCGACGTTCTCCTCACCTGTGTTGTAGGCGTGATAATCGAAATAGCGAATCGTCTCATAAGCCCAGCTCGGAATTGGCTTACCGGGGAACAACAGGGCAAAATGCTCTTCGGCTGGTCTGTTATCTAACATCAGACAAAAATGCTTCTACGCTTCAACTCAAAAAAACAACGGGCGGTGGCCAGCATGTCGGCGGTCGCGTCGTGCATCCCCATCATACGCTTGCCCGTTAGCAGCCTGTACAACTCTTCCAGTTTTACCGGCTCCCGGTTAGGCGTCACTTTTGCGCTGGCATCCATCGTGCAGATAACCGGTCGGGCCGGAAACTCACCTACCCGACCGGGCTTCGCTTCATTGGCTCGTATAAACTCCGCTCCGATAACACCGTAGTCGAGGTCGATATTATGCCCTACCCAGGCATCAGCCCGTTCCAGTGCCGGCCGTAGCTGGTTCAACACATCGACCAACGGCTGCCCTTTTATTTCGGCTTCTTCCGGCGTGATACGATGAACCTGCTGGGCTACCTTGTTCCATCGGTATCCATCTGGTTTCACCACTGCATACTGTCGGCCTAACTCTTTGCCCTGCTCATCATACAGCCCCCAGGCAACCGAAATAAGTCGTGGCCAGTTGGTCAGGTCAGTAACGGGCAAATGATAGGATTGCGGCAGGCCGTTGGTCTCTGTGTCGATGATTAGGTAGGTCATTAAATGCGTTTCAGATACTGTTTAATTCCTCCATATAGAACAAACAAAAACGCCAAAACGAGCACGAAAGGCAATAAATTTAAGTCATTTGGGCCTGTTCCAAACCAGCCTGTTTCTACTCCCGATGCTTGTGTAATATCTGGGTAGGATAGCATCTCGATACCGTTGCTCATCGTTTCATTCCAGTTGATTCATTGGCAAAACTTGGCAGGTCAAACTTCGGCATCATCTTCGGACCTTCTGCCGATTGCACCATCTGCTGCTTCGCTTCACCGGGTAAGGCTGGTAGCGTCAGCTTCTCGTTTCGCTGGAGGTCTTCGGTGAAATCCTTGTGTACCGGCAACTTCAACGCCACCACCTCGTTCAGCCCCTTGGCGGCTACCAACTCGTTTTGGGTACGTACCAAGTTTTGCCGGGTGTTGGGCATCGAAATCTCGAACTCGGTGCGGCTACCTTGCCAGCCCCTCACATTAATACGTGCTGTCGGCTCGTCCTCCGGCGAATCCACGCGGGGGTCGTTCTTATTCAATGCCGCCGAAAACCGTTCCGTTAGCTGCTGCACCTGTTGCTTACCCGTCGCCTGATCCGGGTAGCTGACCGATACCGTTAGCCGTAACTGGCTGGGCGTCGGCATAGCCAACTGCGCCTGAATGTTGTTGCTCTCCTCGATGCCCGGATACCGCAACCGACCAACCAGGTTGATATTCGTCCGAAAACCGCCATTGTCATTATCATTCGCCATCACGATCTGCTTCGGCTGGTAGCGGTCAATCAACTTCTGCACCGTATCGGGCGCACCCGAAGACAGGTTGCCCGCTGTGCCGATGTACAACCTTTTTTCCCCTTCTACCGGTGGTTTCAATTGGTGAAAGCTCATCGCGTCGATGGGATTTTCAGCAATCACTAACCGATCCAGACGACCATCGGAACCTATCACCTTTGGATTGGAAATCCATACCCCATCTCCACGCGGCCCCTCGACCATTTTTAAGCCGTCGTTCCGCACAATGATGGCGATCGTTCCCTGTTCATTTTTAATTGGAAACACGGTGTTCGTGTACTGCTTACCCCGGCTCCGGTCAAAGTAAGAACGATTGAAAACTGTATTTTCAAACTCCGGTGCGTTTACCGTAGCGGGCGACAGCCCACGGCCACGCAGGTACGTATCGTCGGTCAGCGGTTTCAAGTCGAAGCTCCGCACGACGGCCTGTTCACGAGTAGGTATCTGTTGATTATCGGGAGGTGGGGCGGGTCGCGCCGGGCGTTGCTGCTCGGGCACCTGACCGATATAGCGTTGCAGGCTTTCAATAGTGTCTTTCCACTCGCCCGTACCACGCCGGTGCTGAAACTGTACTACCGTTCCCTTATCGGCTCCGTCGTTAGGATTAAAGTAGATGTCTATGCCGCTCCGCTGATTCGGGTACACAACAATTTTGTCCCGGCCTCGGGCATCGTCTTTGTAGAGCGTTACCGAATTACCTCCGCTCCGTTGCCGGTCTTTGATGTAGCCCTGATCCATTGCGTACTCGACCAGGTTGATGCGCTGCTTGAACTCATCGAAGTCCACTTTGCGGGCGGTGCCCCGCTGGGCTTCATAAGCAGGTTTATCAGTACTTCGGGTGCGTTCGGGTTGCCGGGTAATCCCCATAACCCGCTCCTCTATATACGTTATGTCCTGCAAGTCTTTGGGCCGGCCAGCGGCTTTCTTACTGGCCACCAAATCATGAGGGGATACGACGCTGTAATCGGTACCGTCTTTGGTGCGGGCTGGCACACGGTTTGGGTAATGGTCGGCAAACTGACCCAGACCCGGTACGTCCTTGTGAATATCGATTCGGTACGGGTTTCGCCCGAAATACACGATTTTATCGTCGGTAAAATCGCGGGGGTGCATGTTGGCTCCGAGAAACTCCTTCACCGACGATACCATCTTATTGGCATTTTCGGCCGATGGGTTGATCCATACATCAATGTCGTCGGCCTTGCGGGTACTACCGTATGATTGGACTGCCTTTCCCCCGATGACAACATACTCCACCTGGTGCCGATTGAGCACCTGCAAAAACTCCTCCTGATCGCGGGTCATTTGTTACACTTCCTATTACTGCTTCTCCTCTTTTCTGTCTGCTTCAGCCTCCTCTTCTTTCATCAGCGTGAAGTCTTCCCGGGTCACCTTGCCAATAATCCAGGGTTCGTCGGCGGGCTTCTCGGCAAAGCCGTACCGTTCAATGGTTTCGTTGCGGATGGCGTCAAAATCCACTACCAGCCCTTCTGGTGTTACCTCGACGTGCGGCCCTAATTTTTCTGGTTGATTATTCTCCATTTACTCTATCAATTTAAAACTCAAATTTACCGCTTTTGAGAGACGTTTCTCGGTTTTTCACCCAAATTATCTATCATCCGGAGCTAATCATCTGTTGCGGCCATCGCCTTTATGAGAGTTCCTTTTAAGGTTAAAATGCATGTCTATTTGATATATTTACAATTCCATCGGCTTAATATACACAAACCATTTTTCTTGATCCTCATGAAAAAGTATGTACCCAAATTGATCCCTAAAGAGCATCTGGTTCTTCCCGACTACTTTAAAGAATCGATTGAAACGACGCCGAAAAAGGCTGAAAATACAGGTGATCTATTGTGGAATGTCTTATCCCTCCTATCAATACTGGCCGCTATTACTGTTTTCAGCTATCATGTAGGATTCAGTTTGTCGTTTTTGCTCTTTGCTTTTTTTGCTTCAAGCTGGGGGAAAAATCGGCTCGAAAGGTTACTAAAATTCCGGTTCGTTCCAACTCTAAAACTATGCACACTTGGGATAATGTCCTTCATCCTGATTGGGAACGGCTTTCAATATCGAGACCGTATTAAGCAGGCGGAGGAAGACAAAAGGATAGCCGCTCTTGCTGAACAAAAAGCAGAAGTTGAAGCAAAACGAAGAGAAGTTCAGCGCCTTGATAGTGTACGAACGTACCTGTCTAAGGCCGATAATCTCTTAGAAAAAGGTGCTTACGCTAAGGCAATCTATTTTTACAACCAATCCGGTCGATTTGTCTCAACTGACGAAACAGACACGCAACACCGGCTACACGAAGGACTTGCAAATAGCTACGTGCGAACGAAACAGTATAAACTGGCACTTCAACACTACGATGAACTGTCCAGAACTAGTTCGCTGAATGGTGAACAGTTGTATCAACAGGCACTTTGCTATCAGCAAGTAGGCCGGAAAACAGAAGCCATTGCCGGATTCCGTCAGGCATCCGAAGCCGGTCATCGTCAGGCAACCAAGCTCTACGACAAGCTCAACCCGTTAGTCCGTAAACTACTTTACTACCAAACCGTTTGCTGTGATGGCAGCTACAGTCCCTCGAATGCTAAAGGCAGAGGTGCCTGTTCTCATCACGGGGGCGTATGCAACTGGAATAAGCCAATTTATGAAACCTATAGAAAATACGATGTCAACGGCCTTTGAGACAAGACCCTTGAGGTCGCTGAGTTTGATGCAACGCCTACTCCGGCAGCACCCTGAGGAAAATGCTATTATTGAAGTTAACAACCTCCTGGCCAACCGCCCAATCAGAACGATCACCCGGCATGATTTAACAGATATTGAGCAACGATATGGCTTTCCACTAAGCCGGTTCATGCTAAATCTGGAAGAATTTTACGCTGTCCATCTTAATTATAAACTGTCTGATAAACAGTTGGGAACAGATGGGTTGTCCGATCTCGAGCATTTACGAACATTATTTAACTTACCGCCCTCAACGGTCGAGATGTTACATGCTCAAATTGGCAAATTAGCCTATAAGCAGCGGGCAGAAGACGCTATTAAAGATGGGCATATATCTGAGACCGATAAAGTGGCTCTGTCGGCATTACAACAGCTTATTCCTATTCCTGTCGATCTGACTGACAGTATCTATAAGGAAGTATGCCAAGATCATTTAAATAAGCTTGCTCAAAAATATTCATTCAACGCCCGTATCTCTCCCGAAGAGGAACATAAAATTCTGACCGTAAGTAAGAATTTGGGTACCAAGCTTAGTGCCAATACCCGACGTCACATGGAAAGGTACATGCGCTATTGGGCTATTGAAAATTCAGACTTACCCGTAATCGAGGTAGCTATCACCCTTCAAAAGTTGGAAGTGTGCCATTATCAGGCCAGCGATGTGCAATGGTTTGAGGAACGCGTAACCGTTCGCCGAACGAACTACACCGACCACTTTGAACATCGTAAAACGCTTGATGTTGTCGATTTAACATCGAATGTCCTTCACAACCATCAGGACACGTTTGACATCATCAAACTGATTAGCAGCGGATCTCTCTACGTTACTAACAAGAGACTTATCTTCGAAAGCCCAAATAAAACTACGTCTATCAAGATCGATTCAATAATTCAGGTCAAGGCTTATAAACAAGGTATATTAATTGATAAAGTAACTGGCAAGAGTATGCTCCTTCTGATAAACCGCGACAGCGATACCTTAACTTTAATTTGCCGGCGTCTGCTTACTCTCAAATCGTCCTTTTAGCACCTAAGGAGTCTACGTACTTGCTCTTGATAAAAATGTTCAATATATTTGATTGTTCAATAAAAATGAACTATTTAAAATTTTGAACAAGTTTGACCGTATTGCTGATCAGGCAGTCGAGGGATTGCGTGATGCCACTGGCTTGAAAGTTTTGTGGGAAAACACGGCTACTACCGGACTTGATGGCTTTGTGGTTATCGATACCGGGAACAACACCATTCGCCTGCCTACTCAGATCAGGCAGCGGGCAATGGCTCATCATGTAGATGAATTAAGACAGTTGGGCAAACCCAACACGTTGCTGCTGGCCGAACAGATACCTGATTCGCTCAAACAAACGCTGCGGCAAACCCAACAAAATTACCTCGACGGGGCCGGTAACTGTTACATACACGTTGGTAGTATGCTGCTCATTGTGCAGGGGCGTAAGCTGGCTCCAGCCCCGGCCGTAGCGAAACAACCCTTCGGTAAAAGTGGCCTGCGGGTCCTGTTCTCCCTACTTATACTGCCCGACGCTATCAACCTAAGCGTACGGGAACTGGCGGAACAGGCTGGCGTTTCGGTCGGCACAGCACAACACACCATCGACTACCTCAAGAAGTCGGGCTACGTCATCTCGGTAGATAATAAACGAAAGAAACTAATTAAGCTCGATAAGTTACGCGAACAGTGGGCCGGCCGGTATGCTGCGGCCCTCAAACCGAGCCTGATTATGGGCTGCTTTCGACTACCTAAAAACCTCTCCCCTGCCGACTGGCGACAGGTAGCGTTACAACCCGGTACGTATTGGAGTGGGGAGCCTGCTGCGGATGCCCTCACGAACGAGCTGCGCCCGGCTACGTTGACGCTTTACACCAATGAGGATAAGGCGGGTTTGCTTAAAACGTATAAACTACTGCCCGACCCCGATGGGCCGGTGGAGGTTAATCAGGTATTCTGGAAAGACTTTGCTGACACGTCTAACGTACCTACCGTACCGCCCTTGTTAGCCTACGCCGACTTACTATCCATTGACGACCCACGCACAACCGACATCGCCCGGCGCATTTATCAAGACCATATTGCTAATGCATAGAATCACTTTTGAGCAACTTCGACAAGGCAACCTCGGCGAACTGTTTGCCGTGCTGGAAAGCGAGCTGGTTACACTGGGTGTCGATTTCTACCTGATTGGAGCCATTGCCCGCGACATCTGGCTAACGGCCCTACACGACATTGAGCCGGGCCGCGTCACCCGCGACCTCGACCTGGCTGTATTGCTGGCGAATGAAGAACAATACGGGCACCTGCGCGACCGCCTGATCGGTACGGGGCGGTTTATTGCCCGGCGCGACAACGTCTATACGCTCGTCTTCGAGGACGGGCGGCCTGTGGATTTGCTGCCGTTTGGAGCCTTGTCGATGGAGCAGTCAGTCAGTGTAGCGGGGCAGGGCCTGACGACTATTCGCGTGGATGGATTTCAGGAAGTGTACGAAGCAGGCACCGAATCTGTCGAAATAGACAATCAGCCGTTTCTGGTCTGTACGCTGGCCGGCATCGTGCTACTTAAATTCATTGCCTATGACGACCGACCCGAACACCGCTCGAAAGACATCCTTGACATCGGCGCAATTCTGCGGCATTATTTTGACATTACCGAAGACGACATCTACGAAAATCACAACGATCTATTCAGCGACGACGAGTTCGACATCACCCTAACGGCCGCGCGAGTGCTAGGTCGTCAGATGGCTCCCATCGTTGCCCTCTCCAATGCACTCCACCAACGTATCGACCAGATCATTGATCAGCAAATCAGTTTAGGTGAGCAAAGTCCCGTCGCTGAATTACTGGTTCGTGATAGTCGCTGGTCGGTCAGCTACGCGCTGAATCTGCTACGGCAGTTGCGGAGGGGGATGGGGGAGTAGTAGTGTAGAAAAGACTTTTCATCAAAATCCGTCTTTACGGTGAGTTGAGACGGATTTTGATTGACAAGAACGTATTGACAAAATCATCACTTTAAATCAAATAGCTCAGGAAACAGGATCTTAAAAACGTCGTCATAGCTGTGATCAGGCTGAATGTTTTTTTGCTTAAATGCAGCAATCTTCTTAGCCAGTTTACCACCTGAATGGGCATCCTGTTGAATTAAAGCTGTGTTGGGCCAGTGTTCAAGTGCCTGTAAGAACAAGTGCGAATACGTCTCTTTACCAGGGAAAACAGTATGAGCCACTTGTATCAATTTACTAAATTTTTGCCCAACCACGCAATTCAGTTTAATGGATAATAGAGCCAGAACAGGACCTTGTACCTTCTTCAGGCGATGAGCTTTTTGGGAGGTTTTCAATTTTGTCAAACAAGTTACCAAGCATAGGCAAGTCAGTAGATCATTCCGCTCCAGATGAGAGCGGTTTGCCCGTTCCTGCTCAAAGGCTAACCTTAAAAAGCTTTTGTCTAAGTCTGTTAGTTGATAGCCCTGCTCTTGCCCAAACAGGTCGAATAAATTCCGCTCAGTTTCATGTGAGAATACAGCAAATTCACGCAACAAAGGACTACGTCGTTCAGGATAAGCATCAATTTCATTGAGCGTTTGATGAACTGACAAGCGGGCAAGGGAAACCCCTTCTTCCAGCTGTTCTTCATAGGCTTGTTGGCGTTGCTCATACGTTTGTTGCCGTGCCGCTAAATCACGTTGTCGCTGCGTTTCCGTACGCTCTTCCTCGTCGATTTCTTGTTTGATAGCTTTTACCGCTCCCTCTACATCGAAGAAAAACACTTTGTAAGTAGCATTATCAAACGTCAGGTCATGTAGGTCAACCATCCGTTCCTTCCACCGATAGGCTACCTCTTGACCAATCCTATAAGGCTCCCTATACAGACATTTAAGAACAAGATCTTGCCGATGTTTGGATTCTCTGATAGCCTCTCCGTCGGGTAGTTCTGCCGTTTCGTACAAAATCCGTCACTTGAGCACTTGGTTGTGGCTACGCGGGCGGGCCAGGGGCAAGTCCATCAACATCTTCAGGTCGAAGGGCGACGGTGGCATCGTTCCATCCGAGAAATCGTATTCACCCGCCAGATTAATGTGGTGCCACGTGTGCGTGGACGACTGGAGAATGGTCGTTAGCAGTTCCTCTCGTTCGGCGGTGGTTTTACTCACCCGCAGCTTTTCGGACAGATACAGCAGGTTGTAGAAATTAATGGCATTCATAATCAGCATGCGGCAACCACTGGCCGTATCCCGGTCAGCCTGCGTTGGCCAGTCAAAGGAGCCATTGTTCCCCAGCGTAACGGCGTTGCTGAACTTGTTACTGTGCTCCACTTTGCTGAGCATGCCTTCAATGCTGGCCCGCAACCCGGCATCATCCACTACACGTAGAATCAGATCGGTTTTGTAGAGTCGCCCCAGATCGCGCAGCGCCTTGTGAAGCGGATGCTGCTTGGCATACGAGTTCAGTCGTTTCAGTAGGGTGGAGGGGCGCACGTAGCCTAACTTTTGGGAGGCCACGAAGCGCAGAATATCATCCCAGTAGGCGACCAGATGCTCGTAATCCACACGCGAAGACGGCACGATTTTGTAGCCCTTCGATTTGAACGTCCCCACGGCGTCTAAGCTGTAGAGCTGCTGGCGATGCGGCTGCACGAAGCGCGGGCGAAAATCAATGCCTAGCAAGCCCATCACCGCAAAGTTGATTTCGGAGAAGCCGTGCATGTCCGTCGCGTGGGCCTCAGTTTGCAGCACCGGATTGTGCAACACAACATCCAGCACATAGCCTGATTCCCGCTCGGCTGCGTTAATGACAACCGTGTACAACAGTTGACCGGCTTCGTCCAGTCCTGAATACACGCAAACGCCCTCCCCGTTGCCAAAATACTTGTAGGAGGCCGAGGCTCGTAGCGACGGCACCGAGACATCGTATTTCTGTCCGTCGCTGCCCGTCATGACAAAGCCTTCTTTTCGGCGAAACAGATCCGTCAGCGGTAGGGCATTGCTATGAGCCACGATACAATCGTTGGCTTCCAGCACCTTCTCGGGTGAAAAGTACTGGGTCGCTACCGTTTCGAGGGTGTGGACGGAGATGTCTTTGGAAATCAGTGCCATCTTGCGGATACCGATGTTTTCGCCGTAGCCAATGATGGCCGCCAGCAGCAGTCGAACATCCGGCCGAGTCGGTTTGTGCGGGAAGCCCTGGTGTTGAAACTTGCCCAGAAAACCGGTTAACTGCTCAATCTGTAACAAGACCTCGCGCAGGGTGATGACCCGGCTGACGGGGTATAGCTGACGAGTGGCCTGCTGAGTTTCGCTTTCATCAGCCCGGTAGCGGTGAAGGTGCCAGCCCCCGTGTGCGTCGTAAAAGACCTGCTCATTGGTATCGAGTCGTCCGTTGGTCTGCTCGAACTGACCGTTGACTCGCTCACCCAAGGCCATTAGCGTGGGGGCTGGTTGGCTAAAGGCCAGCAGACCCGCCCGGCGCAGATACTCTTCCCGGTAGGCTCTCCACTGGGATCGGGGAATCTGGTATTCATCGACCGAGCGATACTCGTAAGACGACAACACTGTCAGGGTACCATCGCGCAGGCCATCCCGGATGGCCCGGAAGAGCAGTATCTTGTAGAGCGATACGCGCAGCTTACCTTTCTCGGTAAACACATGCTGCCGCTGGGCCATATCCAGAAAGGCCAGCGGTGGCTTAGCCGATGCGGTCAGTTCACCCCGCTGCTGCTGGTAATACGTAATGGCTTCGATCAGGTGGGGATGTGAACTTTCAGCATCGAATTGCAGCACCTGCACGATGGCCGTTACCCGCAGTTGCAGGCGAAAGGACGCTTTCTCCAGGGCCTGGTAATAGTCGGTCCGTTCATCGATGGGCTGATTAATCGTTTTCAGGTCGGCCACCCGCTGCTTATCGGTCAGCAACTGGGATGAAGTGAGTCGCTTGCGCTCCAGAATCTGGCGAATATAGCCCACCTTCTCGTCGCTGGTCCAGTCGGTCTTGTCAATGGTTTGCTCGATCTCGGTCAAGGCATCAATATGCACGTCAGCCCGACGGCTGACCTGACCAACAAGGCTGGCCGTAGCCTGGCGGCTCTGATAGTATTCCTCTTTCATGCGGTCGTCACAATCAGTGAGGACACCCGAAACCGCTTTGTGCAGCGTCAGGATCAGCGCGTCGCCCACTGAAAGGTACTGGTGGGTAATGAAGGCCATCAACCGCAAATAGCGTTCATGCACCCGTTCGGCCAGGCGCACGCTCCGGTTATCGAGGACGTACTGGGCATAATAGCGGATCGTATCGTCGGTCAAATCCAGCCGGGCGATCAACGGGGCCAGGGGTATGAACAACGTCTTCAACCGGTTGAACAGGGCGACTCGCTCAGCGATGGCTTTGGGTTGCATCGACTGGCTGATTTGTTTAAGGTCCGTGAGCGGGTAGCGACCCTTGCCTTCGGGCGCGGGGGGTGAGTTGTCCACCAGCCCGTCGAGCATGGCTTGATCCGCAGCGGTCAGGTGCTGTTGAATGATGGTCTGGAGGTGCCCGTCAAAGGCATCGAGTGCCTGGGTGATGATGTCGCGCAGCAGACTATAGGAGGGTGTCTCGATGCGCTGCTGACGCAGATAATCGACTAACGCATCCAGCATCTGAGCGGGCCGGGTTTGCAGGTGGGTGAGCAGTTGGGCTTCCCGTCCCAGCTCCTGTCGGTGCTGCTCGTCGAAGGGCTGATAGCCTAACTGCGCCAGAATCGTCGTCCGATGGCGATATAGGGTACGACTGACGCCGTAGGCCGCCAGATTGACCTGATGGCGCGGAATGAGTAGCTGCCCGCATACCCAGTCGATATCGGCTTGGGTGAATCGGTCCGGTACGAAGAATCGCGTCACCACCCGAAAATAACCTAATTGCAGCACAAAGCCAACTTTGGCTGTGGGCGTATGAATGGCCGCCAGGTACGTTTCGGCCCAGTGGGGTAAGTCGAGCAGAATCAGCCGTTGGCTACTGTTGAGTGGTGGGGGAGCGTCGAAACGCGTCCGTTCCTCGGCAGAGAGATAGTCACGACGGGCCATGGGTCAGGTCGCAGGGTTTAGGGGCCAACAAGTCATACCTTTCCGAACCCTTCCTTAGCTCCCCCCGCTCCCGCTGCACGGCTACTTAAAGCAGGGTTCAGAAAGTAGGTCCTGAAAGAAAGCGGCTTTCGCGTTTATGATACTAACTTTTTGACACTTAATGAACAAGATTTTTGGCTACGCCCGGGTTTCCACCCTGGATCAGAACGTAGACACGCAACTCGATGCGCTGGGGCGGGCGGGTTGCGATGAGATCGTCCAGGATAAAATTACAGGCGTGAGCACCAGCCGACCGGCTTTGGACGCTCTGCTGGCCCAGCTACGCCCCGGCGACACGGTGATGGTGGCGCGGTTCTTTCGACTGGGTCGGAGCCGGGATCATCTGATTAGTTTGCTGGGCGAGTTTGCCCGGCAGGGTATTCACTTCAAAGCCCTGGATCTGGGTGTGGACAGCAGTACGCCGGCGGGTAAACTGGTGCTGCAAATTTTCGCAGCACTGGCCGAGTATGATCGGGAAAGTATTCTGGAAAAGACGCGGGCCGGTCAGATGCTGGCTAAAGCCAAGGGTAAGCACATTGGCCGACCGAAAGGACTGGATGCCGAAAAGTTTGCCAAGGTTAAGAAAGCGTTGGAACGCGGGTTGTCAGTGGCCGAAACGGTCAGTCTGACGGGCATTAGTACGTCCAGCGTAAAGCGGTATCGAAAACGTATTGATAAAGGCTTGTCGTAGCCAACCCCTTTGGGTCTCTCGACCATGACAAGCCTTTCCAATCTCTTGCCCTGAGTGATGAGGGCCTACCCTGATAAGCCCTCAAAACGCCTGGCCGATGCCGAAGAACAGCAGCCGGTCCTCGCGCGAGAGACCGTAGTCGAGCGACAGGATGGTCGATTGGTTCCAGGCGATGCGCAGGCCCATGCCATAGCTGGTGCGCAACCGGTCGAAGCTCAGCTCCTGCCAGCGGTCACGCACCGTACCCACATCAAAGAACGGAGCCACGGCCAGGGCAAACCGCTGTTTGCCCCAGCTCGCTTCGGCCAGGCGGGCGCGTACCTCCCAGTTGGCAAACCACAGCGAGCGGGCCAGAAAGCGGTTGGCGCGGTAGCCCCGCAGCGACTGCCGACCACCCAGCGCGTTGATGCTGCCCTCCGGGCTCCACTGGTCCTGAAACTCGAAGAACGGCGCGTTGGCTCCGAAGATGTTGCCGATGCCCACGCGCCCGGCCAGCACCGTGCGCGGCCCCAGGGGAAGCTGCCGGAAGAAGCGTCCCTGCACGAACAGCTTGTTGAAGTTAAATTGCGAGCCGATGACGGGGTTGGAAAACTCGTTGGCCACCTCGAAATAGGCCCCCCGCGTAGGATCGGGGTCGAAGTCGCGCGTATCGTAGATCAGGGCCGTCTGGAGAATGGACACCCAGCCCCCATTCAAGCCCGTGATGCGTCCCTGCTCAAAATCGCGCCGGAGCAGCGATGTCCCGTTGGGCGCGGTGAGCGTCTGTCCCGTGGCCGGGTCAAGGGCCGGGGCGTTCAGCCCCTCGAAGGTGCGGTAGCTCAGGTGCTGGATTTCGTAGCCGCCCATCAGCCGCCATCGACCCTGGCGTCCCAGGGCGTAGTCGGCTTTGAGGTTGAGCATGAACTCGGTTTCGCGGAAGCGATTCGAGAGCGCGTCGGTCACCTCGTCGGCTTCGCCCGCCCTTCCTGGTCGCAGGGTCTGGCGCGCCTGATCGAAGGCGCGGTAGGTGGCAAACGTAGGGCCGCCTTCAGGGGTGGCGGGCAGCCGCAGCGGACCCAGCGTGGTCTCGGTCAGGCCGAAGTAGAGATTGGCCGGGTTCTGCTGCGCCTTGAAGTCCACCCGGAAGCGCCAGCGCGTACCTTTGTAGTAGGGCATGTCAAGCGAAAGGGCCAGTTCGCGAGCGTTGGAGGTGTAGTAAGCAACGTTCACCTTGAGCTTGGCCAGATAGGGCGTGTAGCCGAACAGGGGGTTCTGGCGGGTGCCGTTCCAGTAAAAATTACTGCGCAGTCCCACGCCGAAGCCCGTGACCGGGTCCGACGATGCATCGGGCAGGCCCGTCACGAAAAAGCCTTCCCGTTTCTTGGCCAGGTCGGCGTCGGACAGGCGTTTGGAGCGGATGAAGCGCAGACTATCCATATCCTGGGCTCCTACCAGCAGCGGGGTGGCCAGCAAAAACAAAACGCAACGAAGTGGTTTCATAACGACGTGAATTAGTATTGACTGGGTAAAACAACCCCCTGATTTGGCAGACATTTTGAAGGCGAACCGTTGGAAGACTGCCCGCTTCTCCACGCCAGCCAGCGTCCTTCAACTTATCTACAAAAAGCCCTCTCTACCTTAGCAGCATGAAACTATTGCTCATCGAAGACGAACCGGAGTTGGCCAGCAGCATCGCCGAGTATCTGACGGCCCAGGGCTATGGTTGCGAACGGGCCGCTACCTACCGGCAGGCCGTCGATAAAATCGAGGGTCATGCCTACGACTGCATCCTGCTGGATCTGATGCTGCCCGATGGCAGTGGCCTGCGGCTGCTGGAGGAACTGAAAGCACAGGGCAAGAGCGACGGCGTTATCATTATCTCGGCCAATGGGTCGCTCGATGATAAAATACGGGGGCTGCAAATCGGAGCCGATGACTACCTGACCAAACCCTTTCATTTGGCTGAACTGGCCGCTCGGGTACACTCGCTGATCCGACGGCGGCAGTTTGGAGCAGCCAACTTGGTTAGTCAGCACGAATTGGAACTGGACCTGCTGGCCAAAACCGTGCGGGTGCACGGCCAGCCGCTGGCACTAACCAAAACCGAGTATGATCTGCTGTTGTATTTAGTGGGCAATAAAAACCGGGTCATTTCCAAAAGCACCCTGGCCGAGCACCTGTCGGGCGACTGGGCCGACCTACTCGACAGCCACGATTTTGTGTACGCCCACATCAAGAACCTCAAGAAGAAGCTACAGGCCGCCGGTTGTCGGCCCTATCTGAAAACGCTTTACGGAACGGGCTACAAATGGGAAAGCTAACGCCCCTGCTACGCCGGACCCTGCGCCCCTTCGTGCTGTACGCGCTGCTGGTGCTGGGGGCGAGCATTCCCGTGTACTATTTCTTAGTGGATGGTATCTGGCTGCGCGAACTCGACGAACACAACCGGCTGCTGGCCGACCGTACCCAGCACGAGCTGAACGGCGAACCGGAGGCAGGCCGGTCCATCGACCCCCGCCACTATCCCAACCAACCCGGCACGACCCTGGAAGCCTACCGGGGGCCGGTGCTTCCCTCCGACAGCACCTACACGATCCGGCGGCAAAACCCCTACGTCAGCTACCCCGACGAGAACCGCTACCGGGGCTTGCGTCGGACCCTGCGAGTGGGGAACCAGCTCTACCGGCTCACGGTGGAGACCAACGTCGAAGAAACCGAAGAAACGGTGCTGGCCATCGCGCTGGTGACGGTGGCTTTTTTTGGCCTGCTGGTCGTGGGCCTGCTGCTGCTGACCCGGCGGCTATCGGTGCGGCTCTGGCAACCCTTTCGCCAGACGCTGGCCCAGCTTCAGGCGTTTAATTTAGACCGGCAAACGCCCATTGCCTTTTCCCCGTCGGATACGGCGGAGTTTGCGGAACTGAACCAGGCCCTGACGCAGCTCATCGAGCACAGCATCGCCGTGTATCGCTCGCAGCGGGAGTTTATTCAGAATGCGTCGCACGAGTTGCAGACACCCCTAGCCATCGCCACCAACAAACTGGACCTACTGTTACAGCAGGAGGGTCTCACCGAAGCGCATTACCAGCTTATTGAAGCGGCCTACCGGTCCCTGACCCGCATCAGCCGGCTGAACCGTCATTTGCTGTTGCTGTCGCGGCTGGAACACGGCGGTTACGCCGACGAAGAAGCCTTAGAGGTGGGGGGCGTGCTGGGGCAGAGCCTCGACCTGCTCACTGACCATGCCGACCAGCGGGCACTCCGCCTACGTACCGAGTTGACGCAGCCCGTTTGGGTAAGGGCCAACAAAGCCTTGCTGGAGGTGCTGCTGACTAACCTGCTGGTCAACGCGCTGCGGTATACGCCCCCCGGTGGGGAGGTGCTGGTGAGGCTACAAGCCGGTGAGCTACGGGTAGCGAATCCGGGGACGACGGCCCTGCAAGCCAGTGGCCTGTTTGAGCGGTTCGCCCGCGTGAGTGCCGAGCAGGTCGGTAGCGGGCTGGGACTGGCCATTGCCCGGCAGGTTTGCGAACGCTACGGCTGGTCGATTCACTACACCTTTGACGCGCGTCTCCACCACTTCTGGGTTAACTTCACCGGCACTCAACCCATCCGTGACGAACGCTGAGTGTACTCCAGCCAGCGGGCAGTCACTAAATCGGCTACTGGTCAAGTGACGGTTTTTGTACAAAACGGCAAAACTACCCTCCGTCGAAAACAAAAGCATTCTGATTATTACCATAAAAAACGTCTTTTTCAGTAAATCGCTGCTTGTCAAAGTCATCAGAGAAGGACTTGAAAAGCCAGATGATATATGTTTGATTTTGTTGGTAAAAGTGTTCACGATCTGCGATCACACTCAAGAAAGTTGTCGAAAGTTGAATCTCAAATACAACCGAATACGATTTGTAAACCGCGCTGACATCGGGTTTACGCCAAGTCATCATTCCCGAGGTATCTCGCTTAACGGATTCCATAGCCACCTTTGACACACCCTTCCCTGTAAGTCGGTTTTGTTCCAGCGAGGTTGCTACTAACTCTTTTGTACGGCGATGTAATTCGCTTTCTTTCTGTCCGTTGTATTTGACAGCCAGCACTTGGTGAGTTGTCAAGTGCTGGCTCGTTTTGATTGGACAATCCTCACTATCCCGTTGGTGGGCAAAGTGCATTCGCTTCAGCTTTGTTTCGTTTTCGGTTTTCCCTCGAATTTTAATAAGCTGATTGCAGTAATAGCACTTAAACTTAGGGTCGCACCGGTTACGGATGGCATCTTCTAATTGTCTGCGTACCTCGAAAATAACCACTTCATCTTGTTTGAAGAACGCACTGGCAAACACTTCTTCTCCTGTTTCGCAATCCAAGACTGAAGGTATAGTGAACTGAACATTTTTCATCTGTACGATAAATCACCAGGGTTCTTGTAGTAGATCAGGATAAATTTCCCGAATGAGTTGGCCTACTGATTTCAACCGAGAATTGATCTTTATCATATCCAGAGCATTAAGGCGATAAATAATGCTTGTCTTTGTCGTGAAATAAAATCTGGCCAGGTTAGCAATAATTGTATTGAAGGCGATTCGGTTATCCAACTGATCGTCCAGATAAATGGGCTTCCCAATTTGAAGCCCCTGCTTATATTGCTCTATACCCAGACGATATAAAATTGACTTACGTGGTAGCAATAGACTGGCTGCGAACTGATTCGCCTGCCATTCAAGCCACGTCCTTGGATTATTCAACTCATGGCGATTGATACTCAAATTATAAGCTGAGTCACTGAATGATTCGTATTCACGTTGGTTGAGGGCAATTCGGTTGTGTAAAAAGAAATGACCCAACTCGTGAGCAAGAAGAAAGGGAGCTCGATTGGTATTTTCCAAAGTCTTATCAACTTCAATGGTCTTAGTCAAAAACGAACAGTGACTAATAATTCTATGACCACGACAGTCGAATCCATCCATCGAATCGAACGAAATTGTTAGCTCATACACCTGCGAAAGAAATATCCCAAATTTTTCCCAATCAAGCCTTCGTTCTCCGTTGACTACATCGGGATTATAAGCCATTAGAATTGAAGATGTAAACTCATCAATTTCTTCAGCGGACAAAATTGGAACATCAATTTCCTGTCGCCTATACGAATTTGCAATTACTTGATAAACGAATATGCTTAATAATTCTTTGTCAATCTTTCGCTGGATTTTACGAAAGATCATTTGTTGAATAATAGGATCTTCGTTTTCAATTCCAGAGACGTTGTAAGAATACTCTTCTTCTATTTGCCGTTGGCGATTTGCTTTGTGTAAGATGATGTTGAGGGAAATTAAGTCGTTTACTATTATCAGCATCATACCAACGGATTTAGCGAAGGTAAAAGCCCCCTTCTGGAAGCCATTATTCGTAATAAAAATACCTTTCACATTAACGTGACCGACCTGACTGATTTTAGCATAAAACTCCTCGACATCGTCAACCGGGACTTTCTTGGCGTAATTTTTACATTCGATTAAATTAAGAATAGCATAGTTTTTTGACCCCTCAGGCCACACTTCTATAGCTATGTCAAAAATGATGTTTCTTTTTCGGAGCGATGAGTAATACCCTTTCTTTTTAAAGACCCGACAATTACTTGGTATTAACCCTAATTTGTAGTCATTGAGTGCCTTTTCGATTAAATGCGCGGATAAATTCTCAAATTCATCGCCCTTTTTTACCGTGTTTAAAGGCTTCTCATTCATGGATGGATGATTTCTGATACCGGTCTCAAATTTATAACCGCTTGCCACAATGTTTGACGATTTTTCCAAATAGGAATGATGACTTATTACGGCCCTGCGATTCTATCAGCTAAAAATAGTAAATTAGATACACACTTGTGAGCCTGAAAAAAGTAAACTGACTGTTCTATAATCTAGGCCAAGAAGTCTGATTGAAAACATCTACTCCATGTAGACACAATATTGTCTTTCAAGGAGTCTCAACAGTTCCGACAGCGGAAAGCAGCTTCTCAACCGCCGTATCCTCCAACCCCAAAATCGTCGCGCAATCGAGTACAATGCTGTCCATGTTGGTCTGTAAGTCGTGCTGTGTCGAGAACTTGGGCAGATTTTTGACCGGCTGCACCTCCGGTTCCAGAGCAATACGGCCCCAGAATCGGCCCTGCTTCGACTCGACGGTGAAGCCAATGAACTCACCTTTATCAAACTCGTGCAAGTCCTCCGGGTTGACGATAGGGCGTTCCTGCTTGCGGTAGGCAATGGTACGGCGGTTCCGCTGCGGCTGGTGCTTCGCGTCGAACAAACTACCGATGTCGAATGCCGGGCTATTATCACGGGTTTCCTCCGGGGTGATAACCTCATGCTTACCGATCAGTTGGCTTACGTACTTGGCCGTCTCTGCACTCGAAACGGCTCCGTAAAACTGATTACTCAACGTACCCAGAATCATCTGGCTTTCTTTCTCGCCGTAGTACTTACGTACCTGCGACAAGTCCTGGCACATATACACCGTCGCAATTTGCGAACTCCGACCCGTCGCCGGTATTTGCTCAAAATTGGGTATGTAGATCGTCGGGGCCTCGTCCAATAGCAGAATAGAATGGTGCTTGCCCTGCCGGTTCATCCGCTTTACGGCTACCGTTGTGTATAGCCCCAGCAGCGGCCGTAGAGCGTCGATCAGTTCGCGGTCACCACCCAGACAAAGGAAGATCGGATTTTCGGGGTTATTCAGGTCCATACTGAAACCTTCGTCGGTGGCCGACATCACCCAGAAGACCTCCGGCGTGGCCAGCTTGGCCAGTATGTTCTGTAACGTACCGATCACACCCGATAGCTGATCGGCAGACTTGTTGCCAATAGCTGTAATTACACTCATGACGTAACTCAAACATTCCGAGTCGCTGCCGATGAGGGTCATCAATTTGTCGTAGGGCATCTTCGTGATCAGCGTCACGACGTGAGGTAAGGTACACTGAGCCGGGTGGTGCTTGCGTAAGTACCAGATCAGGCCCGTCAGCACGGCCGTGCAGGAACGTGACCAGAAGTCCTGTTTCTCGATGATTTCTTCCTGAAGGTTCTTCAGCAAAGCCAGCGCGTATTCCTCGGCGTAGGTGATGCTTAACAAGTTTTCCGGCGCAATAGGATTAAGCCGGTGCGTCCGGTTCATATCCTGAAAGTTCAGCACACAGAAGCGCGAGGTCGCATCAGGGTTTTGTTTCCGGTAGTGATAGGCGTACTTGGTCAGTTCAGGAAATTTTACGTCGTACAGGATGCCGCAATAGTCCTGCTCGATGGCCTGCCGGATAAATGGTTTAGCTAAAGACTCCGACTTGCCCGATCCGGGGCCACCCGTGATGAAAACGCCCCGGAATGGATTCGGCACTTTGATGTATCCTCCTGTAGTAGTGCGGAACTCAAATCCTTTTTTTGCGACACCCGCTTTCTTGTCTTCTACGATAGGGCGTTTTGGCTGCGGCCGTAAGAGCCACTGGCCAACACCGATACCAAACAAGCTACTTAGTCCGGCTCCAACTGGCACCATGTAAGCGAATTGGTACGGAAAGCGATGCGCTACAGCCAATAAAAGCGCGCCCACCACGTACCCAGCCAGCACACCGAGTTGCACTTTTAACGGGGGGCGTTTATCTCGGCGCAGTTCCGCCGGGCGGCCGCTGCCGAAGCTTTTGGTATCGTCGGGCAAGGCAAAACTCAGCGGTACCAGCGCGGCAAACAACAGCCGAAACAGCCAGCCACCCCTTGAATAGAGGTTCAGCAATTTGACGTACCACCCGGCATCTTGCGGGGCTATGTGCAACAACAGGTAATATTCTCCTGCGGCCAACAGACCGGCCACAGTAGCCAGTAGCAGTACAGCGTTACGATTCTGATTCATGATATGTAGGCCTTGTTGCTATTGCAGCATTTTACAATTGCAGCATAACAACATTTTGATATTATGATACTACCTAACGTCGGCGTTTTATGCGTCGCCGGTAATCATCTTCCTGGTTACGGGCCTGATCGCCGGTTTCTGGTACACTTTCAAACCGAAGTGCTTTCAGCAACGGGCTTAAGTCAACCCGGCTCGGTTTGTCATTTCTGCTTGCCTTGCTCACAGCTTTATCGTGCGTTGTCCTGACTTCGGGTCGGGTAACATTCTTATCAACTTCCTCTGCCTTTTCTATAGCAGGTATGTTTCCTGCTGGTAGTACCGGGCGGGTGGATTCGTCAATTCGATTTGGTCGTCCTTGACCGGGTGCTTCGTAGGTACGTAGTTCCTGCTCCCCTCCTACCCTGCTCTTGTTTATCTTTTGCTTCGGTTCAACGGTCTCCTGTAATCGCTCGTAGGCTTGATTGGCTGTGAATACCTTCCCCTGTCTGACTTCCCGTTCTACCTGCCCCATGCCCTTCCAGAAATCGGCTGAGTAGGCATGGTGCTGACCTACGAGTTGTATCCGTTCCCGGTCGAGGGAAAGCCCTGCCCGGTCAATTCGGGCGATTTGCTTATCGAGCCGTTCCCAGTGCTGCTGTTCGCTGATTTTAGTTTTGTAATCATACGTCCGCTCAAAATCATGTTGGTTTTTGGCAAGCCAGGTCTTGTAATTGAAGCGGCTGCTTCCTGCGTCGGGGTGCAACGACCGGCTCATACTGCGGTCACGCGCCGACACGATAACATGCACGTGAGTTTGTTCGCCCTCCTTTCGCTGTCGGGGTTGTGCCTCTCCCGTCTGTACCGCATCGTCGAGGCCGGAATAGTGGCGGCTCCTGTGAATGGTTGCGTACCATACCAAGTTGTCACTCGTCAATGGCTTGTGTCGTTTTCCGCCAAAGTTGACGGCATAGTTTTCCATCACTTGCCGCGTGTACTCGATTAGTTTGTTCGGGTCATCGTTCAAATGTCGTAACTCATCTTGACTTGGCGCGATGACAAGCGAGTGAAAGTGTGGTTTGCCTTTCTGCAACCCAACGACGTTTTCGTCAATACGTTGCTGCACCTCTTCTCGGCCGATACCTTCCCGACCTTGGTCGAAGAAAATAGCCCGATCAGTTTGCCCGGTTTCACGAGCTTCATGTTCGAGGTACGTAACCAGAAAGCCCGACGAACCCACGTTGGAATAGATACCACCCTTACTGGCGGGTAGAATACGAACAATCATTTATATATGCTTACAAAATTTCCACATACTACTATTGCAAAATTTCAGTATTCCTATATTTTACAATAACAATATCTCAACCTTGCTCGTATTTCTCCATAAGCTCATCATAGCGAGCTTTGTAGCGTTGGCCTGCCCACTCCTGAATTTCAGCAAGCGCGTCAGGGTTGTCACGGTATTGGTGAAATAGCAAATTCAGGACGAGGTCGCTGGTCAGGTAAGAAAACAGACTCATCTCTTTGATAAATTGAAGATCAGCTGTTGACTCCGCTGATCCACTGGGGCCAAAAGTATCCTGCTGTTCTAAACGTGCATCAACCCGCTGAAGGTGCAGCTTCACAGGTTCCATGTACCACTTTTCGTGGCTTTGCAGGTAGGTGATAATCCGGTCGGTAGTCCGCACAACGGTTTCCTTCAACGGGTTCTTGTCTTCGTCGCGGGAGGGGTCGTAACCAAGCTCAATGTAATGGTCAATGGCTTTACTAAGGAACTCACCGAGGGTCACTTTAGATGGTTTTGATGCGCCTTTCTTTCGGGCAAGCCGTTGGTTGATTTTCTTCACTTGTTCACGAGCACGTTGGGCTACGTCCGCATCAATTTTCACTGTCTCACGCTCCATCTCAAAATCAAATACTTACACAATGAAGTGTACAGATTACAAATCAGAACGTCCTGATTTGCAACACATTGAAAATATGCTGTACACTTTCAAGTACATATTTACATCGCAATTATCTCTAATTCAGCGAGTTGTTATGTCCTATCTTGCTATCGACAAATCAGGGCACATTAAAACTTTTTCTACCGAATAAATAGACTAACAAAATTAAACTAAAAACGTAGATAGAAAAAGTGAGGAAACAGGATAGGTCTGATATGAGTCGGTCAGGGTATGCAGTAGGCTAACGACTCCATATAGAGTCCTACAGTTTCCAAATCTTCGACCTTCCATGAATCAGGATGGTCACGTCGGCGGGCCAATTCCCGATAATGTTGCAGCCCCAGAATACGCCGGTATTGGGCTAACGAAATAGGTGACTCGCGCAGACAGTTGAATATATTGTCCCGAACTTCAATAAATGTTTTATACTGAGCTATTTCTTCCGGGGTGCCATACCGCTCCAGTATCTTTTGCACATCGTTATAGGTAAATCGTAATTCACCCCGCCGTTTCGTATAATAGTTTGTCAGGCTGATTCCCAGAAAAGCGGCTACTTCCGGATGGTTCAAATCCTGCTGTAGGTACGTATCTACGCAGGTCAGCAAGTGTTTATACGAGTTGACAAAGTCGATCAATTTACGCTTGGCAGGTGGCGCATCCGTTGGCATTAGGGAGAAAGTAAAAGGTAACGGTGCTGCAAAGAAGAGCCAATATTGCGTAATAACCGTGTTAAACTTCGTTTATCAATAATTTTTAGAGATTAACGCTACATGATCTATTGTATAAGATGACATTTATAATTATAGTATATCAAAAGATTGATATTGTAATCTTGTAATATGCCATAATACTGGCCATTATCAACCTCTTAAATTATTCAAATCATTTAGGTTTGTGGAAAGGGGCGGCTATGCTCTGACATCCCAATAAGAGGATAACCCCTACTGCCCACCCAAAGGCAGGCAGTAGGGGAGAGGTACTAAGCGGGTTGGCTCTCCGCTTCGTAGGTTGGGGTTAGATTCTGAATGTAATTTGCTGCCTTTTGCGCCTTTTGAGCAGCCTCGAAGAAGAACCGTTTATCTCCACGTAGCTTATTCAGCCAACCGTTAATGTAGGCCGTACTATTATCAAGTGTTACGGAACTAATACCGGTTACACCGCATAAATAAGCGGCTCCTAATTCGGCGGTTAGTTCCTCCTTGCTGTACGTCTGCGAGCCAAAAGGAGCCATTTCGCGAAGTTCGGCACGGTTCAATCGGCTACTATGCCCGGTAGCATGTACGAGTTCATGAAACAGGACGCTGTAATAATCTTCGGCCTTCTTGAAGTTCTGAGCCGGTGCCATATTGACTACGTCCAATGCCGGCCTGTAGTAGCAACGTGAAGGGTCATTGTAAACAAGCCGGGGTCGGTTGGGCATCTGATCGACGATGCGCTGACATGCTTCAATAACGACCGGCTCCGGTTGGGTCTTCGGCTCTCTGATTTCGACCGGTAAGGTAGTGTCTTCGATATTGAACACCCGGTAATAGCGTAGCACTAATTTATCCTCCCGAACGTCTGAGCGGTCCTTACTCTTATCATTCTTCACCGACCGGCGGCCCGGCTTAATGGGCTTCCAAAATACGATAGGTAAACTGGCTGCTCCCTGCTTCACCATACCGCCCTTCTCCTTAACCTGATTGAATGTTAAAAACATAGGGGTTCTGTAAGGCGTAAGAGCGAGCAAAAAGGCGTTAACTCCTGTATAAGGCCGCTTGGTTGCATAGTTGTGGGGTACGCTGTATTCCATGCCTTCTACAATGGCTACTTTCCACGGCTTGCGCCAGGGCAAGACGCCCTTTTCGAGTTGTGTAATAATCTGCTCGTTGATAAACTCGTACACATCAAATTTAGCATCGGCTTTTGCACACATAGTATAGCTGTTTTTCAATTGAATACCCTACTAAATTAGTTAATATTTAGATATTTTACAATATCACAATACTGAAATTGCATTATAAGCTATCTTTTTCTTCCCTTCAATTCAATAAAAAACAAACTTCCGCGCGGGGCCTTTTCAGCCTGGCGCGACCGCTTTCTTGTCGCGGCCCCGAAGGGGTGGCGACCTAACCAGCAATAAAAAACCACTGCTGGAATAAGTAAGCGGTCGTGAATTCTGGCGTAGTTTTACCTTTAAAAAATAGTACATCTGTAGCCTTTGTCTGCACTCATCAATGTCCATTACACCACACTTAGCCCGTTATTTAGCGTTCGACCTTACCAAGCATAATTCATCTGATGAGATCGACAAACTGGCGGCAACCCTAGCCGATGCCCGGGTCGATCTGAATCCACATCAGGTTGAAGCCGCACTTTTTGCCTTTCGGTCCCCGCTGTCAAAAGGGGCGATTCTGGCCGACGAGGTAGGACTGGGTAAAACCATCGAAGCGGGTTTGGTGATTGCTCAGAAATGGGCCGAACGCAAACGCCGGGTCATCATTGTTGTGCCGGCGAATCTGCGTAAGCAATGGAGTCAGGAGCTGATGGACAAGTTTTACCTGCCTTCCATTATCCTGGAAACAAAGTCATTTAATGAAGCAGTCAAGGCCAGACGCTTTAACCCCTTCGATCAGGATACCATCGTTATTTGCTCTTACCAGTTTGCCCGTAGTAAGTCCGCTTATCTGGAAAGCATCCGGTGGGATTTGGCCGTCATCGATGAGGCCCACCGATTGCGGAATGTCTATAAGTCGGGAAACAAAATTGGCAAGGCAATAAAAGAAGCACTGAACGACGTTCCGAAGGTACTGCTCACGGCTACGCCACTGCAAAACTCGCTGATGGAATTGTTTGGGTTGGTGAGCATCATCGACGACTACACCTTCGGCGATGTGAAAAGTTTTCGGGAACAGTACGGAAAGGTTCGTGACGACACCGACCCGGCCGTGTTTGACGAACTGAAAGAACGACTGCAACCCATTTGCAAACGTACCCTGCGTCGGCAGGTGCTGGAATACATCAACTACACCGAGCGCCGGGCCTTAGTTGAAGAGTTTTACCCAACCGAGGCCGAACAAAAACTGTACGACGCCGTAACGGATTACCTGCAACGGCCAACGCTATACGCCCTGCCACCGAGTCAGCGGCAACTGATGACCTTGATCCTGCGCAAGCTGCTGGCGTCTTCGAGCTTTGCCATTTCGGGTACGCTCGGCGGCCTGGCCAATCGGCTGGAGCAGCGCCTGAAAGCCGATGCCGAACTGCCTGAATCGGCGGTGGCCGAAGACTATGAAGCCTACCACGAAACCAAAGATGAGTGGGACGACGAAGAACCAGACCCGCAGGAACCCCTGACGCCAGCGCAACGCGAAGAAGTACAGGCCGAACTGACCGCGCTACGAGCGTTTGAAACCTTGGCGAAGTCCATCGAAGCTAACTCGAAAGGGGAGAAGCTGATACTCGCGCTCGAAAAAGGGTTTGAGGAAGCCACCCGACGGGAGACCAACGGCATGACAGCACCGCGTAAAGCCATCATCTTCACCGAGAGCACCCGCACGCAGCTTTACCTGAAAACCCTGCTCGAAAGCCGGGGCTACGCCGGCACGCCCGACGCACCCGCCGTCATCCTGTTTAACGGCTCCAATGCCGATGCCCAGTCACAGCGGATTTACCGAAACTGGCTGAAGCGACACGAAGGAACGGACCGGTTTACTGGCTCAAAAACGGCCGACATGCGGGCCGCGCTCGTGGACTGCTTCAGAGAACAAGCTACAGTCATGATTGCGACCGAAGCCGCGGCCGAGGGCATTAACCTACAGTTCTGTTCATTAGTCGTCAATTACGATATGCCCTGGAACCCACAGCGTATTGAGCAACGAATTGGCCGCTGCCACCGCTACGGACAGAAGCATGATGTGGTCGTCGTTAACTTCCTTAACAAAGCCAACGCGGCCGACGTAAGGATCTACGAACTGCTGGATCAGAAGTTCAAGCTGTTCAATGGGGTGTTTGGCGCATCAGACGAGGTGCTGGGCAGTATTGAGAGCGGCATCGATTTTGAGAAACGGATTGCGCAGATCTACCAGGAGTGCCGAACGCCCGAACAGATTCAGACATCGTTCGATGCCCTTCAGCGGGAACTGGACGATCAGATCAGAACCGAACTGCAACAGACCAAACACAAACTGCTGGAAAACTTTGATCAGGAAGTGACCGAGAAGCTACGCATGAGCCTGCTCGACAGTAAAGCCCGGCTGAATCGCTACGAGAAGAACCTGTATGAGCTGACCCGTTACGTACTGCGCGATTATGCCGACTTTGACCCCGATACCTGTTCGTTTACCTTACGGCGTCGGCCTGTTGGCCATACCGACGAACGGCTGGGCGGCACCCCGTTGGGCGGCACCCCGCTGGGCCGCTACCAGCTTGGTAAAAACGTGACCGACGCGCACGTGTACCGAACAGGCCATCCGCTAACGCAATGGGTCTTGCAGCAGGGCCGACAAACCCATGCGCCTACGCAGCACCTGACCTTCAACTATTCGCAAACGTCTGTCAAGATTAGTGCGCTTGAACCGCTACTGGGACAATCGGGCTGGCTGGCGGCTACCGTGCTTACATTCGACTCGTTCGAGACGCAGGAAAACATCTTGCTGACGGCCTTTGCCGAAGAGGCTCAGGTGCTCGATGCCGACCTGTGCGCCCGGCTGCTGACCTTGCCAGCCACGGCCCTACCCACCGTGGTGCCCAACGAAGCGGCTGAAACACTGGCCGATCTGGAAACGAGCAGCCAACGGGAGTGGGTCGAGCGGTGCGAAGCCAAAAACGCGGGCTGGCTGCTACAGGAAACGCAGAAACTGAACAAATGGGCTGACGACCGCATCCGCTCCGCCGAGCAGGATATCCGCGACGTGAAAGCCCGGATTGGGGACCTGAACCGCCTGAGCCGCAAAACCACCAACCCAGCCGAGCAACTGGCCATCCAGAAAGAACTAAACCAACTGACAGGCACCCAGAAGAAATTGCGGCAGCAGATTTTTAGCGTTGAAGACGAGATTGAGCAGCAGCGCGACGCCCTGATTAGCCAGATCGAATACCGGATGAAAAATCAGCTTACCAGCACCCGACTCTTTACGGTCCGCTGGACGCTTTGTTAATCTTTTTTTAGCACTTTTGCCGATTTGTTACGCATCGCCGGCCCGGCGAAACGTCGGCCCGACGCTTCGGCAGTTGTGACTGTCAGCTATCATTTGAATAATGACGACCAATTACGATAAACTAATTACTGTTCTGAAGGAAGTATTCATGCTCGATAAGGCTGAACTCGACTTTGGCATCTATCGGATCATGAACCAGAAACGCGCCGATATTACGCAGTTTCTTCAACAGGACTTAGTACCCCAGGTAAAAACGATTCTGGCCCAAAACGGCTCCGGCGACCGCAAGGCCCTCGAAAAAGGGCTTGACGATGCCGTAAAGCAGGCTCAGGCCCTTGGCATAGAGCCGGACGCGGTGCCGAAAGTGAAGGAACTACGGGCGCAACTGGCCGATATTCCCGACCTGACGGCGCTGGAAAACGACGTGTTTTCGGGACTGGCCCAATTCTTCAAACGGTACTTCGACAACGGCGATTTCATTTCCATGCGCCGGTACAAGCGCGATGTGTACGCCATTCCCTACGAGGGCGAGGAAGTGAAGCTGCATTGGGCCAACGCCGATCAGTACTACATCAAAACCGCCGAGTACCTGAAACACTACCGGTTCCGGCTCGACGACACCCACCACGTATCGTTCGACCTGCTGGAGGCCAGTACCGAGCAGAACAACAACAAGGCTCAGGGCGACAAAGAACGCCGGTTTGCCCTCTGCCACGACCGGCCACTCGAAGTAATCGGCGATACGCTGCACATCTATTTTACCTACGAACCGACCGACAAGAAACGCAAACAGGACGAGCTGCTGACCGAAGCCACCGACCAACTGAAGCCCCTGATCCCGGCCGATTTTCTGGCCCTATTGGCCCTTAGCCCTACCGAAAAGAACAAGAACCGGACCCTGCTGGAAAAGCACCTGCGCGACTACACGGCCCGCAATACCTTCGACTACTTCATCCACAAAGACCTCGGCGGGTTTCTGCGCCGGGAACTGGACTTTTACATCAAAAACGAGGTGTTGTTTCTGGACGACCTCGACACCGTGGACGACCGGCAGGTGTTAGCGCAGTTAGCCAAGGTGCGGGCCTTGCGGCAGATTGGCGAGAAGGTAATTCAGTTTCTGGCCCAGTTAGAAGACTTTCAGAAGCGGCTGTGGCTGAAAAAGAAGCTGGTAGTAGACAGTCAATACTGCATCACGCTCGACCGAGTACCTGAATCGTTCTATGACGAAATAGCGCAGAACGAAGCGCAGGCCGACGAGTGGGTACGTTTGTTTGCCATTGATGAACTACCTCCAGATGTTGTGGTTGGTGTGGGTTACAGTCGTCCTCTAACTATAGACTTTCTAAAACAGCATCAATACCTTGTACTTGATACGGGCTTCTTTACGGAGGAGTTCAAGTCAAAACTCATTGTAGAAATAACCGATTTTGAAAAACATATAGATGGGTTGATTATAAATTCTGAAAACTTTCAAGCATTACGTTTCCTACAGGAGCGCTATTACGAACAGATAAGATGCGTATATGTTGACCCACCATATAATGCTGCAGCGAGCGAAATAATGTACAAAAACGAGTTTAAACATTCGTCGTGGTTGTCAATGATTGTCGACAGAGTGGAACAGTCTAAGCACTTGATGAGTGAGCAAGCAATTTTTTGTATAACAATTGATGATTACGAGTATCATCGGCTTCAGTACATGTTGGGAGAAGTGTTTGGGGAAGAAAATTACTTGGCAACTGCTCTCATTAGAAATAATCCTTCGGGGCGCTCCACTGTAAAGGGGTTTGCTGTGAATCATGAGTATGCAGCTTTTTTCGCAAAATCAGGGGAGTGATTTTTAAACTGTGTCAGGCGGGCTTTAGTCGAAGCGATGCGGTTTGATGCGTTCTTCAAAGATACTTGTCAGGTCGTTGATGACCTCCTTCCAGTTGTAGGTTTTTGTTTCCCACTTTGTTTCCAGATTCTGAATCACCAGATACACCAGCTTTTGCAAAGCTACGTCAGAAGCAAAAGCTCCCTTCGTCTTGGTCACCTTGCGGAGCTGGCGATGGTAAGCTTCCACCGTGTTGGTGGTATAGACCACCTTGCGAAGGCTGGCGGGGTAATCGTAAAACGAGGATAGCAACGACCAGTTGCTCACCCAGCCTGCCAGTGCTTGCGGGTACCTACTGCCCCACTGCTCTTGCATCCATTGTAGATTCTCCCAGCCCTGCTCGGCAGTAGGAGCCTGATAAACGGTTTTGATGGCCTTGACAAACTCTTTCAGATGCTTATCAGGAATAAAGCGGAACGAATTACGTAACTGATGCACAATGCATAACTGGACCGTTGTGCGGGGGAAAACCGTGTTGATAGCCGTATCAAAGCCTTTGAGCCCATCCACACAACTAATCAGAATGTCTTCTACCCCTCGTTGTTTTAAGTCCGTCAGCACTGTTAGCCAGAAGCGGGCCGATTCGCTCTCGGCTGTATAAATGCCCAGTACCTGTTTACGACCTGATAGCGTCAGCCCGATCACGCTGTACAACACACGCGTGACCACTTTACCCTCCTGACGAACCTTGTAATAGATGCCATCCATCGGACCGCCGAAGCGGCCACATCAATACATACAAACTCGCCAGGGGCCGGTTTTGCCAGTCCCGCATGGCGGGCAAAACCTTATCGGTAATGCTGGTTAGCTCACTATCAGAGAGTGAGTAACCATACATCTCCTGGAGATGCTGACTGATGTCGGCGTAGCTACAGCCGCGCCCATAGAGCGAAAGAATTTTAGCTTCCAACTGATCAGTGAGTACCACTTGGCGCTTGGGGACGAGTTGCGGTTGATAGCTGCCCGCTCGATCACGGGGCGTGGTCAGCTCCAGTAGCCCTGCGCTACTCTTAACTGTCTTGGTGGTTTTGCCGTTGCGTCGGTTGGCTTGGGGGCGTGACTCGGCTAAGTGGTTCTCCATTTCCCCGTCCAAAGCTGATTCTAAAAAGTGCTTGAGTAAGGGAGCGAACAGGCCGTCCTGGCCGGTAAGGGGCTTGCCATCATAAAGGCCCTTGATGGCCGCTTTTTTGAAGGCTTCGTAGTCGAAGGAGTCAGTCATGAGTAGGAAATTAGGAAATTGTTTTCTTCCCTTCTATTCAAACCCAATCTTGACACAGTTTAAAAAGCAGTCTCCATCACTTTGCACCGTTGGCTTTGCCAAGTCCCCACCAGCAATACGCCCAGGGCTATTAACCAGACGTTGGAAAAGATCAATTTTTTAAAATCATTAAACGTCCATGAATGGGACTTATCGGTAATAAGCCTAAACCGCAGAAAAAGGCTGGCCCAAATAGCCAGGAATGTTTCTAACAAGTATCTACAGCGGATGAACGCTACAAGGCGGTACCCGATTTTAATTTGCTTCCTGTATGAGAGCCTGATAGATACCAATGACAAGGTGTTGGAAATGTTTGATGATTATTGGGAGCACATTGTCAACGGATCAAAAAAGCAACTCGACACATATCAGCAGACCTTGTTCAAATCACAGAACGAGGCGATGAAAACCCTGTCCCAGACTGTTAGTATTATCATCAATGACACCATTACAGACGATCAGCTCCGTACCTGTATTTTTGAAATATATCCAAAGGAAATGCTCAGGGAGGCATTACTGGTAACCGGGGCTGCTCTTCGCCCAGCCAGGCAAACTTACTTATACTATCTGAACAACTACTATACAACCTTAAAACAATTCACCCCTAACCTTCTTAAAACCATTGACTTTCAAATTGCCCATTCCAAAGATGGCTTTCTGGGTGTGCTTGATATTTTGACCGGGTTGCAAACGGGCAAAAGAAGAAAACTGCCTGATGACGCGCCGATTGATTTTATAACGCCTTCCTGGAACAAACTGATTTTTGAAAACGATCAGCAACAGCCGGAAGCCCTTCCACAACGCCAACCTTACGAATTATGTGCCCTGGCCAACTTGCGGGACCGGCTCCGTGCGGGCGATGTATTTATCAATATCTCCCGAAAATATGCCGACTTTAACTCGTTGCTTCTTTCAAATGTGCAGTGGGAACTGCTACGACAGGATTTTTGCAATCAAATGTCAATGCCAACTCTTCCCACCGAGCGTATCGACCAGCGCTTGCAAGAGCTGGAATCACTGTTGAAACCGCTGGATGAGCTCTTGAATGCGGGTGGAGAGATCCGGCTTGAAGAAGGCATCCTGGTAGTGCCTGCATTGCCGGCAGAAGATGTACCCTTTTCAGCAAAAGCACTCCGGGAACAAATCAATCAACGGCTCCCGAAAGTCAACATCACAGATATAATTAAAGAAGTGGATGCATGGATAAATTTTTCCGAACATCTTCATGGATTGGAAAATGAACCGCGTAACCAGGAACACCAGTCTATTTTATATGCGGCTGTTTTTGCATCCGGATGTAATATTCCTCTGTCGGATTTGGCTAGGTCTTGTGAGATTGATTATCAAACGCTTTGGTGGACAAGCAATAACTATCTCTCAGAAGAGAATCTTAAAAAAGCCAACGATGCACTTGTTAACTTTCATTATCAACAATGGTTGAGCGGCTATTGGGGCGGGGGCACACTTTCATCCTCGGACGGGCAGCGGTTCCCGACCAGCGGGAAAATCCGGAATGCGAAGGCGCTCCCCAATTATTTTGGTTACGGTAAGGGAATTACCTTTTATACACATACCTCGGATCAATATAGCCAGTATGGCAGCCGGAGCATTTCGTCCACCGAAAGGGACGCCACTTACGTACTTGATGAAATTATAGGCAATGAAACCGATTTGACAATACTCGAACATACAACCGATACGTCAGGATATTCGGACCTAATCTTTGCGCTGTTTGATCTGCTGGGTATGGATTTTTGTCCAAGGATCCGGGACATAAAAGATCAGCGGCTGTGTAAAATCAAGGATCGGGAATGGGAATACCCTGCTTTGAAATTCACCGGTCGTGTTAATCCTGATTATCTCAAACAACATTTTGACGAACTTCTCAAAGTCGCAGCTTCCATTAAATCAGGGCGTGTAACCGCTTCATTGCTAATCTCTAAGCTTCAATCGTACCCGCGCCAAAATAACCTGATGTATGTTTTGCAGGCTTATGGCCAGCTGGTAAAAACCATTTTTATCCTTAAATACCTGCTTAGCATGCCTTTACGTAGAAAGATCAACACACAGCTGATCAAAGGAGAGCAGCTGCACAACCTAAGACTTTATCTTTGGTTTGGCGGCGATGGGATTGTACGCAGAAAACAAGAAGAACAACAGCAAAAAGTGGTCAGGAGCTTGAACCTGATCACCAATATTGTCCTGGTATGGAACACGGTTTATATACAAGAAATTATCAAAGAATTACACCAGGAAGGATATCCGATAGATGAAAATGACTTTGAATTTATCTCTCCTGCTCCATTTGCCCATATCAACCGGTTGGGAAAATACTCCTTCAACACAAACCCGGATCTTGGAGTCAATGGCTTACGGCCTTTGAGAAAGCCAAAACTAAATACATAGTTTACTAACGCCGTTTTCCGGCTATTTGTAAGAAGAACCTCATATACCTGTCTTGCGCTTAGACAGCCCCAGGCCAGATAAGGCGACAGGCGGCTCCCACCCCGCCGACTCTCCAGCGGTTTGGAAATGGAGTTTTCGTACTGAGCAATCCGTTGGGCAAAGAAACTGGTCATATAACGGTGGGCGTTACGTTCTCCGCCAGGCTGAAACTGGGGGTCGGTCTGCTGCCAGTCATCAGGCAGGGCAGGCCCCCGCTCGACTTCGTACCAATTGGCGAGTAGCCGAACCGGTTGCCAGCGAGTAAGGTCAGGCTGTTGCTGGCACTGCTGCATGGTTCGGTCCCAATTTGCCTGAACGCCTACACCGGTTTTTAGCCCCCGCCGGACCGCATTGCTCTCATACTCCCGCCAGTCTAACCTATGCTGCTGGCAGAAACGAGCTACTATCTTATCGCGGTCATAGGTGATCCGCAGGCCGGTTTCCTGGTGAGAATACAGGGTATGAATGGTAAACTGACGATGTAAGGCGGTCAGCACGTCGATCACCTCTCGCTGAAACAGATAAACGGGAGCAGTATAGGTTATGGGCAGGTCCATCAATTGCCCGTTTAGATCTGTCAGCGATTCATAGACAAACCGCCAGTGCCGCATGGCGTAATTTGGGTCTGCCATGACCGACGGCTCGAAACAGTATAACAGCAATAGCGGTCGGCCCGATTGCTGACCGGCTTCGATGGCAGCTTTCAGCGGCTCGTGGTCACGTAAACGTAGGTCACGCTTGAACCAGAGGACATTGATACCGGAGGGCTTATTCATGACTGATACGGGCTGCTGAGAACAGAAAGCAGGTTGAGCGGAAGAACGGCAATGCACCTCAGGCCGCCTGTGTCAGTCCTTTCAAAACATGTTCTTGGTAGTATTCGCACAGATGGGTTAGTGGGCATTCCTCGCAGTGGGGCTTGCGGGCTACGCATACTTTCATGCCGTGTTGAATCAGCCATTCGTGGGCGTGGCGTTTGAACTCAGCGGGCGTAATCTGGTTGAGTTGATCGGCTGTGGCGTTGGCAGTGGTGGCCTTTACCATGCCCAGCCGATTGACAACCCGAAATACGTGCGTATCGACGGCGATGGCTGGCTGCTCAAACACAAAATTCAGCATGATGTCAGCGCACTTACGACCAATGCCGCTCAAGGTCAGCAACTCCTCCTTCGTTTGAGGAATCTGTCCGTGGTACTGGTCGATGATTTGAGCAGCCATCGTTTTCAGATTTTTCGCTTTCCGGTTGTAGTGAGCCACCGACTGGATGCGGTGAACCAGTTCCTGCTCATCCATATCGCGTAGCTGCTCGAACGTATGTACCGTCTCATAAAGTGCTAAAGCCGCTTTAATAGTCCGTTTCGAGGTCGTCATAGTCGATAATGCCACCGATACTAAACTCCGGAAAGGTGTGTCTGAGAGTCCATTAGTCATCCACTCATCGTCGGTTTGATCGAAGGTTGTGTAAGTATGGCTCAGAATTTGGTAAGCTTCTGTAAGTTGATCGGATTTCATATAACTATTGATTTTTATCTAAATATATAACACACTGACACTTTTATTTGTTTTGTCAGTGTGTTATATATTTTGTTTTGTCTATCATGAACCGTCGAACCGGCAGTATCTTCGACTAATCATTGCATATAATGGCTAAACCTGATGTGAAAGAACCCAACCTGCGCACGGTCATTTTGGAGCAGGCGACCAAACTGTTCAAGCTGTTTGGATATAACAAACTGGTGATGGACGATATCGCCCGGGCGGTGGGCAAGAGTCGCAGCACACTATACTTGTATTTCAAGGACAAAGAGGAAATCTTTTCCACCATCGCCGAGGGAGAAATCAAGCTATACCTGCACGAACTGATCAGCGATTTGCCCAATCACCCGACAGCCGCCGACCAGCTACGGGCATATTTTCGTATAAAGTTTGATTTCCGTCACGCTAAGGCTACCGAATTTTTGACCATGACGCGGGAGGGCTATCCTGAACTGCTGGCCAAGATGCGCCTGCACACTGACCCACCAGAAATTGCCCACTTAACTGGCATTATCCGCTTCGGCGTAGCCAACGGCGAATTCGAGCCTTTGACTGATATGCAGATTGAGCTGATGGCCAATATGATGGTCAGTGCGCTGCATGGAATTGCAAACGACCTAACAGCACAGCCCGAAACCTCCGATGTAGTTTCAGTGCATTCGTTACTACAACTACTATTTGTCAGCGGTCTGGAAAAAAGGACTTAGCGTAACTACATTCAACATTAAATTATCGATCAACAATTGATTGTAACCTCCTATCCTTTTCGCTCTTTGAAGACAATCCCGAACTCTGCTACCTCGCAATCGACCAATAGCTGAATGTCTTCTTTCACCCGGCGGTAGTTGTCCTGAAGCAACTGGGTCTTGAACACCTGACGCATGGCCGGCGTCGTGTCGGCTGGTTCAACGCCGTACACGTCCCGTATGATGCTGTCAAGGTCCAGCATGGGCGGTAGCTGATGAGCTTTTTTCATTTGCTGCTCTTCCACACCTATGAATGCTTTAAACGTTTTCAGGTCGAACTCTTCGCCGAAGTTGTCGACGAACTGCCCCACAAACTCGCCCTGCTTTAGGCGCGAAATCTTGGCCGCCGGGATCATCTCTGTGAGTTGCTGCGATACGTTGATGGTCGTATCGTTTTTCGAGTACGTAATCGACTCTTTGGTTTGATTGGTTTTGCCAAACCGGCGCGAAAGTTTCTCGGCCGTTTCGTACACGACCGTACCAGCAAACACATTTGCCCCCAGGTTCATGATGACTTTGGCTTCTTTCTCTCCATAATCGCGGGTCAACTGCTCAAAATCCTGGATGCCCAGCCAGGTGGCCACCTTGTTGGAGCGGGCCGTGGCGATGAGCAAGTCCAACCCTTTCAGAAACATCGTGGGTAGTTCGTCCCAAAACAGGGCCGATTTCAGTCGCCCTTTCCGGTTGACCAGCTTCATGAGCCGGGCGGTGTAAAGCGAAAACGCTGTGCCGTATATGGCAGTACGTTCGGGGTTATTGCCCGTACACAAAATCTTGGGGTCGTTGGGGTTGTTAATGTCGAGCGTGAAGTCGGAGCCGGTCATTACCCAATACAGCGTCGGCGATGAAAGGCGGGCCATCGGAATCCGCACTGACGAAATCTGTCCTTCCAACTGCTCCATCGCGCCCCCGTCGCGGGCATCGATGAACGGTCTGACGTAAATCTCGACTTCGGGGTAACGCTCCATGAGCGCGAACGTCTCGTCGTACCGCCGGTTAATGAACTCCAGCGTGTGGGGGAAGGTGCAGCATTTAGATAGCCGGGCGTAGGTGGCCAGCCTTTGCGGGTTTTGCTGGTTGGCGGGTTTGGCTTCCTCCACGGCACAAAGACCCCGATACTTCAGGCTGACAGTCCGCAGATACCAGAGCACCGACGTCAGGAAGTTGATGGCCGATTCTGGGAAAAATTCACCCTGCTTCTGCGCCCACGTCCGGTTCAGGTTGAGCATGACCGTCTGAGCCGCTTCGTAGGCATCCATCACGTCGGTCATGCCGTCGGCGTCGATGGGGTTACAGCGGTGCGAATACTCGATGTCATCGAAGTTCAGTACGTAGAACTTTGGAATGAGCGGATCGTTCCGGTGTTTGCGGTCAGCTAATTGGTCGGCAGGTGTCCAGGCGTAGGTGTTTTCAGCAATAGTCTTGCGGTAGGCGTTGTAAGCTTCCAGCGTCAGGTCTGGAAACTTGAAGTCATACACGTAGGTCACGTACCCCTTGTACATACTCTGCCAAAGTGCCTGAATCAAGATTGCAAATGTCTTCCCCGACCCCTGAAGGCCCAGCACAATCACCGAGCGGAACGGATTGACGATGTTGACCAATCCCCGTCGCCATGCTCCTTTGTAGGCATATAGGGTCTGGAAGTGAATGGAAAATTCATTCTGCACCAGCGTTTCATTCTGCGGAAACTCCTCGTTGGTGTCGTTGAAGATGTCGTTCGGACTGCGGGTAAACAGAATCCGCGAGAGATACTGCCCGCCTTTTATCAACTGCATGGTGCCGGCCAGCGTCAGGCCGATGTACAGCACGTCCACAGCCAGTGGAGCGACAAGGGCTTTGGCGTAAAGCAACGGCACAGAACCCAGGAACAGCAACAACCCGACCGAAGCATAGCGCAATACCTGGTGCCGACCAATCGAGGGGTCGATTTTCCCTTTCGAGCCGATGGCGTACAGAAACAGTAGTAGCAGCACCAGTGCTTTAGTAATCAGCGGATTTTTGAACAATTCCAACCGTTCGTTTAATATAGATAGACCGCTATAAAAATATTCCTGTAGCCAGCTATTTGAATAGACAACTTCATAGCAATACCATAAGCAGTGCAAAATCAGTAGTCCGATAGCTGCAATGATGAAGAGTTCGACGGTTTGGGTGTGTCCCTCCCGTTCCTTGTTGGTCATTTCGGGCATGATAAATTAGCGTGTTTGGGTACGTTGTTGCTGTTGGTAATGGGCCACAAAGCGGATGGCCAGCGTGAGGTAATCGGCAGGATTTACCGCCCGATGATGCTTCAGGACGCAGTAATGAAGATGCACCCCGGTGGCCCGGCCCGTACTACCCGTTATGCCGAGCGTTTCGCCGATCACTACCCACTGACCAGCCCGCACCGAGGTCAAAGCCAGGTGACCATACACGGTTTGGTAGGAGTTGCCGTGGTCAATTTTTACGTAACGCCCCAGCGTGCTACTATAGCCGACCGTAGCCACCAAGCCCGAAGCCGCCGAGCGAACGTATTGATGTGGCCCGGCAATGTCGATACCATCGTGGTGGCGCAGGGTATGCAGAGTAGGATGCTCCCGTAGCCCAAAACCCGACGAAACCCGATTGCCCGACCAATCACCCAGTGGAGGCAGGCATGGAATCCGCTGCGCTCTTTCCGGTGAAGCAAAGAACAGTTTAGAAAAGGCAGTCACCACCTGCTCCGACGTGGCCTCCCCCACCCACTGATCCAGCCAATGCGGGTGAGTCGATTCCGATATTGTATGGGCCGCAAACAGGTCTATTTCTCTACTCTGATTTATTGCCGTTGGGTAATTCGACCCACTCAGCGTCAAGCTAATAACAGCCCCAATTAGGCCGTTTCTATGCAGTCCATAACGTATTCTTCTCTTTGCCATCGGGCAAAATTAAACCGCAAAACGCCAAAATATTTAATTAATTAAAGTAAATTCGATAAAAAATTAAACTAAAGCAATGAAAAAAAGTAATGAAGCTGTTTGCCCGCTATCACACGAGCAGGCCAGTCGGCTGGTTCAGCTTTTCGCCCCGTCGTTCGATGCCTGCTTAGCCCAGGCAGCAGACAAGGCGGGAAGACCGGTGGTATGGCAACCGGTGCTGACGGACATCCACGAACAGGTTGTCCACGCGCTTAGTCCGGTACTAATCGAGAATCGGCAACAGCCCGGTGAGGTCTCCCCTACCCTATCGTTGACGCTGCTCCCCCCACCCACCAGAGATACCCGGTTGCAGCCGGTGCCGGGACAACCCCTTGCCCCCGACTCGCTCACGCCCACCGTTAAAACCAGCCTTTGATGCCCATGCAGTATCTGGAACAACTGGAAGTACGATGGGGGCGCGAGCGCATTCATCAGGCGATTCAACCGCTGTTTATCGGTGATGGCGAAGAGCCGGGCGACCTGCCAATCACCGTTCTGAATGCGTCGGTCAACGACCCGGAGCTTTGGCAGCATCTCACCGACGAGGAGCGCGAACGGCTGTATCTGGCCTTTATGGAGCTTCAATATGACCTCTCCGAACTGGCTACCGATCTGCACCGGGCCAACGAACCTGACCTGGGTGGTTTTGAACTGACAACCCCGTAACCCCTTTCCGTTATGAAGCAAAAAGCACAGAACCGTGCCACCCGCGAGCAGTTGGCTATTCTACGCCAGTTAAATAAAGCCGGGGTACGTTACGTAGCATTTGGCGATTACGCCATGAACGCCATCGACCCGGCCCGTGCCATTGGCAACGTGCAGCTCTGGGTCGAGCCGACAAAAGCCAACTTCGAGCGACTCGACAAAGCCATTCAGGAGGTCTATGGTCCGCGCGTACTTACCCGTACCAAGCCCGAGTTGACAGAAAACCCTCAACCGCGAAAGATGCTCACGCTCGGCGACGGTCCGCAGAAGGTAGGGCTTTACCCTGCCATCAACGGCTTTACGCCGGATCAGTTTGGCGAACTGTTTTCGCGGGCGCAGACGAACCGGGCCGCGCTGATCACCAACCGGGGCAAGCTGGACGGTTCGGTGGCGTATCGCCAATTGGCCGTCCCCGACCTATACCAGAACGTGCGCGAATCCACGGCCTACCACAAAGCGTGGAACATTCAGACGCTGGAGAAGTATGCCGACGATTACCGTATCGACCTGACCCCGGTCCGGCCCTCGTCGGCGACACAAACGGCCCAGGAATCGGCCAAAGCTTCCCCCACGAATCGGGAAGCGACGATTACGCCAGCCCAAAATGCCCAGAAGGAGCCGCAGCCGACACCAAAGCCCCGTGGTGAAAAGTTGGTGCGGGATTTCGATGCCATCAAGCGCGAGCTGGATCTGGAAGTGGTGCTGCAAGATTACGGCTTCGTGCTCGATGCCAAGAAGTCGAAACCGAGCGACGAGTGGCTCATTTATGAGCGGGGCGAGAAAGGGTCGAAGGAACGGCTGGCCGTTTATACCGGCGACAAGTACGGGCAAAAGATGTTTGTCGACATGAACGATCAGCGGGGCTGGCGGGGCGACGTGATCAAGTTTCTGGAACGAGTCGAAAACGGCATTTACCGGAACGTTTTTAAGGCTGTCGACCGTATCATGTCCTCCGCCGACTACGTACTCGAAAAGAGCGTTACGTCTCCCCTGAAGCAGGTAAAGGAAAGCCTGATCGACACGAAGCTTCGGGAAAAAGACCTGCACAATCGGTACGCCATCGCGCCCCTGACCGACACCCGCTATCTGGAAGGACGCTCGCTTCATAAAGACGTACTCTTTTCGCCGGAGTTCAACGGCCGCATTCACAACATTGCTTACACGACGGAGAAGGGCACCACGCATCGTAATACCTCCTTCCCGATGTACGCCCAGGATGGTCACCTGGTGTCGATGGACATTCGTAACGAACGCTTCAAGTCGTTCCCTTCCGGGGAGCGCGGGGAAGCCATGTGGCACTCTAACCGGTTCTACGAATTGAAAGCCCCATTGGCCATGCATGATAAACCTGACCTTCCTGCCGGTACTGTCGGTACGGTCGTTCGGCTCAGCCCCGAAACGGTTTCGTTCAATTTTGTGCAGGAGGGAAAGCCGCAGCAGGTGCAGTTACCGCTCGAAACCGCCCGCCCGGCCTTCAAGGAGGTGCCCGCCCAGCGCATCCTTGTCGCTGAGTCTGCCATTGATGCGATGTCGTTCAAGCAACTCAACCCTGAAGCCGAGGGCGAACGTCGGTTCTACATGGCGACGGGCGGGCAACCTGGTAGCCGACAGATGGGCTTTATCCAGAAAGTGCTCGACCGCAACCCGCAGGCGCAGTTTGTGATCGCGCAGGATGGCGACAACGCCGGTCTTCGGTTCGCCATCAACTACCTCGCTCTGCAACACCCCGCTGCCGACCCGGCCCTGCGCGTCAAACCGGACATTGCCTATTCGGGGCCGAACCTCCCTCCTAACCCACTGGCTAACGTGCTCGGGCCAAAGTTTGCCTTCGACCCTGAGATAAAAACATTCAGCGACGTGCTGAAGCGGTTCGACGTACCCGACGGCAACCTGTCAGAAGGGCATAAACTGGCCATCAACCACCAGGCCCGCTTTAAAGAGATCATGCCTGACGACTACGTCAAGGTTTCGGTCGAGATGGTGCAGTCGGTAATTCCGGCGTTCACGTATGCCAGGGCTTACGGCATTCCGATGCCGGAAGAGGCCGGAAAACTGGCTCAGTCGGAATATATGCAGATGAAGGTGGGTAACGAGTTTCGGGTGGCGCGGGAACGAGCCATGATTTCGCCCGACGAAATGGAGCAGCGCATTCAACACCATAAGGATGCCAAGTTGGAAAAGGATTTGTATTCGGGCGTGAACAAGTTGGAACTGGAGCTACGGCAACCCCTGTCGCCCGGTGGGGCTGGTGCCGACATCGCGGGCGGCAGAAACGAAGCGTTCCTCCATCGTTTCATGGACGAGATGAATCGCTTTACCAAGCAGTTCAACTACAACAATGACCCGAACGACAAGGAAAAGCGAGTGCAGGAGTTTCAGCGCGAAACCTTGGTCGATCCTGATCAGGGTCAGGCTGTAACCCGCACCCGGATTCACTTCCCCAACGACGGTCGACTGCTGGTGAAGGCACTCACGCTGCTTACCGACGAAATCAACAACCGACAGGGGCAGTCGCTCTATCACGTTGTGCGACCCACCCGGCAGCAGAAAGACTTCAACGACATCCTGCAAAACCGCCAGGGCGAGGCTCTGCCCGATTCGAGTCCGCTGAAGATGGGAGCTCCGCCCCTCATCAAACCTCACACGGAGATAAAGGCGGAACAGACCGCTCAACGCGAAACGGTTCAATCTGCTTCGGAATCAGCCCGCACGTACAAAGCAAAACTGTGATAATGTCTCCGATTTGGGCAAGGCCGCTCCGGTCTTGCCCGAACCAAATTCTTTAACCGATGACCTCCTCCCCTACTCACCCTGATATGGATACACTTTGCCCCGACCGGCCCAGGGCTGCTCCGACCAATAAGTTTTATTCATCGAATCCGTATTGGAGTCGTGGCCCCAAGCCATCCGCCGAGACAGAACAGGCCAAACCCTCGAAGGAAGTACCCTCACTCCCGGTTTCGCAAACCGATGACCTGCCTCCCCACTTGATTGCCGGTCTGCTGGAAGCTATTGAAAAAATGGGTCAGACGCAGCAGGAGCAATTGACACGCCACCTTACTGAGTGGCTACCCCAGGTTCCGGCAACCCTTACCCCTGCCCTTGAGCAGCATCTCGATAAGTTGGTCCCGAAGGTGGTCAGGGTAGAGCAGCCGGGGTCGGCGTTGCTTAAACTGGTGCGTTACCTAACGGGGGGGATAGCTGTCGCTGGTCTGCTGGTTGGTGGATTGGTCTTTGTCTCGCTGCAAACCCGTCAGCAGCGTGACACGTATGCCGCTGGCTACTGGCAGCACCGGTACGTGTCGGCTCAAACTGCCGTAGCCCGAACCGCTCCGTTGCAACGACTGCTGTCAGATGCCGATTCGCTTTACCAGTCTCCTTCCTTCAACGCTGAGTTGCAGCGGCTGGAAAGCATCCTCGATACGCGCAAGCAGCAGTACCAATTGTACTTACGCGAACAGGAGCTTACCCACTCAGGCCGACCATAAGGTTTACCTTAATTAAGCCATTAGCTGAATAGCCGACTACTTTTATAGTCGGCTATTTGAATAATCAAGGGGTTCTGAAACAGTTCAGGCAGAAAGCAGCCGAATCAAACGGGTTCACAAAGTGCTGTGTATCAGTAGTTAAGTAGTTGACTATTCAGATAGTTGGCTATCTTTGTAATGTTGAAACCGCGAACGCTTGGCCGGTGTAAGCCCAGGCACCAACCCCTTTTTTACGCTATACAGGTATGAAATCCTATCAGCAAGAGACCGTCAACAAACATGGTGAAACTGTAATCTCGGACATCTTCCGCTACATCGAGGGTGAGCCGAAGCAGTACCGCTACAACTCACAAACCGGACAGTTCAACATCGACGGGGACACCCCCGTTTTGGACAAATCGGGTAAGCCCATCAAGGAGTTTACGTTTCAGCCGTTTGTGTTCCGCATTTTCGAGGACGGGCTGTTTAACCGGAACCGCGAAGCGTGGGCCGAACTGTTCTTTATCGACGCGCTGAATTGCGTATCGAGCATCATGTTCAACGGCACTACGCTTACCGAGTTGCGGGGCGTGATGAAAAAGCTCATCTACGAAGGGAACGAACCGCTGAACCTTTGCGACGTGGTGCTGACCATCCGCCCGGAGAAACTAACCAGCAAAAACGACCCTACAAAGTCGTGGTTCATTGGCCGGTTCAGCTACCAGCTTGCCGACCCCGAAAGTGTGCAGCAACTTGCGGAGTACGCGGCAGACTGCCCCATCTACCGGCGCGATACGCTGAAACACACGGCGAACTACTTCAGTTTTTCGGAGACGTTCGCTTTACCCTCAACAGACGTAGTACCCGTTACGTTAAACGCAGGAGAACTGCCCCAAGCAGAGGTTGAAGCCGTGGAAGTCGTCTAAATTTATTTAGGTAGTCAGCTATTTAGATAACTGACTACCTATTTATTCAACTAATAATTCGCTATTTCTGCCTGATTCTATGCAAGTGCTTACACCAGACAATTACCGTCAGTTTCCCGCTTTTTCCAATTCCGACCTGACCGAGTACGAGCGGTTTCTGTTGGGCGAACCCAACCGAAAACCCGTTAAGGCGTTTGCCGAAGGGTCAGCTTTTCACCAGTTGTTATTGGAGCCGCGCAGTACCCGACCGTTCGAGGGAGCCATCGACCGGGAGCGATTGGGCAAAATGGCAAAGGCAATTCGCGATACCCGGTTTGGTCGATGGGCGTTACAATGGGGACAGAAAGAACAGCCCCACTTGTTTCGCGATAAGGTCACGGGCTTACTCTGTAAATGCCAGACGGATATTCGATTGCGGCACGGGTTGATCGTCGACGTGAAGACTACCCGCGCCCGGACGTATCGCCAATTCATCGAGTGCTGTGAGCAGTACCAATACGACCGTCAAGCGGCCTTTTATTTAGATGGTTTGAAGGCTCGGCGGTTTGTCTTTCTGGGCGTTCAGAAAGCGGAGCCTTTCCAGGTCTTCTATTTCGAGCCGACCGCCGATGCTATTGGCCGGGCTTTCATTCAGGAGGGCCGGGAACGCTACCAACGTTTACTGTCATTACTGGCTCGGTCTGAGTTCCGCCCCTCCGCCTGGACACCGCAGGATAAACCGGGCATCTCGATACCGGTAGGCCACCGGATAACGCAGAACAGCTACCCGCCTATTTATCAATTTCGCTAATTAACTTGACAGATAGATGAGTACTCATCTACTCAACTATCTGGCAAGTTCTCATTAATGCCGTGATGAATCGGAACGAACCTAAACCACCTGAAGGTAATTACCGCCGGGCAAAACTGACGGTGTCGTTGGGGCCGCTAATGCCAGCCGGTAGGGTAGGGTGGCTGTCTGATGAAGTCGAAACTCTCGATGCTGATGGCAGGCCCATGTTTCGATTTATCTCGGCCACAAACCACGACCTCGTTTTCAAAGTGTACGCTGAGGAGGTAGTCATCGAGTAAATAATCAAGGGGTAGGGGCTAAGCACTGTTCAAATCAAGCGGGTTGTAAAAGGCTGACAGATAGAAAGTTAGATAGATAAATAGCTGAATAGTTGGCTATCTTTATAGTGTAGAACTATTCAGCTATTTATGACGCGCTATACAACCGGTAGGCCGGAGCGGCCCCGCACTCGTCCGGCTCAGGCCCGGCCCGTGGTCATCGTTGCCAATCAATATACCCTGTTCGGACACCCCGGTCTTATACCTCCGACGCGGGGAGAACGCAAACCCGGTGAGACCACCGAACGCCGGAGCAGCGCAAGCCCGGCAACACTGTTGATCCTCGATGAACAGATTGAGCTACGGCCTATAGCGGAGCCATCCGTATTTAGCCTTTGCGCGGAAACGTTCACCCTACCCACTGGCAACGCGGCCAAACTACGGGCCAATGTTGCCGCCATCGAAACCCTAAAACGAATAAGCGGTGAGTCAGCGCAAGGAAGCACCAGACAAGCCACGCCCGACGAACAGCGGTTACTATCGCTTTATACGGGTTGGGGTGGTTTATCGCAGGTCTGGAAAAACGACGTTTACGAGCAGTGGCAACACGCGCAGACCGACCCCGCCCAAGCCCTTGACGAATCGGTAAACCGGTGGGGCGGTCAGTACGGACGTACCCGCCAGCGGTTGGCCGAGTTGTTAACCCCCGCCGAACAGCGAGCCGCCGAAGCATCGACGCTCAATGCTTTCTACACGGCCCCGCACGTCGTAGCGGCCATGTGGCAGGCTATCGAAGGGTTTGGCTTTACAGGCGGTCGCATTCTGGAACCAGCCGCAGGTATCGGGTATTTTATCGGTCTAATGCCCCCGGCACTACGGGAGCGGTCGGTATGGGTAGCGGTCGAGAAAGACCGGCTATCGGGGCAAATCTTGCAGCAGCTTTACCCGGAGGTCGAAACCCACGTTTGCGGTCTGGAAGAAACCAAATTGCAGGCGGGTAGCTTTGATTTGGTCATTGGCAACGTACCGTTTGGATCGTACACGGTGTACGACCGCCACCACGCCGAACTAAAGGGTTTTCCCATTCATAACTATTTCATTGGCCGGGCCGCGCAGTTGGTGAAGCCGGGCGGTATTGTCGCGCTCATTACCTCAATGGGTACGCTCGATGCAGCAAGCCCGGAGTTCCGCCAGTTCCTGACGGTCGAAGCCAACGCCGAACTGTTGGGAGCCATCCGCTTACCGTCGAATGCGTTTGAAGCCAACGCCGGAACGCAGGTAACGACCGACGTTTTGTTTTTGCGGAATCGTACCCCCGTTGCCGCAGTGCCGGACAACCGACCGTTTGCGGCTTATCCGTTTGAACGTACCGTTACGCTCAGAGCCGATGCAACCGACCAAGATACGGTCAGGACGTTGGCGGTAAATGAGTATTACCACGCCTACCCCGCTATGCTATTGGGCGAAATGCGCTTTGCCGACGAGGTGAATAAGGGTGGACTGTACCGGGCCGACCAGCCCACGCTACACCTCGCAGACCCCGCCACGTTGCCGCAACGCTTGGCCGAAGCCCTTAACCAATTGCCAAAAGGTATTTTGGACAACCAACCCGCAGCGCAGGCCCATAAGACAGCCGAAACCAAACAGACTACCGATCAACGGTTTACCGAATCGGTAACGGTTCGGGGCAAGCGATACAGCCAAACGCTCGTCATTGCTCAATACGAGCGGGTGAAGCGGGCATTTAACCAGCTTCGGAAGGCGGAGCAAGAGGGTAGGGGAGAGGTGGAGACCGACGCCCTACGGGTGGAGTTGAACCAGTCTTACGCCTTATTTACACGCTATTTCGGTACGCTCAACCGAAACCGGGCTTTGTCGTTTCTGGAAGATTACGACCCGCAGTTTGCCAGTGTTCAGGCGTTAGAAGTGGTGAGCCGCACCGCACCAGACCGGAACACCGGAACACAGTCCAACCCGAAAACAGCCACCTCGTACACCATCGACAAAGCCGATATTTTTCGGCAACGGGTGTACCCGGCAGCGCACACCCCGGAGCGGGTAGAATCGTTGGCCGACGCGCTACGGTTGTCTATTGGCTTGTACGGTTGTGTGAATGCCGAGCAGATAGGCGCATGGATGAGCCAACCCGCCCCGGAGGTAAAACAGACGTTGTTGGCCGCTGAATTGGCCTATCAAAACCCAACGTCGGGCCGGTTAGAGGACAGGGATACGTACCTATCGGGCAACGTTAGAAAGAAATTGGCCGCAGCAGCCGAGGCCGTTAAAGCAGATGCACAGTACGCGGTGAATGAACGGGCGTTAGCGGCTGTTGTTCCGGCCACCATTCCCGCCCCGCTTATCTCGTTCCGGTTGGGTTCGGTCTGGATTCCTACCAACATCATCGAGCAGTTTATCAGTCAGACTCTGCAAACCAATTGCGTAACGGTACGCTATAACCACCGGGTAGGCCAGTACGAAATTGACGGGATGGGTAACGTTTCATCGGTTCAAAATCGCTCCTTGGGTACGTCGCGCCGAACGGCTATCCAACTCATCGAAGCCGCTTTGCAACAGCGCACGGTGGTAGTGACCAAAACCATTATCGACGCGGAGGGTAAAGAGAAATCCGTAAAAGACGTAGAAGCCACCAGCCAGGCGGTACAGGCGCAGGAAGCCTTAAACGACCTGTTCATTGACTTTGTGCGCGACCACCACAGCGCAGCCATCGAGCCGGTTTACAATGAATTGTACAACAGCTACGTACACAAAACCTACCGGGAACCAGCCCTACGGCAATACCCCGGCGCATCGCCTGACGTTCAATTACGCTTACACCAGTTCCGGGGCGTGGAGCGCATCAAAGAGCAGGACACTTTGTTAGCCCACGCCGTGGGCAGTGGTAAAACCTTTACCATGATAACGGCGGCAATGGAGTTGAAGCGGTTAGGATTGGCCCACAAACCGATGATTGTAGTACAAAACTCGACACTCAACGACTTTGCCAGCGCATGGCGCAGGTTGTACCCCGCAGCCCTGATTTACGTACCGCAGCCCGCCGACCTTGAAGCCAGCAACCGCAAACGGTTTTTGCAACGTATCGCGACCAACAACTTTGACGGGGTGCTGATACCGCAGAGTTTCCTAAAACTTATTCCCGACGACCCCGCCAGCGAGGAAGAATTTATTCAGGAAGAAATAGAGCGCATAGCCTACACCCTTGCCGTAGCCGAGCGGCAGGGCCGCCAGAAACCCATGTCGGTAAAGCGGCTGAACGAATTAAAGTTACGATTGGTAAACCGGCGAATCCGGCAGGCCGGCCGCAAAAAAGACGAAATGCTGACGTTTGACCAGTTGGGTATTGATGCTCTGTTTTTGGACGAGGCCCACCGCTACAAACGGTTAGGCTTTTTCACCGCCCGGCAGAATGTTAAAGGCATTGATTCGGCGGGTAGTGAGGACGCGCTAAGTGCGTTGTTCAAGTGCCGCACGGTGCAGGCACGGCGGGGCCGGGTAGTCCTGGCAACCGGTACGCCCATCAGTAACACAATGGCCGAAGCATGGACGACTTTACGCTTTATTGCCCCCGACCGGCTAAACCGCGCTATGCTGTCCACGTTTGACCAGTTCGCCGGAGCGTTCGGCAGCGTAATTCAGTCGTTTGAACTGACCGCAACGGGCAACTTTAAAGCGGTGGAGCGGTTCGCCAAGTTCGTAAACGTGCAGCAGCTTTCGGAACTCTACCGCGCTCATGTTGACGTGGTGCTGAATGAAGACGTTATCGAGTTTCAACGGGATGCTACGTTGCCGACGCTTAAAAACGGGCAACACACGCGGATTATCTTACCGCAGACCCAGGGCGTAACCGACGAACTGAACAGCATTAAAGCAACCCTGCGCTGGTTTGAAAACCTGACCGGAGCCGAAAAGCGCGACAACTCGCACGTACCCTTAGTCTGCTTTGGGCAGGCCCGCAAAGCTACCATTGATTTACGACTACTCGACGCGGCTAACCCGGACGAGGACGGGTCTAAGTGTAACCGGGTGGTAACAGAAATCTTGCGTCTTTACTACCAGTCGGCCACGTATCGCGGTACGCAATTGGTCTTTGCCGATACTTACCAAAGTCCCTCCCTACGCGGTTGGTTAGACGAGGAGGGAACAGAGCGTAAAGGCCCGCGTTTCAACCTGTTTGAGGACATACGGGCCAAACTCATCACGGAAGGCGTACCGGCTGATGAAATCGCCATCGTACCCGCCGAAGCTGATAAGCGCGAACCCCTGTTTGCCAAAGTCAGAACGGGAGAGGTTCGGGTATTGCTCGGCACGTCGGAGCGGGCGGGCGTGGGTGTAAACGTACAGGAACGCTTAGTAGCGGTTCACCACATGGACGCCCCCAACCGACCAACAGATTTTGAGCAGCGTAATGGGCGGCTTATCCGGCAGGGCAACTTACACGCAGTTTGGGGCATCCCGGTTGAAGTGCTGACCTACGGCGTAGAAAAAACACTCGACGCGACCGCCTACGGACGGTTGGCGATTAAGCAAAAGTTTATCAATCAGGTTTTAAAGGGCCACATTGCCGACGACCAAATGGCCGACATCAGCGCAGACGATGATTTTGCCGCCATGTCGTTCGACCAGATGATGGCTACGTTATCCGGCTCCCAATACGCTCTATTGTACACGACCCGCCAGCTTGAATTATCGCGAGTGCAGCAAGCCCGTAAAAACTGGCAGCGCGGGTTAATGGATGCCCAATGGCAGGTAGAAAACGCCCAACGGTTCATCCAGAAACACCGCCCAATGTTGGCCGGATTGGAAGAGGAAGCCGCCCACTTACAGCAGCACTTTAACACACCATACGCCGTGATGAGCGTAACCGTGAACGGCACGACCTACGGCGAAAAGTGGGGCGAAGCCGTACAGCACCTGATAGAGCAGGTTAAAGGACTGGCAAAACGCCGGGTTAATGAACCCAGAACATTAATCGTTAACGGGCTTGCATTAACCCTGACCGGGGAGCGGTCGCAGGAACTAATAGGCGGAATGCCGCCCAGCGAGTTTTTACCCGGTCAGGCCGTTGTACGGTACGAGTGGGGGCAAAGCCTTTCGGGTGTAGTCGGTTCATCGAACGGGCTGTTTTCCTCGCTGAAAGCCGCCGTAGCCCGTGCCTACGAAGCCCCTGCCCAACTTTTGCGCGAACTGGAACGCGCCCGGCTCATCGAGCAGGAGTTTAGCCGTAAACTATCGCAACCCTTCCGACAGGAAGCCGACCTACACCGCTTAGAAACGGAGGTCGCCGACCTCAAACGCCGGATGGAAATCGAAGGCGAACCAGAGCCAGCCGCCGAGGTTGCTGTTTAGTTCACTCACCGCGCCGATTTCTCCGGGAGTCGGCGCGGTGAGAAAGAAATCAAAGGGGTACGTCGGGAGAACGCCCTGCGGGCCACCTCCCGACGAACGCGCCGGGCAGCATCTTCCGGTGCGCGCCCTCACCGCTTCGCGGTCGGTTGCTCCCCGCAAGACCCTGCCCTGATGGCGCGATAATCAAAGGGGTAGGAGTAAGTAGTTGACTATTCAGATAACTGAATAGTCAACTATTAAATCAAGGGGTAGGGTTGGAAACGCCCTTCGGGCCATTCCAACCCTGGCGCGTCGGTCAGCACCTTTGGGGTACTCCCTCACCACTCCGTGGCCGGTCGCACCCCAAAGGCCCTGCCCTCCTGCCGCGCGAATCAAAGGGGAAATGGAAAGGCAATAAAAAAATCATACGGGCATTAAAAGCCCCCTCATCCGTAGGTGGGTAGGCTGCGGTCAAAATCGTCGACTTCTTCTTCCGTTAGCAGATTGAGCAGCACGGCCTGCACGTCGGCGGGTTTTTCGGCGATGGCTTCCCGGAACAAGCTGGCATAGGAACGGCCGGTTTCGCGCTGTAGCTCCAGCGTCGTGGCCCGCGCTTGCTCGAATTCCTCGCAAAGTGAATCATCGCTGAGTAGGCGATTCAAAAGCTGCCGGTCAAGGGAAAGTCGAAAGCCAGTGGAAGGGCTACCTTCTTGCGCATCGGTGGCGGGTGCCTGTTCTGATTGATCATCAGGTTGAGATGGGGGAGGGGCCGGGGCAAAGGTGGGGTCGTCTAATTCCGGCTCCTGATCGGTTGGGGTTTCGGGCACTGCCGTGGGTGGTTGCTCAATAGGTACGTTGGGTGTTGGTTTACCACCCCGATTAAACACAATCAGCTCGCTACGGTGGTATGAAGCCATCGGCACAGCCACATCGACGGGAGTCTTACCGGCTGTAGCCTGAAAGAAGGACATAAGGGTGGGCGTTGGGCGGGTTGCTTTTTTGGTCTTACCCCGACCCGTGAACCAAAGAACCAACCCCGCCCAGATGAGTAGAGCTACTGTCGCCAACACGATGAAGGTGCTGGTAGAGATAACGAGGAACATAAATTATGGGTTTGTCGCCCCTCCGTCTCTCTTGACGAATTGGGCAAGGGTGTTGAGAAAAGTTTCGTCTGATTGTTGCGCCACCGCCTGATCGTGCAGGAAGCAGAAGTAGGCGGTCATAGTTAGTTTGACCCGGTGCTTCAACATGAGATAGCCAGCTATCTGAATATATTCCTCGCGCATGGCATCATCCAGATAGACAATCTTGACTCCGGTTTGGGGAGACGGCTCCCGTTTCTTCGGCGAAGTCGGTGGCCGGACGGTTTGCTTACGCGGGGTTGAATCCGACTTAAATTTATTGCCTTTCGATACTTCTGTAGTTGGCTGGTCAGGCGAAGGAGTGACCTCGGCCAGGGTAGGGGAGGACGTTGGTGAAGAAGTATCTGGTTCAGCAGGCTTTGCGGGCTCTGCTTCCTGATGCACGAAATCCCGGTAGCGGTTTGCTTTCTGCCGTAGGCTATCGACTGCACCACCCAGAGCCGGGGCTTGCGGGTGGTGGCGGCCTAATGGCGTTGCAGAGTCTTCTTCGCTTTTGGCCGGAGTAGGCCGACGGTATTTGTCGAGATCCATTAGCGATTAGCGATTGCTGAAACAGGCAGTAGCGAATTGATTTCCTGAATGAGGCCAACGATGTCCTGTAAGTACTGAGCCTCCCGCCATTCGGCTGGTTTTGTATCTTCCTTTCGCCGGACATACCGCCCTGCCGGCATGAGCACGGGCGACGCTATGGTCGTCAGCATCTTTGCTCTGTCGAAGCCGGCATCGGCATCGTTAAGCCGCGTTCGGAGGAAAGAAACCGGCATCACCTCGTTTCGGAACACCCCGGACAGATAGGCTTCCAATGCATCGGCCCGTCGATTGAAAGTGAACTTGTACTTGTTCCAAAAACACCGGATAGTTAGGTAGTCAGGTAGCTGCCTATTCATTACATAATCCAGAATAGCCCCGACGTACTGAATGGAAGCCGTTACGTCAACCTGCTGCGTCGTGAACGGCACCAATAGTATATCGGTCTCGGCAAGGGCGCGAAGAATCCCGGCGTTGAACTGCCCGCCCATATCCAGGAAGATGTAGTCGAAGTCTGCACGTACCCGGTTCATATCCAATTCCTGGAGTGCCGAGAAGGGTAGGGCATGAATGGCATAGTGCTCCGCTACCCCGTGCTGTCGGTTGTTGCGGTACCGTTCAAAAGCCGCCTGATCATTGGCACTGGAGTAAGGTTGCGCCATCTGCATTAGCTCGGTTGTAGAAAGAGCATGATAGGTTTGGGCCAATGTAGATTGGGTGGCCAACTCTTCCTCCCGCAAATCAGAGATGGAGTGCTGGGGTGGGTCGCAGTCGAACACGATGATACGCTGCTTGTCGACATACGCTAAATACGAAGCTATGATGGCCGTGAGCGTGGACTTGCCCATGCCTCCTTTGGACGTGTGAATGGCTATAATCTTCCCGGTCATTCTATTTAAATTGTGTAAAAAATTACACAAAATAAAATAATAAATTACATATTTGCAACTCATACAACTGAAACAACTTGGTTGGTTTGAATGGGTAAGTTGCAAGGGGTGTACAAGACAACCTGGTTGGTAAAAGCAACGCCTGCACCCAAGCCAGCCGAATTGCAAGCGTTGCAAAAGATGTACGGGGCAACCGAGTTGACCGATGCAACCAAACTTGAGGTGTGTAGCAAGCTATGTTTTTGTATATACAGGAGTCTTGAATGGCAGGCAAGCAGAAGGAAGGCGGGGTAGGGGTCAGGCCGGAGAAATCATCCGAGACGAAATCAACGGGCGTATTCGTGCGGCTCTCACCGCAGGAGCGAAAAGCCCTTAAAACGCTCAGTCAGCAATCGGGTATCAGTGTGTCGCAGCTATTGCGAACAGGAGCATTGGGGCAGTTAGATCAACTGCCCCGGCTTCGCCAACTGCCGCCCGAAGTCACGGCTCAATTGGGAAAACTGGACAGGCTCACAACGGCACTTTGGTATATCAGTCAGCGAGCCGCAGAAGATTCGGTCTATGCTCAGGACATCCGGGCTGTCGTGTACGAAGTGGGCGAGATTGCGGGGCAGGTGAGGCAGTACTGCCAGTCGAACATGGCCCGGTACACCACCGTTGCCCAACTTGATAAGCTCATAGCAGAAGGGCAGCAGCTAACCCTGTCCGAAGTGCTTGAGCAGTTGCAAAAAATCAGCGATAGCTTTAACCCGCATCCCAAAAAATGATAGGGAAAGTAGCCCGGTTTGGCTCCAGCTTTTTGGGCGCCATGCAGTACTGTTATTACGAAACCCGCGCCAATCACAGCCTCGACCGTACCCGAATCCGGGGTGAGTTGCTCTTTGTGCAACACGTCGGCGTAACTATTGTCAGCGACGAGAAGTTACGAACCGAGAACAAGCAGCGGCTGAACCTGGAACAAATGGCTACGGCCATGCAGTCGGTGGCCAGCCTGAACGACCGGGTACGTAAACCGGTATGGCACCAAAGTTTTTCGTTTCCGCCCGGTGAGTACCCCTCAGCCGACATCATGGTGAAAATCTGCGAGTCGTTCGCCCGCACATTTGGGATGGAGAATAACCCAATGGTAGCCTTCCGGCATCGGGATCGGGAACACGAACACTTTCATATCATCGCCAGCCGGGTAGACGGAACCGGTAGGAACACCGCCCAAACCAGCTTTAACTTTCGGGAGGTCGGGCGGTTCTGCCGGGCGATAGAGGAGCGGCACGGCCTAACGCCCGGCGCACCAATGGCGATAGAAGGCCATAAAGCACAAACGCTCAAAACACCAATTGGGCAGGTGCAGCCTGGAGTAGCTAAACCAGCGCAGTCCGACGAACCCGTGCAGGCTTCAAGAAGCTATAAACGTCAGGGTCTATGAATGCATTTTTAAGCAATAGTTGTATATTTGACTATTCAACTATTTAGGTAGCTTATGGGAGCCGAACACAAACAATCAGGTAGCAAAATTCTCGATGGACGAGGAAACGACGATGTTCAATTCGTCTTTGTGCAGCAGGAGTCGGTATCGGTGTATGAGGTCAAGGACAGTATGGGCGAAGTCGTCAGCATCGTCATTGCTGAGGGCATCGATAACCCGGAGCGGTTCCAGGCCCGGCCTGTGGCTGAGCAGGACGCGATGAAGATGCTGGCTCTGGATGAATATTATGGTGGTGCAGATTGGGAGGGGTGAATGATAGTTGACAGATCTGAAAGAAGAAGTCACCATCTGCATCTCAACACGGGATTGTATGTACCAAGCCTATTTTATACTTTCGACAATTAACTATAGATTTAAGGTATGGTTGTAGAGCCACCTGTTGTTGAGATTCATTTACCTGATCATCAAATTTTACAGGGAAATGCAAAGAATTTAGATGTTTTGTCTTTGCAATTTCCTGTTCAGGGTTTTGATGTAATTCTAACGTCCCCGCCGTACTGGAAACGTCGAGATTACGAACACGATGAACAACTCGGTCAGGAAGATACACCTGATGAGTATATAGAGGTGTTATCTGATACAGTAGCACTCTGGGCACGCTGGTTGGCTCCTCATGCTTCAGTATTTATTAACTTGGCGGATACGCATCATAACGGGTTTCTGGTCGGTACTCCGATTCTTTTCGAGTTGGCGATGAGGGAGAAGGGGTGGAGGGTTGCCCATCGGATAATTTGGAGTAAACCTAGCAGTGTGCCGACAGCCTCACCGCGCCGACTAGCCAGTCGTCACGAAACTGTTCTTCAACTGGTTCCACCCAGAAAGAAGGCAACAGAGACGTATTACTTTGACCGGTTTGCTCTAAACGACCGTATACCGGAGGCCGAAATTGGCGATGTCTGGCACGTAGCACCGAGCCGGGGTCAAAGTGGACACGTAGCTCCTTTTCCTAAAGAATTAGCCCGGCGAATTCTGTTATTGGCTTGTCCTGAGCGGGTCTGTGAACAGTGTGGCAAACCTCATCAGCGGCAAGTGGAACCGTCGCCAGCTCTTAACCCGAACCGCAAACAAGCCCGGCGAGCCATCGAACTTTTTCAAGAACATAACTTAACCGAAGACCACTTAGCTGCTATTCGTGCCGTTGGTATTTCCGATGTCGGAATGGGTAAAAAACTGCAAAATGGATCAGGCAAAAATTCGCCCCGAGTCCAGCAATTGGCCGACGAAGCCAAGCAGGCTTTAGGTGGGTACTTCCGTGAATTTACGTTCGCACTGAAGCAGCACGTTGGTTGGGAAAGCTGTGGTTGTAGCGAAACCACACGACCCGGATGGCTGCTAGACCCCTTCGCCGGTTCCAATACGTCGTTGCTGGCAGCAAGAGAGTTAGGCTTCAGAGCCGTTGGTGTCGATTTAACCCCTCATCCACTTTAATACGTCCATGCCTGTTTTTCAGAAGAAGGTTCTTTCGGCATTTATCCGAAATGGCTGTAAACGACGGCTTCGTCTCAGCATGTACCCAACCGACGATGCACGTAAAGAGAATGGAATGCCCGAAACGCAGAAAGCGCGTGCAGGAGTTGGAATAGCCGGTCAGTTGGGCTACAATTGGCAAGAGGAAAAAGTCGATGAATTAGTCGATGTGTTTGGAGCCGACAGTGTTATACAAGTAAAAGGTGGCCCGAAGAATCGGGCGCAACCTCAGGATTTGAGACCAATTATAGACGCTGGTTTAAGGCCGCACCAATTCATCGTTGAAGCGAAATACACCGCAGACACAGTCGCGTTCCGGCAAGGTATGGGGGTGGTGGCGTTGGTCGATGAACGAGGCAATCCACTAGATTTCAGCTTCAACCATGCTGATCTAATACAGGTCTTGCCTCCTCGTTCAGAGGCTGACCTTGATGAGAAAGCAGTATATGGGTGGGCCCTAGCTCCAGACGGCTCGCTTACTCAATTAGCAGATACTGACAATCGCTTACGACTCCGGGTTATCGACATTAAACTGGCTTCGGAACCCGGCGCACATTACTTCGCCGAAGTGGTTTACTATGCCCTGACGTTAGCGGGATGGTTACAGGAGCAGAACCTGACAGACCGGCTTGTTGTGGTAGCTGCTTCTGCCGTTTGGCCAGGTAGCTACGACGCTTCGGCGGTCATGCAGGCCCGGTATAAACTGACACAGCAAGGCATCCCAGTTTCATTGGCAAATCTGGCCAAGGCCGTGGAAGACGACATTGAGTTGGCCCCGTTCGATACGTTCGTGGCCCGTTTACGACGTTTTTTTACCGACGTACTTCCTGAAGTATTAGCTACGCCCTGGCAGCAACTGCCTTGGCACGTTGATTATGGATGTAGCGGCTGCGAATTTATGGGATACCCCTGGCCGTTGGAAGATGGGAGTATCAGCTATAATTATCTATGGTGCTGGCCTGAAGCGCGTCGTACCGGTCATACATCACAGGTTATCAACTTGACGCAGGGAAACAGAAAACAGTTAGGTACCCCTACTGTAGTTGAGTTGGCGCAGTTTCAACCCGACCACGAGTTTTTTCGGCGGACACCCTCCTTACGGGCTCAGCGGGAACGCTTTCCCGGACGAGCAGCGGCTTTGCTGCACGACACGGTTTCAGTATTGCCCAACTCTGGCTCTGATGCGCTCATGCCGAGATGGCCCGACTTGCACGTCTATGTATTTCTCGATTATGACTTAGCCAGTGCTATAACTGTTACGTTTGGTTTGCGTGCTTTCTGGCTCGAACCCTATAGCGTTTTAAACGCGGACGATAGACACAAAATACGTTGGAACGAGCGGGAGAAAGACGGATATACAGAGGTTTTCGTTGTCGATACGCGCGATTTGAACCGTGAACGCACCGAGTTTCTAAATTTTCTACGAGCCTTACGAGGTATACTTGAGGAAGTCCGCCGTTCCGATACGGATGACATCGCAGCAGGTCGCCGGAATGACCCCACCGATCCTGACCGCATACCGAAGCGTTCAACATATCAGATTTTTCTATGGGACGACGCACAACGTCGGCAATTACAACGAGTTGCCGGGCGGCACTTGGCCGCTATTTTGGCCGACCAAACTATTCGTGAATTAGCTTGGCTATTTCCTCCTCCTGAACTGTTAGTTAACCACGACGAAGCATCCGTGCGAAGTCCATTTACGCTTGTTGGACAGGTTGTACACAATACTATCGCTGTTAATTTGCCGCATCACTACACCTTAGCCGGGGTAGCTCAACAGTATCATACGCCAGAATTTACTCCGCCCGAAATCTTTACACTCTATCAAGACCCATTGAGCGATTTAATTCCGGCTGAGCGAATTCATGAATTGTGGACTCGCCGGGGACAGTGGAAACGAGTGATGGCGAATATTGAACAGGCGACCAAGAACAAACTCCTTGCGCTGGGCGTAGTTGTCACGCGGTTAGAACGAGACCTGAGAGATGACTTGCTGCCTGCTCGTTTGGCTGCTCCTGAGCTGACCAATCGGGCACCTCGCGGTTTAACAAATCTGCCCCCATTCAGCACGTTGCTTTATGAGTTTACGCGGCTAAACGCGGCCTTGCAGGATTTGGAATCTTACGCCATACGCGCCATGCCTGCTCATGAGCGGGAAGCTAAGTTTAAATCGGCGTACCTGCCCGTTCGGTTAGAAGGTAAAGAACGTACCGATGCGTTGAGCCAACTAAGCGAAACGGCTGGTAAGAATTTGCAGACGAGTACGGGGCTTTGGGTGTACCGACTGGGCGATGACTCACGAGATATTAACGTTCGTCCGGGCGATATTGGCTTTGCATTATCTCCGCGTAGCCGTCCTGATTTTCTGGTTCAGTTTCCAAAGCGTTTGTGCGAACCCGATTATAAAGTTGAAGGAACAGGAGAACTTAACACTATTGCAGATGCAGGCTTAACAAGTGTAACAGTTGAAGCAATTGATCGACAACACAAGCTAATTGCCTTAAGATTAGATGGCCATGCATACTTAACTCGCGTTGATGACCCCGCGCGAGGTAATCAGCGTGTCAGATACACTATAGAAGAGGCTGGTTTGATTGATCTCTCTTCAGATGTGATGCTAGATCCGGTCGAGAAAGATCATTTAACTAAAAAAGTTAAGTTTACACTTACCGGCATAGGCTACCCGAAATTAGCGGAGGCACAGGACAATGCTACAATTCGTGTCGCTTTGGGATTGCCCCCCGTCGCCCCAAAGGCTACTAACGATTATGATCCGCTTACGCCCGCAGCCCGCTTTCTATGGGATGGGTCATCTTTAGCTTCTACTGCTATTGTCCGTGATGTTGCCGCCGTGAGGCCAGCCGTGGAACGTGTGCTTGAGACAAAAGGTCGAAATTTAAATGATTGGCAGTGGACCGCCTGGCGGACCTCACTCACGACGCAGTTAAGTTTAATTTGGGGTCCTCCTGGCACGGGTAAAAGTCAGACATTACGCGCCATCATTGTTGCAGCCTTACTCGATGCTCATTCGCGAAATATCCCTTTGAGGATTCTGATCTCGGCGAATGGCTACTCAGCCATTGACAACGTGTTGCTTGACTTGCCGGATTTGCTAAACGCGGTACTGCCCAACGTACCTGTGCATATGGTCCGACTGCAGGGTGGCACTAAGGAAACGCCCGCAAATCTACCTGCTGAAATACAGCCATTGGTTCCGTTGCAATTACAAGCCCCGCCAGAAGTACAGCAACTTCAGGACGAATTGACTACACCGACAGGACTAACTGTCGTCGCCGGAATCCCACACCAAATTCATAATCTGGGAGTGAGCACAAAGTACAAATCGGCTCCCACCCGAAACAAACAGGATGCTCGTCCAATGATGACGCAACGGCAGTGGTTTGACTTGGTCATCATTGACGAAGCTTCGCAGATGGATGTGGCATCAGCGACGTTGGTTCTGTCGAAGGCAACGGACGAGGGAGCCTACATTTTAGCAGGGGATGATTTACAACTGCCTCCCATCCACCAGGCTGAAGCCCCGACGCACCTGGAGCGCTACGTCGGTTCTATTTTTGAATACACACGGCATGTACAGGGAGTAGAACCATTGCCGCTGAACTGGAACTACCGCTCAAACGCTACGCTTGTTGAGTTCATCCGCACGGCAGGGTACGATTCTCGCCTACGCGCATTCAGCCCCGATCTGCGTCTTAACTTACCTGCCCTACCTGATATTCAGCCTGTAAATTGGCCCGGTGAGTTGGTGTGGACATCCGGTTGGGGGCAACTGCTCGACCCAGCTTACCCCACGACAGCTTTTGTGTACGACGATGATGCTTCGGGACAGGTAAACGACTTTGAAGCCGATACAATTGCGGCTATGGTATTTTTACTGCGGGGACGTTTAAGAAGTCAACTTCTCCACGAGCTTCTTCCTGATAACAGCGAGAAACCTGTTACAGATGAAGTGTACGAATCTGGCACCGAATTTTGGGATAAAGCAATTGGCATCGTAACACCTCACCGGGCACAAATGAGCCGAATTGTTACTCGTTTGCAAGAGCTTTTCCCCAATGATAAGCCGGAGAAAATCCGGGGAGCCGTCGATACTGTAGAGAGGTTTCAAGGCCAACAGCGCGACGTAATTTTTGCTTCATTTGGGATTGGTGACCCTGATTTAATTCGCTCAGAAGACGAGTTTCTGTACAATCTCCGACGCTTTAATGTGTTGGCTTCGCGAGCGAGAGCCAAGCTAATTTTGCTGGCTACTCAACCTTTAATTGACCATTTATCGGACGATGCTAAGGTACTTGAGGAATCCAGGCTACTCAAACGGTTTGTCGAGTCGTTCTGCGCTCCATTCGGCCAATTTGAGCTTCCGTATGGGATACAAAACACTGATGAGAGAAAGACAGGATACCTGTATCGCAGATAAACCATGAAGCCTCGCGGTTGACTACCCGCGAGGCTTACACTACAAGTGTAGTAAAGTATTCACCGCCCATGCAACCGCCAGCCCACGCTAACCAACGTGTAGAACGACTGCATACCTGATTTGGGTAACCACCGTTGGCGGATGCTCAGAATCACCGGGGCAAACTCCGTTTCGACACCTGCTTCGGCCCCCACTATAAACCTGCCGCCCGATGGCATCGTCGCGCAAATCGAATCGGACATCATTGGGCTTGATGAAGCAGGTACTGTTTCATAGGTAGCGATTGGCTGAAAAGAGCCGCGCACGAATCGGGTACGGTAGGCATTACGCCATAGGTTAAATTCGTATCCCCAGCCAATGCTGACTTGCCGAAGCTGACCCGCCGAGGTCATGTCTGTTCCAATGATTGGCTTCTGCATATAGCTGGCTGTCGCCTTCCAGGCGTTGTACTGCCGGTTGTAGCAGCCCGTCGAGATAAGGCCCTGTATGCCCAATTGATGATGGGCCGAGAACCCATCAACCACGCCCCCCTGTATCTCCACAAAACGTTGCCCTTTGAGGTGCGTCTGGGCGTGAGTTTCAGCCGAGAGCACGCAGGTGAACAGCAGTAAAAAAATAGGTTTGGTCATGGCTTAGAAAGGTTTGGCTAAGAGGAGTACGTCGGCTTCGACCTGAAAGCGGAGGTGGCGACCACCCTGCTTTTCATACAGTTCAACCTCCATCACTTTGTCTTCGGTGAGCGTCGTCATGGGCAGGGCGTACACCACTTGCTGCTCCGTTTTGGCCCGGAGTAGTTTCGGTTCCACCGGGTAGCGGCCGTAGGGCTTTAGCTCGACTTCCTGAGCCGCCATGCGCTTGAGCTTCTCTTTGTCGCGGACGTAGAACTTCACAAAATCAACTTCATAATCAAGCTGACTGTCGTTGCGGAGGTTGAATTGCAGATACATCACTTTGTCGGCAACGTAGATGCCCGTCAGCAGGTTGGTAAGCCGCATCGACGAGGCCCCGATGTTACGCATGAACGGCTTGCGCTCCAGCACCCGCTCACAATAGTTCTGTAAGTCAGCTTCCGCCACCGGCACCCCATCCGTTGCTGATACGGACTGTACGAACGTAATGGCCGCAGCTCGGTTGATGCCCAGCGACCGGCTGGTGTAATCGTCGGCCATGACGTTGTTGGCCATGTTAATATTCAAAATCTCCGGTTCTTCCTGGTAGCGGATCAGAAAGGAGAAAAATCCACCGTCTTCGGTAATCACAGTCATGTTGGTTTCCTTGCCTGAATCGGCCTGACAAAACACCGTCGCTTTCGGGTTGGCCTTCACGCGCAGGACATTCGTGACGGTCTCAGGAATTTGCGCCAGGACGTAGTCGGTGCCGGCGTCGAACTCTTTAATCTTCGCTGGAAAGATGATGTGCGTCGTCTTCCGGTCGGAAATACCCAGCGGGTACGACCCTTTTACAGCCGCCCGGTCGATGGGTAACAGATACGGTTTTTCCCGAACGCGCTCGACCAACTCGGGATTGGCCACCCGAACCGGGGTAGCAGCTTTGGGTGCTGGGGTGGTGGGCGATTGCTCAACCATAGCACCCTCAGTGCGCGTTGGCCGAACGGCCTTTGTCCCCGTGGGGGCAAGCAGGGCCAGCGTACCCGGAGCTTTCGGCGTAATTCCCAATAGCGGAAGGGTTTTGCCCGCAATCGGTTTGACCGATGCCTGAAAGCGAGTACCCCGCCCGGCTTGCTTAGTGGTTTGGCTTAGGGCCAGAAGGGGCGTAAAGGCAATAAAAAAGAGTAAGAAAGGACGTTTCATGAATAGGTTGTCTTGAATCGTTAGTTGGAATAACCGGCAGCGGCTTGCTCGGCGCGGAGGAAAATGCGGTAATTGGGTTTGACCGTTACCTTAACGGCCGTCAGTTTGGACTGCACCAGGGAGCGGATGCCCTGAAACGCGGTGTTGGTCACCTGCATGGCTAACTGGCTACCCACCTGCTGCCCGAATGAGCCTTGCGGTACGAAGTAGTAGGGCGACGAGACAGCCTGACCCGCCGAGGTTCCCAGACCCTGCGCCACCCGGTTTTTATCGGCCAGCTTGGGTACAGAAAGGCCCGCACGGCCATCTAAGTCGTAGGCTGTCAGCCGAATGGGGTAGATGTCATTGCCCAGTCGTACACTCGTTACAGCGATGTTGACGCGGTCGGCACTGATGCTGCACGTACCTGCCAACAGCGTGTGCGCCGGAAGTTTGACCCACGAGCCGTTCAAGCGAAGGCTGGTTTCTTCCGTCAGGCGAAGGTTCAACGTACTGCCGTTCTGCACCGTCACAGCGTCGCCATCGCCGTGTACAACGGCGGGAATGGACGTACCCGTTGCCGAAGGGTTCGCTACTGGCTTAGCTGCCGATGTCGATAGTCCATAAAAGCCTGTGTTACTTAAATCTATTGCCTTTCGATCTGGTGAGCCGTTTGGTCGGGCCGACATGACAGATTCCGTGGGTACGTCTTCCATACCAGCCGTGCCTTCCTCAGCTGCGATTTCTCGCTTGAACAAGGTACGGTAGGAGGGAGGCAACTCGCCCCCGTATTTCGCTTTCAATTCCCGGTACTCGGTCATATGCAGTGGCTCGGTTGTGGCGGGTAAGCCATTACCAGTAGCCCCGGTATTCATTCGCCCATTGGCCCGGTCAATCTGCCGTAGTAGCACATCGGCGGTTTGTTGGTCGAGGTCGCGCTGTCGTTTGGCAATACGCTCTTCGGCCAGTTGTTCACGACCTTTCGCCGAACGGTGCATGGTCCGGTAAATGGCATCCCGCTCGGCTTGCTGATGGTCGAATTGGCGTTTCAACTGGTGTTGTTTGGCCGATTTACGCTCCGTAGCCGTCAGGTACGGCTCCGTGGTCTGACCGGCCTGTTTACGAATAGCGTTCAGATCGGTGTCGGTCAGCGTCTCATTGGTGGCCCGTGCCATCGACGGGTCTTTGCCCGTTAGCAGTTGGGTACCCGAAGCGGCCTGCCGGTCAATGGCCGATGATTGGGTCGGATTGAGCGTACCCGCGTCGAAGCCGTACTTATCGTACTTCTCTTTGGCATCGAGGTTGTGAGGCCGGGCTTCAGGAGGAGCTAACGCCGAGGCTCCGCCATCAGGCGTTTGGGCGTTTGGGTTGGCTGTGTCGGAGGAGATAAACCCGCCCAGAAAACCAAAAATAGCTACGCCGAGCAGGAAGGCAAACCCGCCGAAAAGCAGCAGAATCTGCTTACGGCCCACCTTGCCTTTCTGAACCGTCTCGCTTCCGGGAGCGGGGGTTTCCTCAATCGGTGTATCAAAAAAAGGGTTGTTTTGCGGTTGTTCAGTTGAATTCATCGCGTCAGTAAGGCAATAAAATAGAGTAGAAAAAAGGTGCCCAGAATCACGAGCAGGGTATTTCTGGCCCCAAACCCGATGCGGTGCTGTCCCTGATTCAGCGTATTGGCGAAACGATGCTCCAGCCGGGTCATATAACCCGCTACCAGCTTACCGAACCGGAAGGCGGGATGATCCTGGGTACGTTCGCCCGGCTCCGGCTGGGGAGGGCGATTTATAAATCCAAACAGGCCCATCTTATTTGCTGTATTCCTGCGTGACGCGCGACGACAGAATGTGAAAGTCGCGCATGAGCAGCCCGTTGGGTGAGTTGTCGCTCCGGTTCACGTCAACCAGGTTAGTTTGCGTAACTAAGCTCCGATGCACAATTGCCGTAGCCCGTTCCTGCACCAGCCGGGCGTAGGTGATGGCCCGGTAGGGGTAATGGCGCAGGTCGGCCACCACCGAGTCGATTTGCACCCGCTGCGTTACGTTACCCTGCACCATATCGCGGTAGAAATTCTGCTCGGCGAGGTTGTTATACAGTCGCTTGGCCGATTCGTCGCACAGAAACATGGCCCGACGGATGTTGTCATCAATGGATTTCGGGTCCGGTGAAACGGTGAAGAACAGTTCGTGGAAACGCCCGACGTGATGCCGCAGCTCTGCCGGGCGGTTGTCGGTCACGCTGCCACACGTCACCTGAATGGCTTCGCCCCGGTTGACGAGGTAAATCCGTTTGCTGAACTCGTTGCTGTATTTAAACGCCAGACCCACGGCGGTGAGGGCCACAACCAGGCTAAACCCGAAAGCCGCGATCAGCAGCCAACGCCCCCGCTGAAAATCCTTTTCCAATTGCAGTAGCTCTTTCATCGGTAAGGTTGATAAGGTTTTAATTTGGTGATGAGGGGGATACTACGTTCGTCGTAGATGGAAACAGCGGCCCCTTTGTGGTGGAATACATAGGTGTACTGCGTCGCCTGCCGGTAGCGGCCAAAGCTCCAGACGATGCTCCAGGTAACGACAACGGCCAGCGTGAGCAGACTGCCCACACAAAGCCACATGGTGTGTTTGTGCTTGACTAACAGGTTGTTTTGATGGTAATTCATTGGGTTTCGTTTTCCTAAAAGCAAGAAATCAGAGTAGCTGCAAGGCAATGAATCAAAGTTGATTTTTCTTGGTCGGGTACGTCTTGCGGTAGGCTCCAACGGTGGCCCCGTGAGCAGCCGCGACAGCCCCGGCCCCCGTCCCGATGACGGCCCCGGCCACGCCCCCCGCGAACCCTTTAACTCCCCGGCCAACAGCACTCCCGCCCGACGATGCTCCTGCCCGTGCGCCACGGGCCACCCCCCCGGCCACGTGCGCGGCCATCGTAAACGGAGAGCGGGCCACGCCAGCCGCCATATTGCCACCGAGCCGCGCAACGTTGGTGACACTGTTGCCGATGCTATGACCAACGCGGGTTGCAACCGAGTGGCCAGCCGCTTTGAGGGGCTTAGTTACCGGGGAGGCCACCGTACCCGCGCCTGACTTAGCCAGGCTCGTAGCACCTTGCACCATCGCGCCGACTCCGCCCACTGTCACCAGCATATTCGTCATGGACGGCACCTGACAGTAACCAATCAAGCACATCACCAGAATACCGATGAACGCCAGGCCCATGTACTCCGGCGTGTGTGCTTCGGCACCGCCCGCGTTGCCCAGCACGATGGTTTTAGGGTCGTAGTAGCTCAAGTATTTGAGCGTAACCTTGAAGGCGATGGAGGAGTAAATGGCCGCCACAGTAGGGAGTAGCGTGTAGTTGATGTACTTGCCGAACCACTCCGCAATGTTGTTGCTCATGCCGGGAAATACGGCCAGCGCGATGGCAATCGGCGCACCCATCCGTAACACCAGTCGGTAGGTGAACGAGATGAGGAACAGAATGCACTCGGCCAGTTGCATCAGGGCCAGCAGGATGTCCTGTGTGTAGGAGAGCAGCTCGTATTTAAACTTCTCGGAGTATTCCGCAAAGCTCAGTTTCAGACTCGACCCGAACGCGTCGGGATCGAACGAAGGGTCAACCTGCCGGAACAGTTCGGGATGTTCGCCGATCTCCTGCCACTTGGCATCCACGGTCTGTTGGAGGAGTTTGGTTTGCTCGGCAATCTTCTCGTAGAGGGTGCCGTTTTGCCGCTCCACGGCGGAGCGGATGCTTTCTCCCAATTTGTCGATGCCGTTGCAGATACGGGGTGAAAGGCCAATAAGCACCATCAGCATAAACGGGCGCAGGTACGGAAAGAAGTCAATCGGTTCCGACCGCATCACCTGCGGAACAAGTCGTGAGAAGATATAGACCAGTGCGCCAATGCCCGCTACTGCCCGAATCTTGGCTTCGATGAGGGCTGTGATGTCCATCGTCGAAGCCGTCATGTCGGCGTAAAGGCCCAGCAATGTTTTGTACGCGTCGAATAGCATAAGATGTAAGTGATTTGGTACGTGCGTAGCTTCTAAGTCAGTCGCTTATCCTCCGCTGCTGTTCATCTTTTCCTGGCACTCGCGCTGAATGGCGGCCCGTTTGTCGGCGGCTATCTGTCGGCCGCGAATGCGTACCAGAATCCCGAACTCCTCATCGGAGATGATATGCCCGTCGTGGGGGTCAACGTATCCGTTTGGTTTGCCTTTCTTTTCGGGATCGAAATAGGGCGGGTACAGAAACTTCATCTCGGCGAATGCCTGCTGTTCTCCCTGCAAGTCAGCAATCTGAAGCCGGTCCTGGCACTCCTGCATCAGGGCTGTTTTCCGGTCGATCTCGGCCTGCTTCTGCCGTTGCTGCTGCGCGATGGTTTCTTCGTCAAGAGCCGATTTGCTGCGGTCGGTGTAATCGTCGTCATACCCTTTCTCGCCCAGCATGAACTGCACCTCCTGGTAGCTGCCCTGTTTGTTCAGGGTTGGCTCGGCCATCGCGTACAGACGGCTGGTCATCTGCCAGTCTTTTTGTGAACGTACCCGGCGCAGCGATAGCCCCCGCACCTTGTAATAGTAGTTGTTCACCAATCCCTGAAACTTCTTGGCACTCTCGTAGGCCCGGAAAATCCACTCAATCCGGCCCTGATCGTTCATCTCGAAGAGGTTCTGCGATGACCCCTGCCGCATATCTTTCAGAATATCATTGGCGTGGGTACCCATCGAACTCAGGTCGTCGGCAATTAGCGCGTACTCCGCCGGGTAAATATGCCCGTCTTTGCTGATGACGGTCGACATACTTTGCAGCGTCCGGGTGGTCTGCTGCACGGTCTGAATCAGTTGCTGACCCCGATGGTAGCTCTGCACGGCCCCTTTCACCTTCTTCAGCTTCTCGATAGCATCCACCATCGTTTTAAAAGACGGTTTCTGAATCAGCGACATCAGGTTCGATACCGCCGTATGGATGGGGTCGCTCACCACAAACTGAGCCTGAAGGGCGGGAGGGACCAGGCACAGGCAAAGCAGTAGCCCGGCCACCCGCATAAGTCGGTTGGTTTGCATCGGTTGGTTTGTTGTAAAAAATGTGTTGGTCTGTTCGGGGCTACGGCTTTGAGTAATGCGTGGCCCCGTTCACCGGCTTGGGTGCCCGTCCGTTGGGATGGAGCATCGGTACGCCCTGCGCATTGACGGGCAGGTAGCCCCCGGCCCGTTCGCCCCGCGCCCAGCCCTTTACAGCCGACTCTAAATCATTGCCGTAAGCCACTTTCGCCAGTTCGTTTATCTGTTCTACCTCCGACCGCTCGGTGGTGAACGTACCGTAGGCGGTGCGGCTGACTTCCAGCCCGTACACCTTACAATAGTCACCCAGCAGCAAGGCCAGATCGTTGTAGGGCGGGCGGTTCGGGTCTTTGCCTTTGTTGATGCTCAGAATGATATCCGCCTGTTTTTCCGACAACGACAACGTCTGCATGATTTCGGGAAACCGCTTTTCGTAGTTCTGGTGGTCCAGCAGAAACTTGATGGGCGAATTGTTGATAATGGCATCCTTGACAATCGGATTACCAACAAGATCATCCACCTCCTGCGTTACCACACCCAGCGACCCCAAATGCTTCCGTACCGTTTTCGAGCACCAGCGGAGGAAGTGCGCGAAGTTTTCCTTCGCCAACGCTTTCCACGCTTCTTCGATGATCAGCATCTTCAACACACCCTTGACACTGAATAGCTTACGCACGTAGGTGTTCATAATCATGATGGTGGTGATGGGAAACAAGACGGGGTGGTCTTTGATGTTATCCAACTCATATACCACAAAGGGCAGTTCCATCAGGTCGATGTTCCGACGTGAGTTGAGCAGGTAACCATACTGGTTGTCGGCGTGAAACGGGCGAAGCACGTACAGAAAATTGTTCAGATTGAACTCCCGCTCCGACCCCATGTTCCGGGCGAAAATGGCCGGGTACGTATCCCGCGTAAACTCATAGAAACTATCGAAGCAGGTGAACGGCTCGTCACCCGCTTCCCGCGCCCGGCGCATGGCTCCGTAATACTCGTGCACGATGTTAGCGATGGTCACTTCCTCGGCTTTTGTAGCGGGTTCACCGTCTTTCTTCCAGAGGGCCATCAACAGGTTAGCCAGCGCGTCCTTCGTCTCCTCGTCGGGGTCCAAATCCCGGCTGTAGAAGGGGTTGAACTCAATCGGATTGTCGGGTTCGTAGGTGACGTACCGGCCCCCCATGAGCGCACAGAGCCGTTTATAGGAGCCGCCTACATCGACTAAGCTGATGTGCATCCCGTGGCTGAGGAGGTAGAACACCATGTTGTTCATGGTAAACGACTTACCCGACCCCGACGGTCCGACGACCATGAAGTTGCGGTTGGCGATGATGCCCCGCTCCATCGGCCCAAAGAACGGGTCCACCATGCACGGGCGACCAAAGCGGTCGGTGAGCAGTAGCCCGTTCTTGCAAAAGAAATCATCCCGATAGTTGGTCTCCGTGTTCCAAAGCGCGGTGGCTTCTTCCAGAAAACAGGTCGCTAAGTTATCCGCCCCAATCTCGGCGATGTTGCCGGGGATACACGACCAGAACAGCGTCTCCGCATCGTGGCTGGCCAGTTTCGGCTTGAAACCCAGTTTCGAGATAGCCGCAGCCGTTTGTGAACGGTAGGTATCGGCCACATCGGGGTCGCGGTGAAACACCAGCACGTTGTAATGCGCCCGCACCACCCGCCGGTTCCGGTCTTTAACCTCATCCATAAACGCATCCTTCGAGCGAATACTCACCTCGTTTTCCTTCGACCAGGCCGCAAACGACGTATGCCGCTTTACTTCTTTCACCAATTGATTCGTCAGCGCGTGGCCGTCCTCAATCAGTAGTACCTGGTTGTAGATGTGATTGAAAGGCAGCAGCATCCCCAGTGCCGAACCGGTCGAAATGGGGAAGTGGCTGCTATCGGTCGAAAACTGCTCCAGCCGGGCGGAGTTGTACACCTCATTAGGGAAGTCGTCCAACTCCGACAGCGTGTAGGTGTAGGTACGTTGCCCGGCTACCGTCAGCCCGTCCGTCAGGTCGATGTCGTGCAGCGTCGGGTCGTCTAATGACAGCGAAAAGTAGCGTTGAAACAGCCCCGTTTGTTCACCATTGTCGAGGAGTTCGTTAGGCGTTAGCCGATGCAGTTTCATCTTGCCCGAATCCTGAACGATGGCCGCAAACTGATTCACTACGTCGCCAAATTCCGCCCACGTGCGGCTTTCCTGCATTTCCTTTGGCACCAGGTGTCGCTTGAGTAGCGACGACTGCCCGCTCGTGCGCTTTAGGGGAGGGGTCGCCGGGCGCGTCACGTATAGATAACAACGGTGGCGCAGGTACGGCCGGTCGCTGAAATGCCGCTCGTTTTCCCACACCATGTAGTTAGACGAGCGCAAAAACTCGCTCTCGAACGCAGGTGTATATACGTCTTCGATGAACAGGTCTTGTTTATGCACCATATAGCCCACAGGCAGCACCTTAGCCGCGCGAACAAGTACATCGTGCAACGCGTCGTATTCGGTATCGGATACCGCGAAGATTTCTGGTGCCTGCAACTCGAACGCCATCGTGATGTCGGCGTTTTTGGATACGATAAACCCCGTCGGCCCGTCGATGCAGAGAATCGGGAAGAGGTCAGTAAGTGCCTTCTTTTTCTTCATCGTGCTTTACGGGTCGTGTGCTGGCGCACGGGCACCAGCCGGTTGAATGATTGGTATTGGCACACAAACGAGGGCTTGAGCCGCTGCACCTTTTGCTTCATGGCTCCCCACCGACCGTAACGGCCTTGTTGGGTAAAGCACCAGGTCAACGTACCCCCCGCCCCCAGAGCCAGCAGCAGAATAGCCAATAAAATGGGTAGGCCCACGATGTAGCTGAACAGCGTCACGAAGACGGAGGCAATCAGCCCGGCGGCTGCGTAGTAAAAGTGTTGCCCGCGCAGGCCCCGAAACTCAATTTCGTTATCGACTCCACGGTAAATAGAATAAGACTTCATAGCATGGCTGAGATAATGGAACTCATCAGGAACAGGAAAGCCAATGAGCCAAACCACTTGAACATGAATTCGTAGAGGTCGTCGTCGCCCCGCCGAAACTTCTGGAACACCCGAATCAGGCCGATGATCGCCACCACAATGCCCAGTAGCAGAGCCGCCCGGTTGCCCTCAATGGCCATCGACTGCGTGTATTGCTGGGCGAGGTAATCGCTTCCCCCGAACGAAGACGAGAACGCACCGCTCAGAATGAAGCGATCTACCCCATAGACCGCACCGCCACAGAAGGCGATACTGGTCAGCCACAGTACCAACGGCCCTTCGACATCTTCGCCCCGGTTCCAGGTCTGGTAAATGCGGAACCCCGCTATCACGGCGGCCAACGCGCAGAGCCATAAACCAATGGATTTGATCTGACCGTAGGCCTGAAATTCGTCGTATAGCAGAATCATCGAGTGTGCTCGCGCAGTGAGTCAGACGCTGTGCGGTAATAGTTGCGAATCGAGTCCAGGCGCGCATCCTGACCGGGCAGGTACGGAGTAGCCGCTACGTTACCCGGTGCCGTATCGGTCACCTCGGAGTTGTCTTCACCGCCCCGAAACAGCACTTTGTCGATACCGAAGCGAGCCGCCGTAACGCCAGGCATCCGGTAGCTCACCCATCCTTGCAGAAACAGAGCAACAACCCCTATACCAATCACGGCTGACGCTAACCGCCAGGTTTCTAAAGCAAAATCGCCCGTACCGGCCTGCACCCGCGCATAGATACGCAATCCTCCAATTAGGGCCATCAGGCCGCACACCGCCCAAACGAATTTGAGAAACGTAGGCATCCGGCTTAGGATTGGATTGGTAAACTGCGAGTCAATACCTACGTGCGTGGCCACACTGCCATTTAGGTTTACGTCCTGCGCCATGCCCGCGTAAGCCATCAGGCAGCAGCCCAGCAAAAGGCCTGTTTTAAGTTGATTCATGCTTGGCGCACGTTTATACGTTCTGGAAGAACACGGCTTGCAGAATGGCAGCAAAGGCCAGCAGGAACAGTACCGAGCCGCCCCAGTTGACGGCTGACTTTTGTACGTCTTGGTCCCCCGCCTGCATTTTGGAGTAAATGCGAAAGGCCCCAAAAATCCCGACGATGGCCGCGATCACGTACATGACGGTGGTCATTGGCCGGAAGTATTCTTGTAGGTCTCTGGTCGTCTGCGTGAGCACCTGAACGCCGGCTCCAATCCCTTTGGTTTGGTCTACGGTCTGGGCAAACGTTGTGGTTGTCGTTAAGGCAGCGAGGAGTACTACGCGCCCTACGGCGTTGATTCGTTTCATATAACGTATGTTTTGAAAGGTTCTGTCTCCGGCCAGATGACCCTGCAAAGATTATATAAATGTTTAATTAATTAAATAAAAATAAACAAAATTTTATTTATAAAATTTTGTTTACCCTTATATTCAGTATGTTATTCTTTGTCAATTGAACAAGGGTACTGCTTTAAAATTTACGTCACAGTGGTCATTTCATATAATTTGGAAACAGTCGTACCTTTACATACAGCTTTATCCTGTTTATCCAATATGCTTACTTTACTAAATCGCTTTTCAGCCTTACTTGCTCTCGTTGTCCTCTTTAGTTTCCTACTGAGTTGCTCACCTTCCCACACCGACGCTCCATCAACTGCCGATGTTCAAAATGAGCAGTCTGCTACTCCCGCCGTTCGGCTCAGTGGCAGCTATACCTGTGTCCGGCTTCAGTTGGATAATGGCTACACCGAAAGCCGGGGACAGATCAAAGGCAGTGGCTATATGGTGGAGGTGCAGGCTAAAGGTGATTCAGTACAGTTTTCACTGACAGGCGACGGTACCGCCGGGCGGTACGATCAGCTCGACCTGGGTACATATGCCGTAGATGCGAAATCAGGTGGAGGCACGTACTTTACCATCAAGAAAGACATTCTCACCGACTACAACGCCATGACGTTGATTGATCGCAACGTTGGCGGGGCGGGTGGTAAGCAGATTACCTATTCGTTTCCGATTACGCTTTATCAATTTGTGATTGGTACGCCCAAGGCTGGACAGTACACTCCGGTGAAAGCGTCTGATATTTTCTCAACAACCCAGCGCGTCGTGGGTATTTTCACTGTTGAACGGGTTCTATCTCTGGTTAATTAGGTAGCTTCTGGCTGTCGCTAAACATTACAAGCGGCATAAAAACTCGTTGATTATAAGCTGAGTAGTCAAATAGTTAACTACTTTTCTATTTTTAGGCTATCTGGATAGCTGACTATTTCACTTTTTTTTCCATTTTTGCTGCTACAACTGACCCGGTGACTTTATCATGAAAATCATCACTGTAGCGCATCAGAAAGGCGGAGTGGGTAAGACCACATTGGCTCTGAATCTGGCCTTTTACCTGAAAGATATCAAGCGGGTGGGTATCGTTGATACCGACTTGCAAGGCAGCGTACAGGGGTTGGATACGCTTCTCGATGGTATCACCCTCATCAGTTACGAGGCTCTTCAGGAAGGCAACTATCCTGAGTTAGACGTGCTGCTGATCGACACGCCCCCGTATCTGACCAGCAAGCTCTCCGAACTGTTCTCCGTTTCTGATTTTGTCCTGGTGCCAACGAAGGTCAGCTACCTTGATGCGATGGCACTGAAAGCAACGATGGCACTGCTCCAGGAGACGCAGCAGGCTTACCCCAACCTACGCGCCGGCATCGTGCTGAACATGGTGAAGCCCCGCACGTCGATGAACCGGGAGATCAAGGACATTTTGGATGCCTACCCGATTCCGACATTGAAAACCCGTATTCATGAACGGGTCAGCTACATTCGGTCGGTCATTGCCGGGGGGATTGTGCAGTTGGAAGACAGCAAAGCCCACGAGGAAATGGCCGACCTGGCCGATGAAATCATTGAACAACTCTAACCACGCGACATCATGGCAGAGACCCTTAAAGAACGGCAGGCCCGCCTGGCTGATAAGCTGAAAAACGAACCGCCCAAAGCTCCTATTCAGGAAGTAAACCCCGTTACGACATCTGAACCGAGAGCAACGGCTAAGCCAAGCGCGGCACCCGTCGATGATCTGGTTCAGCTTAATACGAAAGTCCCCAAAGCCCTACACAAAGCCATTCGCCGGATTTCGGTCGAAGAAGACATTGAGATACGCGACATCGTGCGCGAGGCTTTGGAAACGTATGTGAAAGGGCGGGCTTAGGCAAGAGCCAGATACCAGTAATAAAACGCTTCCGGTTGCGACTTTTTTAACTTGTTGAGTCGATTCACTGTAGGGTCGGAAAGCTGCCAGTCGGTAATGTCGCCTGGTTGTTTATAGCGACGTAACGCTGTAGCTCCTTCAGACAGTAGTCTGCTAATATAGGCCGCTTTCGCCCCAGCCAGAATAGCCCCTTCGATAGTAAACGTTCCAATGGCAAAACTGGCCAGCCGCCGAATCCCTTCTTGCAATTGGATAAAGCGGTAGTCTTTGTCATCCCGTCTTGTAATCAACATGGCCGTGTCTGCTACATCGGTCAGCACATCGGTCGGGGTGATGTTTAGCCGACGGTAAGCAATCTCTTCCTGAGCCGTATGATTGAAAGACTGCTCAACTATCCGCAGATCGGTGACCACGTCAAATAACAACCCTACATCGAAAAGCTGTTTGATGATTTCGGCAGGACGCTGTTTGGTGTAGAGTATGCCCGTTGTATTCGGAGCAAAAGCCGTTAATTTATCACCCAACAAACTATCGGTGTCAGGGAGTCGCACAACTGTGAGCGGTTCACCTGTACGTATCCAGGGATGCTGTATGGCCTTCTGAACGATGTGAGGGTAGTTGGCTTCTGCGAAAAGAATATCCAGCAGAATGGGTTCGAGGGTGTGTTGCGGATCGACCGCACTCGTATAATAAAATTTGAAGTGCCCCACCGGCACCCCTGCATGGGAAGCTCGTAGCGAATCATCTTCCCATTTCAAAAAAGCACCGTTACCCACAATCGCGTCAAAATAGTCGGTGAGATTCGCCGGTGGATCAGGCATGATGATGTCCACGTCAATGGAAAACCGACGTGGCTGCTCAAAGTGAAGCACGAGCGACGTACCTCCCTTAAAAACAAACGATAAACCTTGTAGCTGAAGTTGTTCCAGCAACTTCAACGCCCAAACCACTTTCTCCAACAGTTTCAGATCGACGTTTTTCGGGAAACGTTTGGCAACGGCGACCAGCCAGTCGCGGGTAAAGGTTTCTTCAAGAATCATGTTAGTGTCTGGTAGGTAGTACTTGGCGCAACAGTTGCTCCAACATGTCCACCCGGTTGCGTCGCCGGGCGTAGCGCCGAAGCTTGTCGCGGTTAATGATGAATTTGGCAAAAGCTGTTTGAAAGATATAGGGTAGCTCCTCCTGATAAGCAAAAAACAACTCACTATCAGCTATCAAGTCGACAAGAACCTTCTCTAAGGGTGCTGTTGTGTACTTGTTCTGTTGCTGTACAGGGGCCTCGGTGATCAGCGGTTTGACAATGATCGGGTTCGGCGACGGTAGCCCGCGTTGACTGAGCAGTAGCCAATCGTCATAGCGGTACACTGCCGGATTTTTTCGGTCAATCCGCACGGGCTGTTCCTGCAGAAGTTGATAGACCGACGAAACGGCTTCCTTGTTCACTTCAATGAGTTGTAGAAAGCTCATCGGTTGCTGAATCATGAAATCGGCCAGTATCCGAGTATCCCAAACGCAGCAAGTCGTAAAAGGTAATTCCGCTTTAACGCGGTCGCCTATTTTGCGAAGGGTAGGCGATAGGTCAGGCCCATAGATCGGGCGATCATTCAGTTGATACTGACCGTATCCGATTCGAGTCAGAATTCCTGCCTGCGTCAACTCGTGTAGCCGCCAGGCGAGCGTTGAGGGCTTGGCATTGCCGGAGTGTTCCCTGAGAAAGTCAATCAAGGCGACTTTGGGAATGGCTTCTTGCTTGCCAAACTGCTTACGTAGGGCCGTATGGATAAGTTCGTGCGACAACAGCTTTGTTCCAAATTCTGGCAAATATATGGGGATTTTGCCAGAATTTGGGAAAGAAATTCAGTAATTCTGGTGTCAGAACCTCGCTTTAGCGAATTGTGTAAATAAAGAGGACTACCGATGCTTCAGCTTCTACTTAAACTACGTTTCGGTATGGTCAAAGCCCTACGCATCACACCGTACTAATGCCCTCTGTAATACTTGATCAGTGGAGGGTAGTCATCATTATCGGGGGTCATATGCCGCTGTGAGACAGATAGCTGAAGGGTTTCATCAGGTTCACAATACTCTTTATCAATCAAAATAAATTGCGTTTGAATTAGGTCCGTTGCGGCCAGGTCATACACCAGATCATGAAACTGACGAAATACCTCTGCGTTCTCGCGTTCACTAATGTTTTTCATAGGCGAGTCAATAATGAGAAAAGTAGGAAGTGAGGCATTCGTTTCAATCGCTAACCGATGTATTGCCAGAGCATAGCAACATTTAAAAAGTACTTTTTTGCCCCCGCTGCTTAAGTTGCTGAAAGACGTGACCGCAACATCGTCACCGCCCTCAGGAGCTACCAAAGGTAGAAAGGTTGATGTTGAGATTTGGACTTTGTCCTCGATCCGAATTCCTGGAACGCCCGCTTTGATAAGATACTCCAGAAAGTATCGCTCCAACTTGCGAATGTTTTGTATATCCTTTTCGGCTGCAATGCGCGCTTCCTTTAGCTGTTCACGAATGTTCTTCTCTCTAACCTCCAATTGGTTCGCACGGGCCTGCTGTTCATCCACCCTCTTGAAAAGTTGAAGCGTTCGGGTAAATTCCTTGATACTCTGTTCTATTTCAATACTACGACGTTCATACTCTAAGACAGAGGCCAGATAGGCAGAATCGTACCGGTTCATCTCATCAATAATCTTTCTGTCAATGAGCCGTTTAGCGGTTATTTGTTCATCTTGATACGTGTATAGCCGACGTACTTGGAGTTCATAATTTTCGATAATCTCGGACAGTTCACTAATTCTTGAATCTGCGTCCTTCTGGATCAGCGATGCATCCGTTTTACTGGTTTCTACTGAAGGCTCCTCCTGATTGCATACAGGGCAGATGTTCACTGGTCGCGCCGGGAGGGTTTGGGTGCATCGAGGGCAAGACTCGAACTGTACGTTACTTAATACGTAACGGGCTGACACTCCCCGCAGAAACTTAATTTTCAGTGATTTAATCTCATTCAGATGGGCCGTGTTGTCATCAATAAGTTTGTTGACGGCTTGGATTGCGTCCTTTGTTTTTTCCAGCTCTAATGACAATCGTCTGCCATCTTCTTTTAAGCTGTCAACGATGTGTGGTACGTTTTGCCGTTGAATGTCAGCCCGTAGCATATTAATGTGCTTTTTTACATCGCTTAAGTTTTTGGTTAACGCAGCTACTTTTTCCTTTATTTCTTCCTGGGACGTAACGTCGTTGTCAGTCAATGTCTCTTTTAGAAGTTTGGCAGCCGAACGAAAGGTGTTCTTTGATTCACGTACCCGAAGTAGTTCAGCTTCCAACTGGGCAACGGTCTCTTGGTGGTAGCCAAGAATTGACCGCATCACATCCCTGCTTTTTAGCCGTTTCTGGGTGTGCGCTTCGGCTTCTAAGTGGAAGAAGGCACTGTCGATGGTATCCTGGTCAAGGTAACAATACCATAGATAATCCCTTAAACTGAGCCGTATTAGCTCACTGTCTTCAGATAATTTACTTTTTCGGACACGTGGCGGGACAACACCAGCAATGTGGAAAATCAGGTCAGAGAGATTTTCTACGCCCGTTTCTGCCAATACTTCGCCATTCGCAGCACGAGTCGGTAAGAAGAGGGTGCTTTCGCTTCCTGGCTCGCCCCACGAAACCTCTACTTGATCGGAGCCACGCTGACGATAGATGAATACAGGTTTATTATTAATATGTAGTGTTAAGCCAGCACTCACAAATTCCTGCTGAAAGGCTGGTGTGAGATCTAATCTTCCTCCTAAGCAATAGTCGACCAAGCGGGCAATACTGGATTTGCCAGCCCCCATTTGGCCGTAGAAGTAAGATAACCGGCTAAACTCGATAACCTCAGTTGAGAGTTTGAAACGTAGGGTTAGTGCGTCTAAGAAAAACTTCATAGCTGTATTTCATCGCCCCATTTAATCGTCTTTATCTCTGGGAAAACCGAGTAGATAAAATCTTTAATACCGGTAGCGGATAATTTATTGAAATGCTTGTAGATCAGTTGGCTGCGCTGTGCAATCAGTTGAAATTCTTCCTCCTGACTAAAAAGGTCGGCAACAGCCTTGCCTTTGTCAGTAATCGTGACATAGATGGTATTTTTCTCGAGGTAAGTTTCGACTAATCCTCTCGCAGCCAAAAGACCAATCCAACGTCGGTACCGTCCATCCCACGGGCCATATCGAAACCGAATCATTTTTGCTTCTACACTAAGCGTTTCAAAATCCCCTAACTGGGCTAATTCTTCGCTTTTTTCAACGAACTCCAATGCTCGTTTCAGGCAGGTAGGATAACGCAACAGAAAATCGAACTTAGCCAGCTTCATAATGCCCTGGATACTGTGCCGTTTTCTGGGTGTATCGAACGCTCTGAGCAGGAGCAGAAGCCGACTTAGGTGAAAATCGTCCATGTTTTCAGTGGTGGCCGCTGCTTTTAGTAAACGTAGACTCATAGCCATCACAGATTGATATCAAACTTCTCACTCCACCACACTTTACAATCGCTGGTTAATAAGCCAGCAAAGCCGACCAATGTATCATAAGGTTCCCCGAACACATCGGCAGGCCGCTGCTCGGCTATTGTCCGAAGACGTTTATGAACAGTCCTCAGCATTATCTCACCGGTTGGTCTATCGTCATACTTAGCTTCCAAATGAGCTTCGTCACACTCGCCTTGGACTACGCTTTCTAATTGGTCAATAAGGTCGGAAAGCTTTTCTGGAGGGGCTTCGAGTAAGCGTTTTTCGGTGGCCAGTGCTTTGCGCTGCATCGTAGCGATGTAGTCATCAAGACCACCCTTAGAAAGCTTTTTAGCCAATTTTGTAAGGTCGCGATTGCCATCGGCGACGACCAGCGACCCAGACCCCTGCACGTACCTAAAGTGGCTGGCGGTGTGTTTTTTAATGATTGAGTCGGCCTCCTCGATGAAGATACGCTTCCCCAACAGGCGGGGGTCGATCTCGGTGCGACTGAAATAGGTGTGCAGGTGCACGTCGGGATCGCCAATTTTTAACGAAGAAGCTCGGAATACTTTGCCGACCAGATCATCTACAATTGCGGACAGCGTATTGGGGGTACAATTCTCACATCCTTTCACCCTGGGTACGTGGGTGTGGGCGATGTCTGTCTCGAAACTTTGGCGGCTGGGGCCAACGCACAGATCCACTTTTTTAAGCGTGGTAAACAAACTATCGGCATCGCATTCACAATAATTCTTCAGGGCATTAAACGCCTGCATGAACACGGTATCTATGCCATCAACTTTGGCCGCAGCACGTATCGCTCCCAGCAGACGACCCGGACAAGCGGTAATTTTATCTGCCTGCTCAGTATCCAAAAACTCCGTGTTGGAGACGATAAACATCGTCGCTATGTCGTCTCCGAATCGACTTTGCAAAGCAACGAATCGCTTAATTGACTTTCTAACCGAATCGGTAGTTAATCGCAAATGGCCGTTTTCGGGTGTACTGGTTTTGATTTGATAACAGTCGAATAGGCCATCGACCCGTTCGCAGACCATGTCTTCAAAATGCTCACACCACATCGAAACGTAGTCTTTTTCGCTTCGGAGGGCAGCTAGCAACAAAATGGCACCATACCCGAACTGATAACGGAAGTTTCGGAGGGTCTCGTCACCAGGATCGGAGTGGTCGAACTGTCGTATAAGTCCGCTCATCAAAAAGGTTAGATTTCAAGTGATAGGATAGCTGCTTACAGGTTACGAGCCTGCAACGTGCTCTTGCGCATCTGACATTGCTAAAAAGCTATCAAGGCTGATGCCAACTCTTATAAGTCCCTGATTTAAGAGCCTCGTAAGCTGTTCGGATTCTTTGGAAAGTAGCGTACTTCGGCGATGTATCGACGATAAGTCCCCTTGCCTTAACCAGTTCAATAATTCGAGGTGACAGTCGCTCAGTTCGTTCGCCATCTGCTCGCGTAACTGCTTTAGCCACTGCTCTTCGGTAGCCTTCGTGTCGTTCTCTAAGCTCCGCTCGTACTCGTCCGTCAGCTTCTTCATCTGCCTGCGCTTGTCGTCTAAAATCTGTTCCGACAGCCTTTTTTTGCTGGCGATACGTTTGGACCATGCTAACCTCAGCTTGTCGGAATTCATCTGGCAACGCTTCTGTTCGTCGTAGAACTTCTGCTGTTGCTCGTTTTGCTTCTCCAATTCGTTCGTCAGTTCTTGCTGTTTCTGCTGCAAGTTGTTCTTGGCGTTCTGGTATCGAGCCGTCTCCTGCTCCAAGTTCGACGAGATTCTTTGCAATTCGCTCAAGTTCGTCCTGGCAGTCCGGTCGATATTCCGCTTCTGCGCGGACCAGTTCATATCTTTTTTTATGATATCGGCTTTCCAGGTTCTTACGTCTTGCTTTAACTGCTCGCTCCGCCGACGACACTCTTCTTGCCGCTTTTGCAAGTGGGAGTAAGCGGCCACGAACCGTTTTTTCAAGTCGTTTCTGGTGCGATGCCTGAAGGCTGAGCAGTTGTTGCTCAGCTCGTGCTGCGATGTCCGTAACGCGTGATATTTCCGCGTTAAGGTGCTGCTCAACTGCTCGGTATTGTTCACTTTCCAGGCAGCGTTCAATTGCGCGTATAAGGTTTCCAATCTCCGTCGCTCGGCAGTTGACAGACTCCTCAAGAAGTCGTCTTTGGAGTTGATCAATCGGTGGTACCTCTTTTGTATTTCTACCGGAAACTGATACGTATCGAGCGGTTCGTTCTTCATGATTGTAAAGCCATTTGGTCCGGTCGGTATGGTAAAAAATCTGTTCAATGGCCGTGGCCGACTCCTTGGGTATAGTGACAGATACAGTGTCGATGCACAGCCGCTCTAACTTCAGTAGCTTTTCTTCATCGGGTTTGTGTGTGGCGACTATTTCGACGAACAGAATTGGCTTTCCATGATGGTCGAAGAAGGTTACGTCGGGCTGGATGATGTGCCGCTTCTTCTTGGATGGCTCGGTTCTTTCCCAATCTGGTTTGCTCATCCACCGAATTTGGCCGGCTTCATCTTCATAAAATTGGTATTCGATGCCGACTGTATGGCCATGAATTACTTGGGCTTCTTTCAGCCGCATCATACCGTCTGTGCCTTTGGGCGCGTATTTGTCAATGGCCGGCACCTTGATTTGCTTGATGCGCTGTAGGATATCTTTAGCGATTCGGTGCCGGTAGGTTTCGTTTGAGAACGTGCATTTGCGTTCGATCTTGACGTCGGTAACGTGATGCCTGAAGTACCAGCTTCTATCATAATCGCTGTGGCAGGCTACCATCTCCCCTTCACAGTCGATGCAGTAGTACCCCTTACGGCCCCGTTCTACCTCAGAAATATGAAACTCTTCCCCCTTTATGTTTTTGGCATATTGCGTTTCCTCACGCTGCTTGTTTTCCATCTTAAGTTTGTCTAAAGCAAATTTTGTTTGGTCAAGACCTCAACCGACGGGTTGATCGACAGCCGGATCAAGACTATTCGTTTTCATTGGTCCACCAAGACTGTAAACTATGTAAGTCCCGGCTGTCACTTTGTTGTAAACCTTGAACAGTTCAATGGGCCGGGCCGCGTAGGCTTCGAGCTTGCTTTCAAGATTGATAGGGCCCTGCAGCAGACTCGTCACCTTTAATCAATTCGTTATCAGTTCGCTCATGGAAACGATTTATGTGGGCCTGGACATGGCCAAAGATACGTTTGACGCTTACTGGCCTGATCAGGCCCATGCTGCCCTGACCAACGACGAAACAGGCTGGCAAAAACTACAGACCCTGTTGCCGCCCCAGGCCCATTGTATCCTGGAGTATACCGGTGTTTACTCGTTAGGACTGGCCAGTTTCCTCCATCAGCAGGGCATCCCTGTTTCGGTCATCAACCCCCTGAGCCTAAACCACTACGGGGCCATGCAATTACGCCGGGCTAAAACCGATGCCGCCGATGCTCGGTTGCTGTCGGCGTACGGTCAGCAGATGAGACCACCTCTTTGGCAACCACAACCAACTCATAGTCAACAGATTCGCCAACTCTTCGCCCTGCTCAATCAGTTCAACAAGCAGTACCGTTCACTGGATAATTTTGCCCAGCAACAACAGCGGCAAGTGGTCAAAACTGACTTAGTCGATGCAGGGCTGACAACGATGCTGACCCAGTTACAAACCCAAATCGACAAGTTGGAGACCGAATTGCGTCGGCTGGTTGAACAACATCATGGCGATCTGTTTGAACGCCTACAAACTATTCCCGGTATCGGCCCCAAGACAGCGATGCTGCTCATCGGCTTGACTCAGGGCTTTGCGGGCTTCGCCACAGCCAAACAGCTTATTGCCTATGTGGGGCTGGCTCCGCGGATTCACCAGTCGGGCAAGTCGATCAACCGCCCGGCCCGCATCTGCAAGATGGGCACCGCCCGTGTTCGCAAAGCCATTTATATGGCTACCTGGTCAGCCATGCGCTTCAATGCGCCCGCCAAAGCCTTGTATGAGCGGCTGTTGCAGAAGGGTAAAGCCAAGCGTCAGGCATTGATGGCGGTCGCTAACAAGTTGCTCAAACAGGCCTTCGCCATTGCTAAATCAGGGAGGAGCTTTGAGAAAGATTACAATCGGACCGCCGAGCGGCCGACAAAATTTTCTTTGCCAAATGCTTGACTCGTTAACACAGTTCATAGTTAAAGCGCGGGTTTAATCCGCTACTACAACGTACAGGTAGTTCATGCCGTTGATCTGTGCCAGGCGACCGGTACTGTTTTCGTGCTTGTTATCGAGCCGCTGGGCAAATGCCTTGATGAAGTAGGACTCGTAGTGGCAAATGAACGCATCGCTGCTCGTCTTATACACCAGATACATCGTCTGATACTCCCGGTAGTCAGTTGCCTGGAACCGTTTGGCAGGTTGTACGGTCTTGCCAATCTTGGCGTACCGGTGTTTCTCTAAGATAGTCTCGACTGAGTGCCGAATCTTTAGGGTCGTTGAACGCCCCTGACGGCCGGTTGTCAGGTATTCTTCTGACACGGAACGGGCTTTATCTTCGGCTTGGCCTAAAATAAGACTGAACAGCCCGTTTAGAAATGATTTTGCCATGATCGGAATTAGTTACGGTGTTAGCACCAATTAATCGGTCTGCTCAAAAGAAAAAACAAGATTCTGAATGGATACGTTGATTTTCTCGCAGTCTTCAATCCCTTCTTTATCGAAGAAGTGAATGGCAAAATGGGTGGTTTCGTCGTCAGGTTTGTACATCATCACCTGACGGTAGTAAACCATGTTGTAGATGAGATTTGCGCAGAAAAGGGTCATTTTAAAGTCACGCTCCGAATCAAACAGTTTCGTTTCAATTCGCACACTGCCCGGCTTCTTAGCTTTTACGTAGTACGACATTGACTGACTAATGTCCCACTCGATGCGGACTTCCATTGTCTCCGGGTCTGCCAGCATCAGCTTCTGCGAAGCCGGTATTAACCGAAGACCATGTTTATAAGCGTTGTATTCCTCGCGGTCAATGAAGTCCGACGCGATCATGCGAATCCCGTATTTTGCCGCGTCAAGGCTTTCCCGGATGTGCTTAAAAAGATCCTCTGGTAACTTACCGGTTGGGGAGATACAGGGATAGAATAAATAGTGGGCTGCGCTGATTGTGTGCCCTTGGAAGGTGATTTGCTCGTCCAGAAAATTCAAAGCAGCGTCGTTTTCGGCTATATCCCGAATCATTTTATAGTTGTCCTGCCATTTTGCATTCGTGAGTCTGACCATTACCGATTGGTCGTCCTGGAGGTGGCCGTTTATAGGCTTTAGAGCGAAGAACAATTCAAAAAAGGTTTCTATTGCGTGGAAGTAGGTCTGCCGAAGATCGCTACGGAGCGTAAGCTGTAACTCCGCCCGGTTTTCATGAAGATGATCGGTGGTCAATATGGCATCTTCATACCGGCTCAGGTTGTCGAGCAACTCTTTCAAATAAATTGCCTTATGCCTATGGTAGTTTTTGAGATAAGTTTTGAAAAACAGTTTTGGATCAACAATCATAGTGCTTTATTGATTACGGATTAATTGATTTATACAAGGCTTTTAACTGTTTTAGACTTTTTCTTCCCGCCTACTCCTGCCGCAGCTACGAGCGGAGCCGTATACTGATCGTATAACTCGAACAGATACTCGATCCGGCGGGTCTCGTTAGTGAAAGCTTGCTTGCGGTAGCATTGGTCGACGGCCCGGTCGAGGTCCTGGTGTGCTTTGACCAGCGCGGGCGGCATGGTCAGCGGATCGTAGAGATCGGCCAGGCTACTGCCAACAAATGAGGCCCGCACGTCGAGTACCTTCTGCGCGGCTGCTTCTACGTCTTTAACCTGCTTGTCGGTCGGCGACTGTGGCCACGGGAAGTTGTTGTAAACGATGTCTTTTGAGTATCGGTAGTCGCTTTTTAACCGGCCACACACGTAACGTACCCACGTCATGTGCATCTCTGAAGTCAGCACGCCGAAATGAAATAAACTGGCATTCGGTACAATCTTGACCAGATTGCTGGAAAGCGTTTCGGGGCTTTCGTAGCCAATCGGAATATAGCGCCTACGTTCTGAAGAAACTTCAGGAACAATTAGGTAGCTGCTCTTTGGCATGTTTTCTACTTGAAATCTTGTCGGTGTATTTGCAAGCTTCTTTGTAGATGCCCTACTACTTGCAGAACGCATTGAACGAACAGCTTGCACCCGTTTCATTGCTTCCGGCATTTGTCTGAGTTCGCCAGGCGGACAGTCGCCCAACCAAAGACACCATCGCTCATAACCGTTGATAAACTCATCAGAACCTAACCACCGGCGAAACCATTTTTTCGATTGTGGTTCCTGTATAATGAACAGTTCCTTTTTTTCGGTTGTGAAAAGATAGTTTCCACCATCAATTGGCTGATTACCAATACCTATTTCAGGTACAGCACAAAGCGGTTTTTGCCGACGGGAAATGATAACGTCGTTTCCCTCAACCAAATACGGATTGATATTTTTTACGGTTAGTACTGTTGGGTCGCCTTTGATATCGTCATAGTGGTACAGATGTTTGACAGTAGTGTCATAACCTGCAAAACCGATGATAACGCAGTACACAGCCGCATTACCTTTAGCCTCATTATTCCACTTGAATGTTTGATGGGCGAAATGAATTTTGATATTATACTTCCTCAACATTTCTCCCCACAATACTCCAACTTGTTCACCTTGAGTCAGGGCTTTTTCATAAAACGATTAACTGGGTTTCCAACAAGCCATTGCCCGCTCTCGACTGGCCGTGCAGTCTTCCCAGTAGGCTCGCAGGTTGCCCCTTCGATCTTCAGCACGCAGTAAGTTGATCCCAACCGTTAACAGGCTCGATACCGTCCGAAGCCGAGCCCCATGCCCACAACGCAGCCCATCTTCGCCAGCAGTCGTATCCCGCACATGGTGATCGGCTTCAATCACCCAATGCTCGCGAATCGCTCGACATAGGCCTGTATCCGTATGCGGCAGATTACTCACAAAATAGGCCTGCTCTTGCCTGATCTGACCGTCCTTCAAGCGCGTAGTGTGGCGTTCCACCACAATTAGCGTGCACAAACCCGCCCCTTGCCACCGCTCTTCCAGCAACCAACTCGGCAAGGGGTAGAGCCGATACGACCGCTTTTCCAGACGGCCATGAGCTTTGGTCCATTCCATGGATTGAGTGATGGCAGCCTGATTGGACCAGGCCGTAAGTTGCCCCAGCAACTGGGCCTGATTGGCTTTTGCTCCGACTAAATAACCACTCCCTCCGCCATGCAGCCAAGTCAACAACTCAGGTGTGAGGTGCAAGGCATCCAGTGTAAAACGACGACCTGCTAACGCACTCACGGGTAGTGCTTTAAAGTAAGCAGCGACCACCTTGCGTTCCGACTCTTTGTCCCCTTCATAATAGCCCATCAACTGAGCTTGGCTATCTTCATGGCACACTAACTGCACGATCGCCTGGCCGCGCTTTTGGCCGCCTACTGAGTCGATGCTGCCGCGTAGTTCTTTGCCATCCACACTGTACCACACCCCAGTTTGGGTTTGTGACCAGTTAAAAAACTGCGCGTTAAGCGTATTATAACAGGTATAGTCCAAGCCTGCCAGCACCCGCCGAAGTTGTGGATCAGAAATGGGCTTTCTGCTAGCTTGTCCAGTTTGCTTGACTAACCAGTCGTGTTCGCGTACCAGCCAACGGTGTAACTTACTCAGACTTAGCTGGCCTCCTGAGCGCAGTAAGGCCCACAGCAATCCAGTCAGCACAAAGGCTAAGTCATGGCGTTTGCCTCGATTGTCGCGGCTATCTGGCAGGTGATTTTGCAAAAACTGGCAGTAGCGGCTAACTTCGTTTTTTGGGATTGGGCAATCATAGGTGAAGAATCTCTTTGGTCGGAGAAAAAACACAAAGGTCGCTCAATCCCTACTTTTATGAAAAAGCCCTACACCTTGAGTGATCGAGTTTGTTGAAACAAACGCAGTTTTTGATTCAATCTGATGAATGTATTGCGCTGCTTTCAGATACCAGCCTGATACGTAGTCAAGTATTCCGGACCCATCAACCCCTACAAAAATTTCTTTTAGCTCCTGTTTTTGCAAATCGGAAGTATAACGTGAACCAATGAAAGGCGGATTCCCCACGATGTAGCTGTAACGGATTGGCTCTTCCCCTTCTTTAGGTTTAGGCAGAAGTGATTGCCAGTCAGTGCGGAGGGCGTTGCCGTGCACGATGGTCGCCGACTTGCGGAGCGGTAGCCGGATGTAGTATTGCCCGAATTCTTCGGATATCCGCATATTCATCTGGTGGTCGATGAGCCACATGGCCACCTGGGCGATCTGCGCTGGGAATTCCTCGTATTCGATGCCGTAGAATCGGTCCACGTCCACGATCACAAGGTCGTTAACGCTCACGTACTGCTGTCCTTTCTGCAACGCCTTGATAACCTCGACTTCCAGCATCCGCAATTCGCGATACGTAATGATTAGGAAGTTGCCGCAGCCACAAGCCGGGTCCAGAAACCGCAGGCCCGACAATTTCTTGTGGAAAGCCGTCAGCTTCTTGCGGTCATTTTGTACACTTTGGAACTCCAGCCACAGTTCATCCAGAAACAGCGGCTTGATAACCTTGAGGATATTCTTCTCCGAGGTATAGTGCGCCCCCAGGTTGCGCCGTTCGACCGGGTTCATGACCGACTGGAACAGCGAACCGAAGATTGCCGGCGAGATACGTCCCCAATCCAACCCGCAGCAGTCGAGCAGAATTTGCCGCATCTCCCGGTCGAACGTAGGAATCGTCAGGTTCTCCGCGAATAGCTTACCGTTGACGTAAGGAAACTGCGCCAGGGCATCGTCTAAGTTCTTTGGTCGTTTGTCGGTGGGCGAGTTGAGCACCTGAAACATCATAGCCATCTGCTGCCCCAGATCGAAGCCGTCTTCGCGGGTGTTCTGCGCCAGGTAGTCCTGGAAGATGCCCTTTTCGAAGATACTGGTGTCATCGGCAAATAGGCAGAACAGTAACCGAACCAGATACACTTCGAGCGTGTGCCCCTCGTAACCAACCTCTTTAAGTTTGTCGTGCAGGCTACCCATCATCTGAGCCGCCTTGATGTTGACTGGGTCCTCTTCTTTGTATGTACGTTTCTGATAACCCAGCATGAAGCCGAACTCCTTGACGTGTTGGTGCAGCTCGGCCAGTGGTATTTCGTGGTAGGTACGTTCACTACCCACTGTCGATTTCTCTTCCAAGTCGTAGAGCCTGAAACGGGCGAAATCCGACACCAGAACGTAACGAGGCAGTTCATGATCTTTCAGCCCGATGAAGTAATCGACCGCTTGTTTGTATGCATCATCTAAGCTACGTCCCCGCGACTTGTGTTCGACTACCAATGTGCCTGGCCAGAATAGATCGACGAAGCCTTTGCTCCGACCCGGCCGCTCGACTGCTTTTTCAAATTGGGCCAACCGTCGGCGCGATACGCCGAATACGTTGAAGAAGTCGTCCCAAAACGATTTAGCTTCGGCATCTTCTGATGCTTCTGTTTTCCATTCGTTGGCGAAACGTAGGGCGCGGTCTTTAATTTCAGTCCAGCTAAGGGCCATTACCAAGCAGGGGGATGTTTAGTAAGTGAAAACCTAAAATAGTAAAATTACATTAATGCTCTTTCGTAGGCTCTGATTCCGCCGTAAATACACCGACCGATTTGTTATCAGGGATAAAAATAGCCAGACGAAACCTCGAGCTGTCGTTGGCGGAGTACTTTAACCACCTCGTCTAATGCTTCACAGAACTTAGTGTCCTTAAATAGCTCAAAGTGGTTCACTGGACCATTTATAATACGCGTAATCCTCCTCGCTTAGGTTCAGACGCATAAATTCGTCCATCCCAAAGTCATTTCGTTCTAACACGTACCGCCGGAATGGCCAACTCCGTTTAGCTTCTCCCAACCCTCTGGTTCGTTCGCCCTCGCGAATCCGCTCATTGGGTAAACCACTCAGATATTCTTCAAAATAGATTTGAAGCAATTCGTCTGCTGTTCGACTTTCCTGTTTGGCGGTCAATTGTCCTTCCAGCCATTCGGCCAAATCTTCCGGTACGTTGACGGTACTGTGCTCGGTTAGGCCAGCTACGTTGTTGAATTGATACTGATAGCAGTAGGCTGCGTTACCGATCCGATATTGCCGCGCCCAGAACTCACGCTCTTCCGGGGCAAAATGGGCTAATTGCTCGGCCTGTATCTGATTGTATTTTTCAATAGGATGGCGCATACTGAATTGATCTTGCTATTTCTAATTAAAAAAGAGGTATGCCAAAATCGTATCCGGCTTCATCTTCATGCTCAATAAGTTGACGAAGTAGAGGTTCAGGATTGGTCAGCGACAAGATGTAATCGCCCCAATTAGCTGAATTACCAAACCTCTTATCCTCGTCAGGCAACTCAGTCAATCTTATCTGCTCGGTAAGTTGTTCGTTGATGCCGTAGTTCTCAAAGAATTTAAGCAATTGATGCAGTTGCAATGCTTTGGCGGGAGGGCGACCTGTCAGCCGAAAGACAAGATTTCGTAGTGCCGTACCCACGTATTCTTCGTCCTGCCAATCACGAATGTCCCAAAAATGGAGCAGGTTAATTTGGCGATAATGAGGCAGGTTCAAGTAAAACGAGCCAAAGTGGCGCTGTTTGCTATACCAATGGTTACGAAAATGCTGACAAAGGTCTTTCATGGCCTGTTCATCCTCGCCCAATACAACAGGTGAGATAGCCCTTAAATGAGCAAAGCCGTCTTCCAGAGGCATTTGCTCTAACGCCCTGTAGCATTGGATAAATTGAAAGATGTCATCAAGTGGAATAGGTTTTACGGGAGATTTGTACATTTTTAGGTTGTAAATTTTAGTGTGATGTAAGCCAGTTAGTCGTCTCCGTCTACAGGCGGCATTCGTAATTTGGCCGAGTTATGATAAAGCATCCGTTCCGATTCAGAGGATGTGCTTTGACTCTTGTACAAGCGTTGCAGCGACCAGATTTGCCCGTATTCGATACGGATTCGCTCGTGAACAGCCGGTAGCTGATTACGTAAAATAACGTCGATCAGGATGGCATCTTCCTCAAAAGCTGGATGCCATAATGCATCATAGTCGAGGAACAGGGGAGCCTGGCACCATCGGGTTACGGTTCTATCGGTGGGTTGCACGATGTCGAAGTAGTTCGTGTGGAGCCAATAGTAGCAATCCGGCTCTTTGATATCTTCGATCATCCGTCGCAGTAGCCCTGGTAGTGCCGATTCATCTTGGCCCAGCGTTTCGGTCGTCATTGGTATAAAAAGGCATTGACAGCTATAATCCTAACTTCATGGCCGCATTGTGTTTGACCACTTCCTGCACCCGTGTGTAGCGGTCGATCATAGCGCGGGTCCGGTGTTTAGTCTGTTGCATAATCTGCGAATCGTCGGCCCCGTTGAGCTTGGCGATGGTGACGAAGGAGGCCCGGTGCGAGTGCGCCGAGTAGTCTTCGCCCAGATACTGTTTCGTGACGCGGGCCACCTGCTTATCCGAAAGTCGTTCATCTGTAATCTGCTCGCCTTTGCGGATGCGAATAAACAACGGACCCGTCGTACGACTTAGTAACGACAGATAATCCTGCAAGGCCCGTACCGGGCAGGTCTCCGGGTCTGGGCTGAAGAAGAGGGCTTTCTGTTCGGTGTGACCGTGTTGATTGGTCTTGCTCCCCCGGTAGCTCAACACCGCTCCCTGCCGGGTAAACTGAACACTCTCGATATCCAAAGCGACCAACTCCGACCGGCGAAAGGCACCGGCAAAACAGACCAGTAGCATCGCCCGGTCGCGCAGGCCCGTCGGTGTAGGAGGTATAGCCCGAACCGATTGTTTATAGGAATCTATTTCAAAAGCAGGAGCCTGCTGCGGCTCGGTGCCAATGCTCCGTTTGATGCCTTCCATCACCAACCGGACTGCTTCATCGTGTCCGGGGTCCGGGTGTTTACGTAGCCGGTGCCACTTGCGGATGGCCGCCAGCTTTCGGCTGATGGTTGCCCATTTCTGGTGCCCGGCCAGATCAGACAGGTAAGCGGCCAGCGGAGCAGGGCCAATAGGCAGAACGCCCATGCCGTTTTCCTGTAGCCAGCTTTCCAGCCCGGCAATGTCTGCCCGGTAGGCTTTACGGGTATTGGCGGCTCCTTCCAGGCCCTTCTGCAAGAAGGTCGCCGTCTTGGCGGCCAGTTCCTCCTGCGTTGGGCGTGAGTGGACAGAAGTCGAGTCGCTTTTAGTCGATATAAGGCTGGTGTTCATTCTGGAATCAACGTTACAGGTTAGGTAGCATATGCTGTTTGCCAGTGGTATCGGTTCGGAACGTACCCGCTCTGGCTGCGGCTACAGACGAGTCCACCTCAGCCTCGGTAAGTTCATCTAACTCGTTAACGAACAGCCGTGGCGACGGACCGTCTGGCTCGCCGTCATCCTCTAAATAGCCTGTATCTATCCGCAACCAGAAATTCCACTCCGGTACTTGCATATGCGTGATGGTTCCCACGCTGTTAAGGTGAGTGGGTCGGTTCTGGTGGTAGATTGGGCGGTATCGCTCGGCCATGCGGGGCAGTTCCTCAAGCAACGCGGCCTGCACGTCGGCGGGCATTCGCTCGAAGGTCAATCGGGCGGCTGGTGACCATACCAGATCGGGATCACTGTTCATAATGAATTGGCTTACAATCTTGCAAGTTTACTAATAAATCATTACGTCCGATAAGAAAAGTTTATCGGACATAAAAGTTACCCAATACCTTGTATGTAAGAATTCGTGTGGTTATCTTGAGGCATGTAAACGCTACGTTCATTTTTCTCTTTAACGGAGGGCTTTACACCGAGCAACATGAATAAAGAACAGTTCACCCTTGAATACAAAGCACCCAACCGCTTTCCCAGCACCTGCTTCATTACCGTTTACCGGGACATTCCGTTGGTGATCGCTTCCGAGACGGGCGTGGGCATGAGCGTGACCAACGCAGCAGAGTTGATTGCTACCGAAGTAGTCAATCGCTGCAAACTCGATCCAGTGCGCTTGCTATTTGTCGAGCATTATCCAGAAAGTCAGCGGCCAAAGCCCTACGGCGAGTCATTCGACCTCGTCACATTTACCTGGGATGGCACCACGGCCCGTAACCCAGACTGGCGTAACCTGCCCAACGATGAGTTTGAGCAGATTTTACAAGCCATTAACGTGTAGTCTTCGCAGGTAAGCGGGTTAGTTGCTCTTCCGCTTCTTTGATTTAGGGCCTGACGGGTCTTTAAACAGTATACCAGCTATGTAGCGCGTGGGCGTCGTGGCCACCGTAACCGCTCCGTGAGTCACCATACTATCCAAACGCAGAAACTCATTGAGGTACTGCTCGCTACTAAGAATAGTTTTCTTCTGACTATCGGTAAATTGATAATTGTAAAGGAACTCCTCCGCCTTCTTCTGCTTATCAGCAAAGGATAGTTCGCTGGCTTTCTGCAAATCTTTGTTGACGAGCGCGTAGTACGTCGCTTTGGGACTGGTCTTACCCTTTCGGCGAATAATAAAATTGATCCATTTCACAGCCCGCCCCTCTTTTTGCTCGGTAATGACAATGTCGAGGTACGTCTTTCGGTTGATCTCTGAAATGGCATTGGAGAGTACCATCTGCTTGAAGTTGGAGTAACGAACATACTTTTGTGCATTGAGCAGCTCCCGCAGTTCGGTTACCTCGACGCGCCACAAGCCGGTATCGATAAAGCGGGTCAGTCGAGGAAAAAGGAGTTGGGAGTATTCACTACTAAGCGATACAGCCGCGCTCAGTTCATATTGTGAATAGCCTTTGCTCAGGTCGATAAAATAGGGCAGAACCATCGAGTTGACAACGATGTCAAAATACCCCTTATGCGACTCGTAGTGAATATACGGAATGGGGACGATGAACGTGTACTTGCCCCGATCCTGGTCAAATATCTTAATCTTACGAGAGGTAACCCGATCCAGGATTTTGAGGATGACGTTCGTCTGGGCGTGGGAGTTTTCGCCTACAAAAACATCCGAATAATGAATCCGAAATTGTCGATCCTCAACTCGGTAAGATTTCACATCAAACGTCTGCTCTCCCTTCAGGGCTTTCAGAATGTTCCAGTAAAGCCGACGTTCATGCAGCGAAAATTCGGAACGCCCCAGCAACAGAGTTAGGGGTTCGCGGATAACAATTTCATCATTCATGGGCCTAAGTAGAACGAAGAAAGCGAGAAAAGCAATTTTTGAAGACAATTCCTTGCCTGTGATCAATTGACGGAATTAGCTTCATTACTTATTTTTATTGCCTTATCATGGTTAAGTCATTGATTATTAAGTGCTTTAGCGTTAAAAATATATTTAAAAAATTAAACATTTATGTCGTTTTTTTCTTGCTTAACACTTTCACACTGGCAGGTATTTGGTGCTTGATTATGCCATTACTCTATTTCATTGCCCTTCTACTCTAATTCATTGCCCTTCCGACTCTAATCCATTGCCGATCTAACTTAGATCTATTGCCTTTACCCCCCAATGTTGACTTTTATTTATTGCCCTTTTACTCTAATCTATTGCCGAACTACTCTAATACATTGCCAATGTACCACTTATACACACTACTAATTACTGATCCAGAGGAGTTTAGCAAAAGTTTATCCACAGCTACTATTATCAATCTCAGAACAATTTTAAAAATACAACTTTTGATTTTGAGCGAGGGCATCGAAAGCGGTTTGCTAAAAAAATCAATAAATAGTGCGGAGCCATCAAGAGAATTTGGCGAAATGAACAAATTAAGTTTACTTTAAAAGTAAACTTATGCGCCCTGTACTCTTTTGCTAACGATGGCTGCTCAGAAGATCTCCCGCAAACGTAAAACCTACGAACCCACCGACTACGCCCGCCTACTCCGGGGGCTTATTCAATTGATGAAAGTCGTGAACAAGCTCCAACCTGATCGCAACACCTGGGACATTGAAGGTGAGTGGAACGGTACAGGTGTCATCTATTTTGTCGATAGCCGCGACCAATCCCTCTTTGCTGAGTATGAGCATTTCGACTGCCGTACCATCAAGCTCGTAAATTTTGGCAAACCCGCAACCCGGCTGACGTTCTTCAAGAAGCACAAATACATTTTGCTAAAGAACAGTGACCTCACAAGGGAGGATAAAGAGCAACGGATAACCAACTATATCAACGAACTCACCGTGAAACGGGCTATCAAGCTCGACAAAATTAACAAACTGACAGGAGCCGCCCTCTCTGATGAGCGGGGCATGATTGGGATGATGGAACAGGAGATAAAGACATGGCAGGATGTTCTGCGTAATCTTGAACACTACGATTTTGCTGTTTCTAACTACCGGCGTGATTACCAATACGTAACACTCAATTACAAATACCGCACGTCGGAGCAGGAGTACGCCAATGCCCAGGAGCATCTACTAAACCCACAGCGCGACGGACAGGGTGTTATTACACAGCAACGCTACAACCTGATTTTTGTGGATACTCGGGAAATTAGTCGTGAGCATCCGCACCAGCACAAGGAGATTGAAAATTTTCTCAACAACTTTAGCTTGATCACCCAGACAGGCAAGCAGCAGTTATACGCCCGACCTAAACCACCCGAATCCCTTGATGAGGAGCTTAACAGTGTTGCTTCTTCACAGAAAATAGACGTTACACAGCCTAAACAGGATTTTCCAAAGTCATTATTTGATTAGTCATCAGAGCCTGATTTATAAGTTGCTAATACTCAATAATATCGAAAAAAAGATAATTAATTAAATAATTTGAGCAATATACACGGTTTGTTGTACGTTACTCTATTATGTGGGTATTGATAATAGAGTAAAACCCGCCGTGCTTTATGACTCTTGTTTCCTTGTTTTTTAAAGTAGCGTTGCCGGTGAGCGTACTGGCAACCACAAGCCTTACAACCAGTATTACGCACACGCCCAAAAACGACTCGACGCAACAACGACTTGCTCCACCTGATTCCACGCTGAAGGTCCCTATTGCAGTAGTCAACAAAGACAGGCTGCCGACCGTGGTGGTCGAAAAGGAAGTGGACATCCCTAAGGGCTACGCGTATGTGCAGCACAGTTTATCGTTGGTAAGTGCCTTCCCAATAGAAGGAGCTGAGCAGGCTACGGACTGGATTGCCGGTCCTAACAAGTCCTGGAGCATTTACGCGAAACTGGAAGTAAACTGCAAGCAGCCTGATCGTATTGCCATCAGAGCAACCGCAGCACCAGGCCGGAAAAATGAAGAGATCGGCGCACAGGCGGTCTTGTTAGTCGGCATTCGCAAGTTGGGTAACGCGAACTAATACCAACTGTTTTCTTACTATTTACCAGTGGTACCTTCGTTACGGAAGGGTGCCCGGAAAGCCATTGCCTTCCGGCGTCCAATTACCTGGCAGCGCGTGCTTTGGCACATTGTCTTTTGGAGTCTGAGTTATGTTCTCACGTTCAGTCAGTTTCGGCGGGCTTTTTCGAGTCAACCCAACGCGGGTTTGCTACACGTAGTCAATACGCATCATTTCCTGACGACCTTAGTATCGTTTGGCCTGTTGGGATACGTGTTGATTCCGCGTATTCTGTACAGACACCGCAGACTCTCGGAACGTTTGCTACTGACCACGGCTACACTCGGCGGCTACTACGGCATTATGTGTGTCAATACGTATGGGCTGCTGATGTTGGTGAACAGGTTCTACGCGCCTTTACCGGAATATCTGGCCCGGCGGGTTACCCTGTTTGCGCAGGCGCGTTGGTATGATTACGTCGTCGATCCGGCCATTATGTTCTTTGTTTTCGGGCAGTTTATATCCTACATCCTGATTCCATTGCTGATTAAAGCGATTCGGGATGGGTACGCCCGAAATCAGGCTCAACTGGCCATTGAAAAGGAACGGCAGCAACTGGAACTGAACAATCTCCTGCTGGAAAAAGAAAACGCTACCAAGGATTTGCAGTTTCTGCGACAACAGATCAATCCGCATTTCCTGCTCAATGCGTTTAACAACATCTATGCGCTGATTCACCGGCAAGATGGCAGGGCAGCCGAGACGCTGGCCAACCTTTCTACGCTGATGCGCTACACGCTGTACCGAACCAGCCAGGAGTTTGTGCCGCTACCCGATGAACTGCTATTTATTCAGGGGTACGTCGACATGGAACGGATTCGGCACTCACCGCCCGAAGCGGTCGATTGCTCCCTGCCGGAACCTACCGAAGCCATGCAATACTGGCTTATTCCACCTCTGTTACTGGTTACGTTCGTGGAGAATGCGTTTAAGCATGGATTGAACGCCGTTTATGAAGGCGGATGGGTACAAATACGCCTGACCACAGAGCTGGGGCAGAACGGTACCCTCATCCTCACGGTGGTAAATAACAAAGGCGAGACGCCGACTTCTCATACCGCCGATAGTGGCATTGGGCTGACGAATGTCAGACGCCGGTTAGCCTTGCTATACCCGGAACATCAGTATGAACTGATTATACAAGACCAGCCCGAGCGGTATTCCGTCCGGCTGACTATCCCGCTCAAAAGGAAGGGCGAAACTACTCCAACTTATGAATACGCACCTACGCTGTCTGCTAATTGATGATGAACCCCTGGCTCAAGAACTGCTCCTTGACCATATCGCACAGGTTCCTAATTTGGAAATAGTTGGTGTGGCCAGCAACGCCTTACAAGCCATTGAGCTGTATCAGTCGTTGAAACCAGACCTGTTATTGCTGGACATCAATTTGCCCCGAATGAACGGCTACGAACTCCTGCGTAGTCTTCCGGGCAAAGCTCTGTGGGTAATTGCCGTGTCTGGTTATCAGGAGTTTGCTTTTGAAGGATTTGAAAATAACGTCGTGGATTTTCTGCTCAAGCCCGTTACGTTCAGCCGTTTTGTACGCGCCATCGCTAAAGTGCATGAGCGCATTCAGGCTCTGGACACAGGTGGAGCAACGGCCAGCCTGGCTACGACTGTCGGCGCAGCATCTGGTCAATTAGCTATCAAGGAAGGCAAAAACATGGTGAACGTGGCCTGTCAGGACATTATTCTTATCGAGGCCATGAGTGACTACGTAAAAATCACCTTACCTGACCGCACACTGGTCAGTCATCAGCGCGTCTCGGCACTGGAAAAACTGCTTCCTGCTCCTCTCTTTGTTCGTGTCAACCGGTCGTTCATCGTCAATACGGCGAGGATTCGGCAGACGGACGGCCAGCAAATCGAGATGCAGAGCGGACAGCGCGTACCGGTTGGCACTACGTACCGATCCGTAGTAAGCAGCATCATCCGGGGTGCCCTTTAATCATACAAGTACCTGTTTTTTTATATTGTTCACTATCAATTTTTTAACCCATGTCAACTTCAGCAAAACGCCTGAAAACAAAGGCGGTTGGAACCCGAATGCCCGTCGCAAAGCCCCGGCCCATCAAGTACCCAACCACAATTGATTTAACAATTATTTTCACCGTGTAATCCTTCAAGGCCTGCTGGTATGCTACCGGCGGGCCTTGTTGTCCTCAGGGCATTGTATGCGTTTCTCTTTAGTTACCCACCCATTTGCCCTCGTCCGTTCTCCGCTGCTGCCCATCAGCACATTGCTTAATCACCTTCCACGAATCGAAGCCGCTACCGATGAGGTATTGTGGAACTGGCTGAATCAGCCAACGGTGGCGCAGGCATTACTGGTTGCTTCTCCGTCGTTATACGATGTGTGGTTACGCTGGAGACAACAACGGGCTATACTGCCGTCAGAAGAAGCCCGGTTGGCGATGTGGCGGTATCTCTTACGGATGAGTGGCCGGAGTACGCCTTTCGGGATGTTTGCGGGTGTTAGTGTTGCCGCTACAGGCCCGCAAACGACCGGAACCATCAATAGCGACGTACACCGTTTATGCATTCGCCCGGATGCAGCCTGGCTATCCGTGTTGACAGAAAAACTGCTTACCCAACCTCAAACTCGCTCGGAACTTCGCTATAAGGTGAATAACAGCCTGTACCGATTGGGTAGTCAGTTACGCTATTCCGACTACACTCTACAGGCAGGGCAGCGGGCTTTTTATATCAATTCTGTGGCAGGTGATGATCTCATCGACGCTGTATTGCACTTTGTGGATGTTAGCTCTGGAGGAGCACGAGGACAGACTATCGTGGGTTTTCTCGTCGATACGCTCCACGAGGAGCCGGAAGCTGCCCAGGAACTGGTAAATGAACTCATTGACGCGCACATCCTGGTGAGCGAACTGGAATTACCAGTAACCGACCCCGACGCTTTAGGGCTGGTTCTGCACCACGTTGCCAACGTACCTGCACTTAATGCACTGACTGCTGAATTGACGCAGATTCAGGAACAGCTTCGGATGGGCTGTTTAGCCACGTTGGGGGCGCATCAGACCGAGCAACGGATGCGGGCACTGGTTGGCGACGGTTATACCGAGAAAAGCGTGTACCAAGTGGACCTTCTTCGACCCACGGAAATAGTGGAGCTAAGCCGGTCAGTATTACGGCAGATCGGTCAGGAACTGCTGCAACTGAGTCCACTGCGTAGCGACAATCAGCCCCCTGCCCTATTAGCTTTTGCCCAACGCTTACACGACCGATATGGAAATCAGGCGGTTCCTTTGCTCACCGTGCTCGACCACGAAACGGGTATCGGCTACGGTGATTCTGGCCCCCGCGCGGGTCAGTTGACCCTACTGAGCGAGTTGAGTCAACAGCAGATCACTCGCCCTTCAAAAGCCGACCGACTGGACGGATTTCGGCTTGAGAAACTGACCCATTTTTTGGAAACAGGGCGGTTGATTCAGCCGATTACGGACGAAGACCTGAATAATGCTGCCCAAACAGAGCCAGATAAACCGTTGGCTCGTAGCTGGGCTGTGCTGGGCGAATTATATGGCACCGACGGAACGGCCATCGACGCAGGAAACTACCAATTTCTGGTAAAGAGTGTGTCAGGCCCTTCTGGTGCCAGCCTGATGGCCCGGTTTGGCACGCATAACCCGCCGTTAACGCATCAGCTCGAACAACTAACTGCCTGGGAGGCTCAACAGCACCCCGATGCCCTGCTGGCCGAGATAGTCCACCTGCCAGCGGGACGTGTGGGTAATGTGCTGTGTCGCCCCGCGCTGCGGCAATACGAAATTCCCTACGTCACACAATCAGCCCTTGACGAAGAACACACAATTGCCCTGAAAGACCTTTGGGTAAGAACCGGGAACGCAACGACAGTCGAACTCTGGTCGAAACAGCACAACCGTCGCGTAATACCACGTAACACCACCGCGCATAACTACCATCAATCGGACGACATTTACCGATTCTTAACCGACCTGAGCCATCAGGACGAAGGGTTTTCGCTTCGCTGGTCGTGGGGCACGTTGGCCAATCAGCCCCGGTTGCCTCGTATCATTTACAAGCACCTGATCGTGGCCAGAGCCGAGTGGAACCTTATGAGACGGGCAAACTGGCTGTCGGCCGCAACGATGGCCCACGACATGCAACAGAAACTTTCTGTCCCCCAATTGATTACATTGGTGGAGGGTGATCATGAATTGCTACTCGATTTAAGCAGCCCACCCTGCCAACAAATACTTTTTACAGAACTAAGCAGGCGAGATAGTGTCCGGGTTGTCGAATGGCTTGGCAGTCCTGACCAGTGTTGGGTACACCGCGCCGGGCAGCAATATTCGAGTGAATTGGTCATACCGTTTGGAATAGCGCAGACTCCTTCCCTCCCCCAACATTCTCCATTCAAGACAAGTGGCAGCTTTATACAGCGTTCGTTTGGGCCGGGTAGTGAGTGGCTATACGTAAAAGTGTACGTCGGGGAACTGACAGCCAACGACGTGCTGACTCAGATCGTTGGGCCGTTGGTTCAGCAGGCCACAGCACAGGCGTGGATTGACCATTGGTTCTTTATACGGTATTACGATCCTGAGCCTCATCTGCGGCTCCGGTTTCATGGTTCAGCAGAAACCTATCATCTCCTTCTGACAGAACTTACCCAACGACTGATTCCTTGGCAGGAGGCTGGCCTTGTCCATTCGGTAAGTGTGGATACGTACCAACGAGAACTGGAGCGGTATGGCTATCAAAGCATGCCGCTCGTTGAGCGTATATTTTGGTGGGATAGTGCGTGGAATTTACAGTGGATTGAGCAAAGCGCTGCCCTTGATGAGGATGCATATTGGTGGGTAGCCTGTCAGCGAGCAGATCGGTTACTCGATGCTTTCGGTCTATCCGTTCGTGATAAACAGGCGTTGACGGAAGAACTTCAAGCCCGTTTTCTGCGCGAGAACAAACACAATGAACGGCTCCGCAAAGAATTGAACGCACAGTACAGGGCTTGGCAGGAGCGGTTATCAACTTTTGAACAGACAGAATTGGAGTCAGTGGACATGCTGTTGCCCGATGAATTAATTCAGCAGTTGCGAGTACAATATCAGGCAGATGCATTCGACCTTTCCGATTTGTTACGCGCCCTTCTGCACATGATGTTCAACCGGTTTTTTGTGAGCAACCAACGGATAAGTGAGGGTGTGATATACCACTTTTTGCTGCGGCAATACACGACTTTACAGGGTAAGGAACGTACCAACAAAGCGAAAGTGTGCTGAAATAATCTTTATTTTAGGTATTCAGAAGCAGAAGTCCCACAACCTGTACTTTATAGAGGTTGCCGCCGACAGCATTTTTCTGGATTATGGCCGATGTAAATACCAACGCCTATTACGCTCATGGCAGGAGGTAGGTTATAAGCCGAGGTCTTGGAACAAATAAAGTCGGTTAGATTTGCTTATTGTGCGAAAAGTTCAGGAAATAACTCCCTGAAAACGTCGTCATAGCTGTGGTCAGGCGGGACGTTCTTCTCCAGGAAAACGGTTATCTTCTTAGCCAATTTACCCCCCGATTGAATATCCTGACGGTCGAACTCGGCATTAGGATATTTTTCTAATAACCTGAAAAATAGGTATGAATAGTTGCCAAAGAAAGCTGTGTGGGCTACCTGAATAAGTTTAGTGAATTTCTGACCGACCACACAGTTTAATTTGAAGGATAAGAGGGCAAATACAGTTCCGTACACCTTCTTTAACCGGTGTGCTTTCTGCGGACTTTTCAGTTTTACCAAACAAGTTGCCAGACACAAGCACGTCAATAAATCATTGCGTTCCAAATGAGAACGCTTAGTGCGTTCCTGCTCAAAAGCGGTTTTGAGAAATGCCCGGTCCTGTTCTGTGGTTTGGTAGCCCTGTTCTTGCCAGAACAGTTCAAATAGATGATTGTACGTGTTCTCCGAAAATGCGGCAAACTCATTCAGTAAAGGGCTTCTTCGTTCGGGATAAGCGTGTATCTCGTTAAGTATTTGAAGAATCGACGAGCGGGCGCGGGAGAAGCCTTCTTCAAGTTCTTCTTGGTAAGCCTGTCGGCGTTGCTCATACACTTGTTGACGTTGCTCAATTTCGTGTTGCCGCACCCATTCGGCTCGTTCCTCGTCCTCAATTTCTTGCTTAATCAAGTTGGTAGCTCCTTCTACATCAAACAGGAACACTTTGTAGGTCTTATCATCAAACGTTAAGTCGTGCAGGCCAACTAACCGTTCCTGCCATCGGTAAGCTATCTGCTGACCAGATCGGTAAGGCTCACGGTACAGGCATTTGAGGATAAGGTCCTGTTGGCATTTGGACTCACTGATAGCTTCCCCATCAAAAACAAACGCGTTCTGATTATTTCCGTAGAAAACGTCCTTTTCGGTGAATCGCTGTTTGTCGAATTCTTCGGAGAAGAATTTGAAAATCCAGATAATACACGTTTGGTTTTGTTGGTAGAAGTATTCCCGATCTGCAATGACGCTCAAAAACGTAGTTGAAAGCTGAATCTCAAACACGACTTGGCGCGACTGGTAAACCGCGCTTACATCGGGCTTACGCCAGGTCAATAGTCCAGAGGTATCCCGTCTAACCGTTTCGGTAGCCACTTCGGTTATACCTTTGCCTGTCAACCGATTGGACTCCAAAGAGGCTGCTACTAACTCCTTTGTTCGTTCGTGCAGCTTGCTTTCTTTCTGCCCATTGTATTTAATTGCCCGAATCTGTGGTTGGGTTAACTCCTGGCTGGTCTTTATGGGGCAATCGTCACTGTCCCACTGGTGGGCAAAGTGCATCCGCTTTAGCTTTGTCTCATTTTCGGCTTTACCCCGAATTTTGATAAGCTGATTGCAGTAGTAGCATTTGTATTTCGGGTCGCGTCGGTTGCGGATAGCATCTTCTAACTGTCTGCGTATCTCGAAAATTGCAGCTTCGTCTTGGTTGAAGAATGGCCCTGCGAAAACCTCCTCACCTGTTTCACAGTCTAATACTGACGGAATGGTAAATTGAAATCCTTTCATTTAAGTATCGAATCTAAAGAAAATGCTACATTCTTATACCGAAGGGAAACAGTTATCTTCACAGCCCAATTCATATAATAAATGCTCTACGACCGCGAAACCATATTCAAGCTTCTTCAGCAGCGTAATTGGATGGCTCTCATCGAGTTGTTTAAAAATAATAAGATTTATGACCAACTTCGGCAGGACGATATTACAAGGAGTATTCTTGAATCGCAGTTCATCCGGGAACTAATCGACGGAAGTAGCTTTGACAAAGACCCTGATTATCTCTTTTATTTAGAGCAGTTCCATATGCTTCACACAGGGCCTAATTTTCACTTTGTTCTACCCTCCGTAGATGTGGAACGCCTTGTAGAAAAAATTATACTTGGATATCGCTCGACTCAAGTTCAGTCAGCTTTGCTTTATGCCAGGAAATATCCGCATCTGTCTACCAGTACTGAATTGCTTCAGGAGTTTGAACGGACACAGCCCAAAGTAGTCGAACACAGTCAGCAACGAACGATTCACGTGACTGTAAACCGCGAAGTAGAAGCTGTAAACCATACAATTAGCTTATTTAAATCAAAGCAGGAGTATGAGTTCTACCGGGCAGTTCGGGAGGTGTACAGCACGTACCTCGTCTTCCCCAATGTAGCGGTTTCGGCACTGGTTGATTTTGAGCAGATCAAACACTTTTTGGAACCGCATGAGCGAAATTACTTTTTCAAAGCCTTAGTAGATTGCGTTGTCTTCGACGCAGAAAATGCGTTTAAGCCATTCAAGATGCTGGAGATTGACAGCGAATATCATGATAGTGAAAAGCAGCAAGCTAAGGATAAAATAAAAGACAAAATCATGGCTAAGGCAGGCCAACGTCTGCTTCGCATTCGTGTGAAAGCAAGAATGTCAGAGCAAGACCTAACCCGCTTAATTCGTGAAGTTTCTCGCGAACAGCCCTGATACTTGAAGCTATTACGTCTCTCAAACTAAAGTGCTTCCCCGTGCTTCAGACGTAGCGAGTTGGTCATTTCTAAAACACGATCTTGGTATTGCTGTTGTTGGGTCGAATCCTTCAGCTTCCAATCGAACCGCCAATCGTGTAAATCATAGATACCTAAAGGCTCGGCTCCTTGTTTGGCTACATCTTCTAAATCCTCTACGGCGTTGAGGTAACTGCTGGCGGAACGGGTACAATATTCCCCGTTGAAGATGTATAGGCTATAATAGCGAGTGGCAAACTTTGTTCGGTTCATAACGGCTTCAAATTAGCTGTTGCATTCAAACAGACCGTGCAATTTTCTCCAATACCCGGTGGCTATCCCCAAATCGACATAATGCGTCGCAGTGGGTGCGTAACTCAGACGTCAGGATATAACGGATCGGCGTATTAGTCTGTCTGATGGAAGGGCGTGTTAACTGCATCTCAACTTCTTTGCGTCGGCTGTCGGGAACTACCAGATAGAGTGTTGTTGCATGGTCGGGTAGAGAGCAGGTTAGGTCGGTCAGGCGCAAGATACCGGAGTAGATCGACGTGCTTTTCTCCACCTCGAAGGCGCAAATAATCCGACCCGTACCTTTCTCCAGCCATACAATATCAATCAGGCCAATGGTTTGAGCCGTTTCGGGCGCAACGGGCAGTGCGGGTAGGCTGGGCAGGCTCAGAAACGAAAAGGAATGGCCATTATATTGCCGGGACATATCATTCCGGGCAGCCGCGACATCGTAGCCTAATGCCCGCCCAATGGTCAGCAAATGATACTGCATCTCGCTGTGCGTTTGTTCCTCCTGCTGTTCATTGACAACTTCTTTATGACGCTTAGATAATTGCTTTTCGAGTTTTTCGCGCTCAACAAGGGGTTGATCGGCCAGGCCTGGCACCAGTAGATTACCTGCCCCAATCTCGAACAACAAACCCGCCAACGCCCCTAAGTCATTCGATAAAACGTGTCGGTATTCAGCATTCACTGCCAGCATCTTATCCCGAATGGCTAAGTACTCCAACCATGAACCCAACTTGCGCTTTTCATTAAAAAGTCGGTTGTAACCATTAATAATGGCCGTATTGAAGGGTGGCACCCAGGTCGGATGCAGGAAGTAGAGGATACTGGCTACGGCAGGGCCTAAGCCCTTAATCTTATACGCATCAAGCCGATTTATTTCGCTCACAACCGTTTCGGGCTTCGTAGCCTTCAGGCAGCATTCTAAAAACTGACCGAAATACCGCTTATGATCCTGATTCTCATAAATATCTGGGATACGAAGCTTTGGCTTCCAGTAAAATGGGTGGGATGCTCCCTCAAAAACCTGCTTCTGCTCGGTGATGCAACTCAGCACAAATTCGAGTGAACTGCCCTTGAAGTCGTTGGGAAAAGAACCTTCTTTGATGTCGCTGATAACCTGTAACACGCCACGCCGGATAGAACGGAAAGCTTTCAGGCGATCTTCGTTGTGCAGAAACCAGCTTTGATACGTAAGGTCCGGGTTTCGTTTATAGTCGTCAATCAGGTCAATTAAAGAAGTAGCGGGCATAGGTATTGTCAATGAATACACCAATAAAGGGCTAAGTTGAGGAATATACAGTGATTTGCCAAGCAATGAAAGTACTTATATAACCCCGGAAATTCTGTAATCTACAAGGAGAATCTTGTAATAACCCTCTTGGGGAACCGCCCGTTAATCATAGACGCAATAAGCGTACTCAACTATATGGAAAATTCACTTCAACGGGCAACTTCTGTCTTATTCCTGGCAGGGGTCATGCTGGGCTGCGACAACAAAGAGGGCTTACAGCCACAGGCTCATGATGCCAACGTGTATCAACAAATTAACCATCGTATGATGACAGAGATGGACAAAATGAAGGATACCAACGACCCTGACAACGATTTCTCAATGATGATGCGGATGCACCATCAGGGGGCCATTGATATGTCGAACGAAGAACTTAAATCTGGCGATAACCAGGCTATGAAAGCGATGGCGCAGCAGGTGATCACCGCTCAGACTTCGGAAATCAGCCAGTTCAATCAATTTCTTCAAAGTCATACGCCTGTTCCAATTACGGCTGGTGCGACTTACAACGCGGAAGAAATGGAGTCGATGATGAAGATGATGCGGGCGCAGGATATCCGTATTCTGACAGGTGACTCGGATGTAGACTACGCCCAGCTTTTGATCGATCATCATCAAAGTGCCATAGAAATGGCTATGTCGGAGCTTAAATATGGTGACGATGTCCAAATCCGCCAGATGGCCACGAAGATCATCGAGGATCAAAAAAAGGAAATTGGAATGCTACAGGACTGGCTGAAAACCAATAAAAATTATTAATCGCTAACCTGCCAGTGTTCGCACTGGCTTAATCGATGTTCTCCTTTATGAAAATTAATCCGTTTTATGGGGTGGCACTCAGTGTAGCCCTGTATATAGCTCAACCGGCTGTTGCACAAACCGGGCAGACATCGGCCAGCAACGCCATGATGAAGTCCATGCAGTCAGGCATGAACAAGATGATGAGCATGAAAATGACTGGTGACCCCGACCACGATTTTGCTATGATGCTCAAGATGCACCATCAGTCTGCTGTTGAGATGGCTGATATGGAAGTTAAGCAAGGCAGAAACGCGCAGGTCAAGGCATTAGCCAGCAAAATCAAAGTCTCCAACCAAAAGGAGATAAAAGAACTCGACCAGTTCCTGAGCAGTCACAAGCCACAATTATCTTCGTCGAAACTGGGTCAGAAGGGCATGGAGATTATGCACAGTGGAACCCACTCAATGAACGGGAACGTGGACCACGATTTTGCCAGCATGATGGCTCAACACCATCAGCAGGGCATCGATATGGCCCGTGCATTCCTGAAAGAAGGGAAGACCGAGAAGATGAAGGCAATGGCCAATAACGTTGTCAAGATGCAGACTAAAGAGATGGCCGAGTTGAAAAAGCTGGAGAGCAGCCTGAAAAGCTAACTATCGGCTATCAACGAAAAAAGACCGCTATCATTGAGTTAGCGGTCTTTTTTCGTTGGTATGGTCACCTCCAAACGCTTCAAAAGTTGTAGCCCAACCCACCGGCAAACGTCTTATACCGGGTGTCGTAATCGGTGTGCAGAAACAGATTCTTGGTTACTGTGTATTGCAGTTCCACGTGCGCCCGCACGTAGCTACCCACCAGCCACTGCGCCTGATACTGGAAGTCTAACCGGGGAAACAACATCTGCTGCCCGTTGAGTTGAAACCGGACGTTGCCGCGTGTGTCGAGTTTCACTTCCGATTGAATTAGAAATGGCAGCATATAGCGGATACCAGCTACGGCCCGAACAATGCGCCGACTGCTAACGGGCTGTCCCCCATCTTCAGGGCGTACCCGGCGCAGAAACTCTTCATTGCCTCCGTCAATACCGGCAAAGACCCGGAACCAGTCGCCAAAATATCGTTCGTAATCCAGATCGAACTCGAATCGGTTGGTGCGCCAGTCGTGATCCCCCCCGGCCACAATCGCGTTTTTGTTATTGGACACGTTCAGGGCAAAATAGTTGAGAGGATAACCCGGTTGCAGGTAGCCCCATATAAAGGGCTGGTTATCGCGCATGTCGCGCAGGTGCAGCTTCTGAATACTGGCAATTGAGGAGTCGGGCTGGTCGCCGTAGCTCACTACGCGGGCCATGCCACTCAACATATGGTAGAGCAGGTGACAGTGAAAAAACCAGTCTTTCTCGTCGTCGGCCATAAACTCAATTGTGACGCTTTCCATCGGCGATACGTTCACCGTATGCTTCAACGGGGAATACTGCCCCTGCCCGTTCAGCACCCGAAAGTAATGCCCGTGTAGGTGAATAGGGTGCATCATCATCGTGTTATTTATCATGCGGATACGCACGATTTCACCCCGCCGGATCTGGATCATATCGGCCCGTGATAGGGGTTGCCCGTTGAAGCCCCAGATGTAGCGGAACATATTCCCCGTCAGCGTGAGCGGTATTTCTCGAATCGGGCGGTTAGTGGGAAACACAATCGGTTCTGGGGATTTAAGAATGCTGTAGTCGATAGTATTCTGCTCGTCCATCATGCTCATACCGGCCATTCCTCCATGATCCATTCCCTTCATACCGGCCATAGTACTGGTCTTGCTATCCATATTCATCTGGCTGTGATCCATCCCAGCCATCGAATCCGGCTTTTTGCTGTCTATTTTTTTAGCGGGCACTGAGTCCATTTTAATGGACAAATTGCTGTGATCCATGCCGGGCATGGATGAATCATCCATTTGCCCGTGATTCATCCCCGTCATGTCCATTTTGCCGTCTTTACCCATGTTCATGCCCGCCATATTCATCTTCGTGTCCCCCCTATTCATACCCGCCGTTGAGCCGGTCGCTTTAGTTGGCTTAGGGGCTTTTTTAGCCGAACCCGCCCCTTTCTTCGTCGGTTGTTTGCCCATGTTCATCTGGCTGTGATCCATACCCACCATATTGCCCATGCTCTCCATCGAATCGGGCTTTTTAGGCGTAACAGGGGCTTGTTTTGCTGGTTTACCTTGTCCCATAGCCATTTGGCTATGGTCCACTTGACCCGAAGCGGACTCCGCTTTGCCGGGTTTGGAATCCATGCCGGGCATATCGTGCATCATGGGGCCGTTCATGTCCACATTGGCCTGAGCTGTCGTGTCGCTTTTCCCCATGTTCATCCTACCCATGCCCATGCCTCCCATTTGGCTCATGTTGGCTGTTAACTTGTACAGGTCGGGGCGGGGAATCGTCGGGGCATACTTCGCCGGGCCATTTCCGAGCAAGGCCGTTGCGTAGCCAGACCCATCCTGAGCAGTAGCCCGCACTTCAAAAGCTCCGCCTTTGGGTACAGTGACTATAAAATCGTAGGTCTCCGCAATGGCAATCAGCCGCCGGTCAACCTCCAGCGGCTGCACATCAAGGCCATCGGCGGAAATCAGTTTCATGGAGCCGCCGGCATAATTGACGTGAAAATAGGTGGACGCACTGGCGTTGATAACCCGCAGCCGAACAGTTTGGCCCGCTTTGATGTCCGGGTAACGCACGGTGTCTTTTCCATTAACTAAGAACCGGTCGTAATACACATCCGAGATGTCCATTGGTGCCATTTTCATCATCGACTGCCGCAGGTACGCCCCTACCGCCTTATGCTGAATAATGCGGTTGAGTGATTGGACATTATTTTTTTTGATGGAGTACCATTCGTTGCGCCGTTTCAGGTTTTTCAGAATGTACGCTGGATTCTCATTCGTCCAATCCGATAGCAACAGCACTAAATCATGATCCGCCTTGTGGGTGGGCTGCTGAGGTAGAATCGCGATGGAGCCGTACACCCCGACTTGTTCCTGGTAGCGGGTATGGGAGTGAAACCAGTACGTGCCGGACTGCACCAGTGGGTACTCGAACGTATAGGTATCACCCGCATGAATGGGGGGGGTGTTCAGGTACGAAACGCCATCCTGTATGTTGGGGAGCAGTATGCCATGCCAGTGCAGCGAGGTTTCGGTTTTTAATTTGTTGTGTACCCGGATAACGGCTACATCGCCTTCGGTAAACCGCATCGTCGGGCCAGGGATGCCCCCGTTTATGGTCATGGCCCTCTTCGGTTTGCCCGTGATGTTAACCATCTGCTCGTCAATGGTGAGGTCATACTCAACCCGCTTGCCGGTTGGCTTCACCTTCGCAAGGGCTTGGGGCCGGGTGACGGGTAGGGATGTTTTAACTACCGGAAAGTTGGATTTGTCGGGATTGGCAGGGGGACTGGCAACCAAGTTGCCAGCCGCCATTGTATGCTGTTGGTGTTGCCCATAACTGGCTATTTGTAGCAACACCAGCAGACTTAACGTCGCAAAAAAAGTGTTTTTCATCATTGTCGTACCAAGTGCATCTATAGTAATAAAACCAAAAAGCAGCCCTGCATGATGGAAGGGCTGCTTGTAATATTGACCAGTGATATTGTGAAACTTTTGGACATTAGCCCTGATGCCAATCAATTCCTATTTGTCTAACTGAGCCAGTTTGTCCTTCATTTGCTTTATCTCTTTTTCCTGAGCGGTAATAATATCTTGCTGTAGTTTTTGCAGATCAGGATCGGTCAGGTTTGCTTCCTTAGCCATCAGGATAGCCGCAGCATGGTGCGGAATCATTGACTTGGCGAACTCTTTGTCCCCAACAAAGCCCTGCTGACGGATAAGCAGAAAGAAACCGACAATCGCAATGGCACTCACGGCGACAACGAACGCATTCCGTCGTTTGTCGGTGTACATGGCCGACATCAACAAGACTTCGATGATAATCATGGGCATCGTCATCAGGCCCGCCATGTAAAACTGATTGACATTCGGAATGACGTTAGCAAAGGTGTTCACCATTGCGTACATCAGTGCGTACATGGAAATGAACGATAGAACAGCCATAATTGCCAACTTGCCATAGTGCTGTCCGTGGGCCGTTGAGTGGTCGCCCTGTTTGTGCTGTGCCTGGCCAGTGTATTGTTTGTGTGCTTCCATAAATTTGTTGGGTCAGCTCACTCCGCTAAACGGCCAGCGGCTGTACCGATTGTTGAGTACTTCTATAAACAAGTAAGCTGCCCAACCGGACGGCCGGGCAGCTTATAAGATTCGGCCCATTACGTTGCAAAACTTTTGGAAATCACGGCCGTGGCATTGGCTCTGCTTTATAGCCTGCCCGCTCAACAGCTTTTTGGACTACTTCGCCGATCCGGTTATCCGTTGTTTGTACGGTCAGAATTTTCTCGGGACTGTCGGTGTCCACATTCCACCCGTCCACCTGTTCGATGTCGTTCAGGAAGGGCGTGACGGCCGCTACGCAACCGCTGCATTTAATATTCGTCTTGAAATTTAATGTTTCCATAACTGTTAGTTTTAAGGTAAAACCCTATTGAAATGCTCTCTTTTTCTCAGAGTTTTGCGGCCCTTAATCGTAGGCTATTACTAACCACCGACACCGAGCTAAGGGCCATTGCTGCCCCGGCAATCATTGGGTTGAGTAAGAAGCCATTGACGGGATACAGTAGCCCGGCTGCAATGGGAATGCCGATCAGATTGTAGATGAACGCCCAGAACAGGTTCTGCCGGATAGCTTGTACCGTTTTCTTCGAGAGTTGCAGGGCTTTGGGTACGCTGTTGAGGTCGGAGGTGATGAGGGTCATCTTGGCTACGTCCATCGCAATATCGGAACCCCGACCCATTGCGATGCTCACGTCGGCCTGCGCCAGGGCCTGCGAATCGTTGATGCCATCACCGATCATGGCCACCACCTTTCCCTGCGCCTGTAGCTCTTTGACAAATTCGGCTTTATCGGCGGGCAGTGCCTCAGCGCGGAAGTCGCTCAGGCCAACCGCTTTGGCCACGGCCCCGGCTGTCTGTGCGTTGTCGCCGGTCATCATGTACACGGCAATCCCCCGTTTTCTGAGCGTATGAATGGCTTCGCGGGAGGTTTGTTTCACCGGGTCGGCAATGGCAATCACGGCCAGCACCCGTTGCTCATCCGCAAAATAGACAACGGTTTTAGCTTCGTCCTGCCAGCGGGTGACCATGCCGTTTACCTTAACCAGTTCATTTGCCAGACCCTTCTCCACCAGTAGTCGCCGGTTGCCAACCAGATACGTTTGCCCGTTGGAGCGGCCCGACACGCCCCGGCCCGTTAAGCTCTCGAAGCGGTCGAGAACCGTGCCGACAATGCCGTTGGCCCGCAGTCGCTCAACTACCGCGTCGGCCAGCGGGTGTTCAGACTGGGCTTCCAGGGCATAGAGCACGGGCGCAAGGCCGGGAATTTCTGCTTCGCTTATCTGCCAGGCCAGATCCGTTACGGTCGGTCTGCCTTCGGTGATAGTGCCGGTTTTGTCCAGCACTACCGCGTTCACCCGATACCCCCGTTCCAGACTCTCCGCGTCTTTGATAAGGATGTTGTTATCAGCTCCTTTACCGACGCCGACCATGATGGCCGTGGGTGTAGCCAGGCCCAGCGCACAGGGGCAGGCAATGACCAGTACCGTTACGGACGTTAGCAGGGCGTGGGTGAAGGCGTTCTCACCCGCTCCGGCGTACCGGCCAAACAGCATCCAGGCCGCAAACGTTAGCAGGGCAATGCCAATCACGACTGGTACGAAGATGCCCGCAATTTTATCAACAAGTTTCTGCACGGGGGCTTTGCTGCCCTGCGCCTGCTGCACCATGCGGATGATCTGCGCCAGCACGGTATCCCCCCCTACTTTCTCAGCCCGGAATCGGAAGGAGCCTTTCTGATTGATCGTACCGGCAAAGATTTTCTCACCCGCCCGCTTCTCTACCGGTACCGGTTCGCCCGAAATCATGCTTTCGTCCACGAAGGACGTACCTGAATCGACTACGCCATCGACAGGAATCTTCTCGCCCGGACGTACCACGATCAGTTGACCCACCTGCACCTGCGCCACGGGAATCTCCCGTTCGGTAGCACCGTCCACAATACGGACGGTCTTGGGTTGCAGCCCCATCAACTTTTTCAGGGCCGAGGTCGTGTTCGATTTAGCCCGTTCTTCAAGCAGCTTACCCAGTGAAATAAAGGCAATGACGACGGCTGCGGCTTCAAAGTACACGTGCGGGTGCAGGCCGCGCTGGTGCCAGAAGTTGGGGTACAGCGTGTTGAACGTACTGAAAAAAAAAGCAATCCCCGTTGAAAGCGCGACCAGCGTATCCATATTCGCTTTGCCGTGACGGGCCTGCTTCCAGGCATTGACGAAGTAAGACCGGCCCAGCCAGAACACGACCGGTGCCGATAACACCATCATAATGTAGTTGGCGTAGGGGGCCGCTCCGGCGTTCCGGTTCATGAAGAACATGCCCAGCACCACCACCGGCAGCGACAGAATACCTGCCCAGATGGTCCGGTTTTTCAGGGATTCGTACTGCCGCTGCCGGGCTTCCTGCTGCACGGCCTGCGGGTCTTCTACGTCAACAACCAGATCGTAGCCAATGGATTGCAGCACCTGCTGCATACCCTGTGGCGTAATGACCTTCGGGTCATAGGCGACCGTGGCTGACTGATTGGCATAGTTGACCCCCACCTCCGCTACGCCGGGCGTATTTTTCAGCATCGATTCGACGCTCACGGCGCAGGCCGCACAGGTCATTTCGAGCACGGGAAAGGTGTGCCTGGTTAATGAACCGCCCCGCGTTAGATGAGGGCGAGATAGCGTATCGAGATTCGTTTCCATTGTTGTGGTCGCGCATTAGCTACCACAAAAGTAGAAGGTCGAACTGGCCGCCGTGTTACACAATTCTTCCTCCAAACTGTAGAATTTAGTAGCTTTAATTATCAACGTAAACACTCGTATGCTCCTCATCGAAGAAGGCCAGCAATCGCATCTGCCCAAAAAATATCGACCCGTCAATAATCTGTGCGCCGTCATCTATGATCAGTTCACCAGCATCCTGACCCAAAAGCACTTTCTGGAACACATTAATGTCGAAATCGCTATTGATCCCGCAAACCAGCAATTCGTCGAGGACTTACAAAATGGGTCCATGCACGCCCTCGATTTTATGAAGGCAAATGGGCAACACATTGAATTAGCCGAAATCCTCACCAAGCACATCACCCTATCGGTACTGAGCGACTTCGCCAACTTCATGTATGAATCGCTGAGCTGCGCTCAACGGGGAAAGATGACCGTTGCCTATGCGTTGCTCCGTAAGCCGCTTACGGATGAACTGGTCATCTTCGAGCGGCTCCTGACTAATCCGGCCGAATTCATTCAATTATACTTCCACGTCGGCAATCCAAAGGGCTACGATCCGAGCGAACCGAATCTGAACCGACAACAAATCATTCAGGAAGTGTTCAGAATGGCCAATCCGGGGCCTTTGTTCGTGCCTGACCTTGTGTATGGGTTACGGTATGATAAGCACAATCCGGCTGGGATTAACGGCATCAGTAATCAGGCCCTGCACATCGTTACCAACCATCCTGCCTACCGTACCGAAGAAGCCGAACTGAATTTCGTGTTCTCCAACTATCACGACTATCGGCGGTACTGGCGTCATTACTATTACTTTGTGCCTTACCTACTGATTTACGCGGCCCACGTGGTCGACGAGTTGGTCTTCAGTTGGATGCCCGGTTACGAGCACCTGAAGGCAGTTCGGGCTTTTCAACGTTTCGTGGGTACGTTGTTCTGGTCCAAATGGATGCAGGGCGGTGGCCGACGAACAAAAGCATCACAACAACTATTGATGCAGGCTATTTCGGAGAGCTTAAGTGGTATCTGCGATCAATGCGGCAAAGACCACACTATCGACGAGGCCGATCTGACTTTGTTCTTCAACGAGCAGCTATTGCTATGCCCGCATTGCCTTTGCAACCACATGGCTTCAGAGGCAACCATTGAGCGGATTATGGACCTCGTGACTATTCTTCATGGCGGGGCGGAAGCCTGAACCGCTACGTTGTAGATTGGGCAGGGCTTGACTGTAGTTCCTGTTTTTGCCGACGTAGCTGCCGGAAGTGTGAGGGGGTCAGGCCGGTCTGCTGCCGAAACTGGTTGGAGAGGTGCTGTACACTGCTATATCCGGTGCGGTAGGCAATCTCTGTCAGTGTCTCACCGGAGTAAACCAACCACTCTTTCACTTTATTTAGTCGGCACCGAATGATATACTTCTCCAACGTAATGCCTTCTTCTTTAGCAAATTGGCTGCTGATCGTCGCGTAATCTGCTTTCAAAGCTTCCTGAAGTTGCACCGACAACCGTCCGCCGGTATTGCCGCTTTTGATTTCACTCAAATCGCTCTGAGCAAAATAGGCAGCTACCAGATCTTTGACCTGCTGCGGCAAAGGTACCGACGTTTCGAGCACACCAAAACCCAGCGAAGCCAGCAGCTTGCTGATCTGCTTTTCTTTATCGGCCGTTAACGGCCCTTGTACCGATACGTACCCTAATCGGACGTCGAGCACCGAAAAACCTGCTTTTGTCAATTCGCTCCGAACCTCTTCCACGCAGCGTTGGCATACCATGCCTTTCACGCGAAAAGGAACCGCTGAATACGCTTTGGCAGGTGGCAAAACAGTTTCTGTGTCAAACACGGATGTGTGCGTTTATAGCGTATTTGGATGCTGTTGCAGGCGCTGGGCGATAAATACCTGACCCTGGCCGCCACTTATTGAATAACAAACAAAATTACACTTGCAGACCGGCAGGCGGCTTGCAAAATTCGGCCGTACTGTTGCAGAATTTTTGTAGAACGCTCCATTTCACCGAGTTGGCTGTTAAGCTCAAAAAGCCTTTCTACTTTAAGCGTTTAACTAAACAGCCAACGGGTATGGAACACCATCACCACCACCCCGACCACCATAAGCCGGAACCACCCGCCGAGAAGCAGCGAAGCGTCGCCCGGGCACTACAGCATATCGGCCATGATGGGCATAGCGGCCCAGTGAATCATCGGGCGTATCAGGGAAGCACAGGCATGAAACAGAAACATGGTCACGCCGGGCATGATCACGGGGCTATGATTGCCGACTTCCTGCGCCGGTTCTGGATTTGTCTGGTGCTATCGGTGCCGGTCGTGGCGCTGTCGATGATGTTTCAGGACGTAGCGGGTTATCAACTGGACTTTCCCTACCGGGAGCCGCTCGTGGTCGTGCTGGCGACCATCATCTACGTGTACGGAGGATGGCCATTCCTGACGGGCATGGTAGGCGAGTTACGAACCCGTCAGCCCGGTCCATCCAGACCGGGCATGATGACGCTCGTCGCCGTGGCCATCACGGCGGCTTATGTCTATAGTGTGGCCGTGTCGGTAGGCTGGCTGCACGGAATGGACTTCTTTTGGGAACTGGCTACATTAATCGACATCATGCTGCTGGGCCACTACCTGGAGATGAAGTCGGTGGCGGGTGCATCGCGGTCGCTCGAACTGATCGTGCAGATGCTGCCGGCCGAAGCGCACAAGGTAGAGGGTGGCACCGTGAAGGACGTGAAGGTGGATGTCCTCTCGGTCGGCGATGTGGTACTAATTCGTCCCGGTGAGCGCATTCCGACGGACGGTGAGGTGATCGAAGGCGGCAGCGCGGTAAACGAAAGTATGCTAACGGGCGAGAGTGTGCCGGTCGAGAAAAAACAGCGGGACAGTGTGATCGCAGGGGCCGTTAACGGTGAAGGGTCGCTGACGGTTCGGGTAACGCATAAGGGTGAGGATAGCTACCTCAATAAAGTCGTTCGCATGGTGGAAGAGGCTCAGAATGCCAAATCACAAACGCAGACGCTGGCCGACCGGGCTGCTGGCTGGTTAACCCTAATCTCACTCACAGTGGGTGTACTAACGCTCATCGTCTGGTTAGCAGTCGGTAAAGAACCGTCGTTTGCCATCGAACGGATGGTAACGGTGATGGTTACGGCCTGCCCCCACGCACTGGGTGTGGCTATTCCGCTGGTGGTGGCTATCTCAACGGCCATTTCCGCGCAGAAGGGGCTGCTCATCCGAAACCGCACTGCTTTTGAGGAATCTCGAAAAATCACCGCAATGGTGTTTGATAAAACCGGTACGCTAACCGAGGGTGAGTTTGGCGTTACGCGCATGAGCGTGCTCCAGCCCGGTCTGGATAAAACGGCTCTGCTCAGCACGGCAGCAGCCCTCGAACAGCAGTCTCAGCACCCCATTGCCCAGGGCATTGTCCGGGAAGCCAATAAACGCGGGCTTCACCTGCCGGAGGTCAGCGATTTCCAGTCAATTACGGGCAAAGGCGTATCGGCCACCGTCGATGGGGCAACGGTACGTATCGTCAGCCCGCGCTACTTACAGGAAAAAGGTATCCAACTACCCCAGGATGCTTACGGCAGTGAAGCCGAGACCGTAGTTTTTGTGCTGATCAACGAGCAGTTGGCGGGCTACGTTGCGCTGGCCGACAGGATTCGGGAAGATTCCAGAGAAGCGGCTCGGCGATTGCAGCAGGCGGGTATCAAGGTCTACATGGCCACCGGCGATAACCAGAAGGTAGCAGATGCGGTAGCGAAAAAGTTAGGGTTAGACGGCGTCTATGCCGAAGTTTTGCCCGACCAGAAAGTGAACATAGTGAAGGACTTGCAACGGCAAGGCCAGTTTGTGGCTATGACCGGCGACGGGGTAAATGATGCCCCCGCGCTGGCTCAGGCCAACGTGGGTATTGCCGTCGGGTCTAGTACCGATGTCGCTGCCGAGACCGCCGACATCATCCTCGTCAACAGCAAGCCCACCGACATCACCAATTTAGTTGAATTTGGCCGGGCTACTTACCGTAAAATGATTCAAAACCTGTTTTGGGCAACAGGGTATAATGTAATCGCTATTCCTCTGGCAGCCGGGGTGCTATATCCCAATTTTGTTCTCAGCCCGGCCATCGGCGCGGTACTGATGAGTGCCAGCACGGTGATCGTGGCGTTGAACGCGCAGTTGCTGAAGCGGAGTATGAAGTAATTGTGTAGCTCACAGCTTCAACCAATCGAAAATTAAATGGGAGCCATAGAGCAAGTTCAACAGAATAGTAATAATTGAGATGCGTACCGCAGTTTTAAACCAACGATGTTTGTTTAAAGCAATTCCTGAGTTTACAAGTATCTGATTGATAACGTTCAGGTCCATTGGGGAGGGCTGGTAAGGAACGGGTTGCTGGGTCAGTTCACCATACAGTTCGATAAACTGAGAGGTGGAAAGCTTAGATACATCCCCAAAAAACAGTATGTTGATGCTCGTCTTCGCACGGGGCCAGTCTTGAACACTTATTTTTGAGGATTTCAGGATGGTGGAAAGCTGAGGAGTAAATGATATGATGGCGAGTAGGCTTGATGTCGCCAGCAGCAGAACGTTGACAGTAACAATTTCGTGAGGCAGGATATGCCAGGCTTGTAGTAGCCCGAAGATAGCGGCTCCGTTGAATGCAGTTAATGTAGCATTCTTTGTTTCAGCGTATTTCAACCAATCATTCACGTTGGCGAAAATAATTTTCAAGTCGTCACTCATGTAATTCATAATTGCAATACTGATTATACCCAAACAAGACTTGCACCGTACACTTTACCGCTAAAATTCGGAATCTTGACTTGCTGAGGTGTCCACCAGCCTTTAATAATGTCGTTTGCTCCGGTATTATGAGCTTTATACCCATTATAAACAGATTCTGTGATAAGAATAGACTTTGTCGTGGTTTTTATTTCCAATATTCCGAAACTTTCCAATTCGCCAGGAAGATGATTTAGTTTACTGTATGCATCTGACCACCATAGATTTCTAACAAACTCATCCGTTGTAAATTCCTTCTCAACCTTTTCCGGAATCGGCTTTGGGGATTGGAGTAACTTGCCAAGTGTTGGGGAGGTATAGCCGTAGCCCAACAAACCTCTTCCCAAAAAAGACTGAATGGCTTTATAGGCAACTTTGACCTTGGATTCCTTGATGTCCTTGTTTGCCAAATCCGTTAATTTCGAGGCAATGTTTGCCGGTTGCCCCAGCCAGACCAAGTTACGTGTTGAGTTACGTTCTTCCCCTCTGCGATACAGTCCTGTTTTTAGAACAAGCATCTGCCCGTAATCAATACCGATGCCGCATTTGAACGTGATCGTAGGGAATTGCCGGTTAATATCCTGAGCGACCATATTCATGGTAATTGCACAGTGAACCGCCGAAGTGAAACAGGCTTCTTTAGGAAAAACAACCATGATTCGGTCGCCAATAATATTCCTCACTCTTCCGCCATGATACTCGGCAGCCTTCATCATTCCTTTCGTGAAGGCAACATAGAGCCGCCCTAAGAATTCCGGATGGTGTTTGTGCGTGAGGCTAATCTGTGTCGAATTACGTATGTCGATGTATAGAACGCAAGTTTCGATCTGCTTGGCGCGCTTGGTCTCTCCATATTCGAACGTTAAATCATCGTCATCAAAACTGGGGACACTTTTCGTGTTTGAGACAGTAAACTGAAACCCTGTATTGATTATGTCTGCAACATCGCTGGATATTTCAATGACAGCATCTTTTGCGCTCATAAATGTTGAATGTGCTTAATGTGATTGAAGTCAACTCCTTTTAAACTTGAAATAATTGGTTGGCTGCCCGTACATATCCAATTACGATGGTTGTAAACCGGCAGCTTTCCTATCTCTATAAGATGCTCTATGCTCTGGTCAACTAATGATCCACTGTAATACGTAATTGAGTTGTCACACGAAATCGATTCAAGTCTGTAGAGTTCGGTGACCGGCTTACCAATGATTGTGTACTCAGGATATTGTGTACTCTTATTGCGGTAGTATCGAATCTTACCAGCGTGTAAAGCGATTTTGGAAAAAAACTTCGTATTGGTTGTCAGAACAATAGTTTTTAATGAACACGCTAACGCTTTGATAATAGCATTACTTGTAGTGGGCTTAAGGAATGGAGGCCCGAAAATTGCAATAATACCATCGCCCATGATTCGGTCAATTTCACCTCCATGTTCGTAGATGATTGGAATTAATCGTTCATAGTAAGCATCTAAAAAAGTAGATAAATCCTCCGAAGAAAGTTGTGCGTACCGGGTTGAGAACGAGCAGATATCAATGAACAGCAAAGCAACATCTGCGTCGGAACCCATATCAAAATAGGTCTCAAACTCTGGCCCTAATCGGTTCGAAATAGTAAGAAACGCTTTTTCTAAACGGTCTGGATTAAGCGATTCCTTGAGTAGAAAGGATGACACATCACCTAACTTAGCAATCTCGCTTTGTGGCTTGTACCGCTTATGAAGTGCCTGAACATGAGCAAGGTTTGGCATAGGCTACGTGGATTAACTGACAATCTTTGTAACAAACTTTTGCGATAAAAAAGTTACAGCCATTATACATATTTACTCCGACATGCTGAACACTACCTTTTTCAAAGCACCCCCGGACTGAAAGTGGGCGTTTTATGTTAAGTATTTCTACCGAATTGCACAGACGCATGTAGCTCTAAAATGAGCACGGCGGAAACCATTTTCAAGGGTTGCCGCCGTGCTCATACCAAGTGAACCCAACTATAATTTAGCGAATCTCCTCCTTGGTTTCTCCACAGGTCAGCATCTGATCGCCAAAATAGGGGTTGCGAATCGGTTTTTTGTCGCTGAGCCAGTAACTGCCCTTGTTGTTCAGGGCCATCGGGCAGTACTGCCGGTAGATGGGTTTGTCCGTTACGCCGAATGCCTTGACGCTACGGTATAGCGCGTCTTCAAACCCGGCGTAGGCAGTACGTTGTTTGTCGAGATCGTTTGCGCTACGCAGGGTTTTCAAAGCTCCATTCATGGCGTTCAGGTACGTCATCCAGTCCGTGTGGGCTTTTCCTTTCAGTAATAGCATATCCACGCCGGTGAGAGCTTTTTCAACGCCAGTGGCTGCGGCTTTGGCCCCAGACGGGTTAGACGCTACCAACGCTTCGGTCAGTTTCAGCGACGCTTCATACACACCCGTTAGCTGCTTCTTAAACGCATCCGGTGCACCATGCGATTGGGGCGTAGCCGATGCTTCCGCTCTCGGGGCCGGTGTCGGATTGGCTTCCGTGTTTGCGGTAGATTTAACCCCTTCGCTTAAATCAGCCGTGATGGGGTTAATGCCTTTCTTTAAAATCAGCTCGCTGTAGAGCAGGTACGCCCCGGACATGGCCACCGACTCGTCGCCCGTCAGCCCGCTCGTGATGGCAACCTGCTGGTCGGTTTCAGTGCCGGTTTGTACCCGGCGCGGCTGAAATGTACCGGGGCCCTTCTGCACGAACACCACGGCTCCCCCGCCCGCCCGCACGACGGCATCGACGGGTAGCATCAGCCCCCGCTGTACGCCGTGCCGGAGCAGTACCCGCGCCTGCTGACCGGGCTGGAACCGCCCACCGGGATTCGGAAGTACAGCCCGCATCACCAGCACCTGGCTTCCGGCCCGGTACTCGGGGTTGATAAACGCTACCCGCGCGGATAGCCGCTGCCCCTCGCTGCCCACCACGTCCACCGGCACCTGATCGCCAACCTTCACGTACCGGGCTTCACCGGCGTATAGTTCAGCTTCAACCCAAAGCTGGCTTAGGTTCACCAGCCGGTACAGCAAGGTTCCTTCGCCCACGTACTGGCCCTCACTGGCGGCAATTTCGGTAACGGTACCGCCTGCCGGGGCTACAAACGGGATGCGCGGCTGCACCGTTTTGGTGCGGGCCAACTGCACGATTTGTTCGGGAGTCATGCCGTAGAGCCGTAGCTTCTGTTCGGCAGCCCTTCGGAAGTCGTCGTAACGGGGTTCCTTCAACTCCTCCGCCTGCCGAAGGGCCAGTAGGTACTCCTGCTGTTGCGTCAGCAAAGGCTCGCTGTAGATTTCGTACAGAACCTGCCCTTTGCGGACTGCCTGACCGGTCTCCTTAACGTATAAGCGTTCGATGCGCCCGGCTACCCGGCTGCTGATGACGTCGGTGAGCTGCTCGTTGGCGGCTAAGCGGGCGTTCAGCACGGTGCTGTTGCCGATGCTACCCGACGCTACTGGCTGCACCACCACGTTGGCAAGCTGCATCTGGCTTTCGCTCAACATGATTTCGCTGGCTGCCTCACCGGTTTTTACCACCGGCACCAGGTCCATGCCACAGATAGGACACGTACCCGGTTTATCCTGCACAATTTGTGGGTGCATCGGGCAGGTATAGGTCGTTTGCCCACCCTCGCCTGTTTCGTGATTATGGCCGCTATGATCGTGGTCGCTCCTGGCTACGGCAGTTGAATCGGCCTGTTGGGTGGTCTCGCTCCCCCTTTGCCGACAAGCTGCCCCAAGCAGCATCAGCCCGGTTAACGCTCCGTATAGCCATCGGTTAAGTATGACGTTATTTCTCATTAGACACGTTGACAAAGCTTTCGCTATCAATTAAAAACTGTGCGTTGCGGGCCACCGTCTGCCCGGCATCAAGGCCGCTGGCAATGGCTACGTAGCCATCCGTCCGGGGGCCGGTTTCAACCCGCACGGGCCGGAACGTATTGGGCGTATCGCCCTGTATAAACACCACCTGCTGATTGCCGAGGTCGAGCACCGCCGTGGCCGGGAGCCACAACGCATCGATCCGTCGGCCCCGGATGGTAGCGCGGGCCAGTTGCCCCACGCGCAGGTTACTGCTACCGGGCAGGTACGCCCGAATGGTGACGAACGGGCTACCGCCTTCAATGAACGGTACCACGAAATTCACCCGTGCCTGTCGGGGCGGTTGCCCGGTCTGGTCAAACGAGACGGTCAGCGCATCGCCGGGTTTGATGCCGGCTGCATCGCGGGCGTAGAGCCGGAACTCGGCCCACAACCGACCAGGATTTACGACCCGAAACAGAGTTTGGCCGGTCTGTACGTATTGCCCCTCCCGAATGAGTAGTGAACCACCGATGGCCCCGCCCCCGGTTGGGGGAGCGGGCTGGCTGAACGTGATTTCGTCGGTGGCGGACGGGGTCATCCCGCCCCCTCCACCCCCCATGCCGCTACTGCCCATACCAGCCCCTCCGCCACCGCCCATACCTCCGGCAGCAGGCGTTGGTGCGGCAGGCGTAATCGTGTTTTCCTCCACGACGTACCCGTCGTAAGGGCTGTACACGGCCAGCGAATAGCTGGGCTTTCGGCTACGTTGCAGGTCGGCAAGCTGCGCGTCGGTTACGCCCAGCAGCCGGAGTTTTTGCTTCGCCGAGGCAATCAGGGCGGTATTACCCGCATCGGCGTCGAGCAGGTAAAGTAGTTCGCGCTGGGCCGTCACGATGTCGGGGCTGTAAAGTTCCAGCAGCTTCTGTCCCTTGCGGATTGGCTGATATTGGTAGCGCACGTACAGCTTCTCGATCCGTCCGCCGAAGCGGGCCGGAATGGAGTAGAGCCGACGCGTATCGTAGGTAACGAGGCCGTTGGCTTCGGCCTGCGTGGGCAGACTGCGCGCTTCGGGCTGCACGGTGGCCATGTTGGCGACCACAACCGAATTAGTCGGTTGCAGCAGGGCTTTGAGTTCTTCGCTCACCGTAAGGCTGTCCCCCCCCGTGCTGGCCTTTTTCACCAGATCCATGCCGCAGATGGGGCACGTACCCGGCTCCTTCTGTACGATTTGCGGGTGCATCGGGCAGGTGTACGTTTCCTCGGTAGAAGTGTGGCCGTGCCCTTCGTGGCCCGCAACGTTTGGATTGGCAGGGGCCTGGGATTCTTTATTTTCTGTCCCCCGGTTGCAGCCTATCAGCAGCGTAATGGCCAGCAACCCGCCGAGAGCTTTATTTCTCCAGTTCGCGTTCATATTGGACGATCATGCGGTAATACTCCTGTAAGCGCGTCAGGTAATCCATCTGGGTCATGTTGAGCGTCTCCCAGGCGTCGATCACCACGGGCAGGTCGGCCTTGTTCTGCTCGTAGGCAATGAGCTGGGTGTCGTAATTCTTCCGAAGCGTCGGAATGACCCGCCGTTCGTAGTTTTCTAACTGAGTACGCATGTTTTGAAGGTCGGTGAGCATCTGAGCTACCATGCCCTGCGTTTCGATGAGCATCCCCTCCCGTTCGTAGCGCATAGCCGCGATGTCCTGCTGCATCCCTTTGATTTCCGCCTTGTACATCCGCGAGGCCCACGGCACAATCGGAATCGAGATCATGCCCATCAGCGTAAACTGCGTGGGCATCATGCTCTTCACACCGGCGAAAGGCTGCATGTGGTCGAAGCGGACGCGGAAGTCAGGCCGGGCCTGCGCCCGCTGCGCTTCAATGCCCGCCTGCATACTCAGGATTTGCCGGTCCATGCGCAGAATGTCGCTGCGCCGACTGCCGATTTCTTCTGTCGTGGGCAGGCCGGTCGTGGGTGGGGCCGGGCGGTACGTGGTATCGATCTGCAACGGGTCGCCTGTGGGCCGGTTCATCAGCGTGTTCAGCCCAATGCGCCGACGGGCAATCTCGGCCTCGGTCATCGTAACCATATTGTCCAGCTCATACAGGCGGCCTTCGGCCTTGTAGATGTTGCCTAAGCTGCCCTGTTGATATGGATAGCGGATGTCGGCCAGCTTCTTCATTGTTTGCAGAATGCGCCGGTTCTCGGCCAGCACGCCCCGCCGTTTTTCCAGCACCAGCCAGTCGAAATAGAGTCCTTTGGCATCCTGCCGGAGTCGGTTGAGCGTGACGCCCCGCCCGGCTTCCTCCACGGCCGCTTTTGATTCCTGATACACCCGCGTAGCCCGCTGTTTGACCGGGTTGGGAATGTCTTGTTCGACCGATACCATGCCGTAACCCCGGTCGCGGTCGTCCATGACCATCTGCGCCGGGTAGGGAGCCATGAACGTACCTATGCCCACCATCGGAGCCATCCAGCTCCGCGCGCCCTCAGCGTAGGCGCGGGCCGCAGCCGCCCGGCTCCCGAACGGCTTCAGCAGGGGGTTGTTCTGATCAATCCGAATCAGTACCGTATCCAGCGACAGCACCGGAACCGGCCCGGTCGGCGCGGGCGATTGCCCCCAGGCCGCGCCCAGCAGGCCGACCGCCAGGAGCCCCCCGTTAATGAGACGCTTCCAGTACGTCGAGCTTACCGAATTTCTTGAGTTCATATTCTTTCGTCATCAGAAAAATCAGGGGCGTCACCAGCAGAATGTGTGTCGATGAAGTCAGTACACCCCCGATCATGGGTAAGACAATGGGCAGCATCACGTCGGAGCCAACGCCCGATGCCCACAGCACGGGTACCAGCCCGAAGAGAGCCACCGAGACGGTCATGATCTTAGGCCGGAGCCGTTTGGCCGCCCCGTGAATGACCGACTCGCGCAGTTCGTCGAGGGAGATGGTCTCGCGGGAATTGCCCCGCCGGGCCACCAGTTGCTTCATAGCATCGTTGAGGTAGATGACCATCACCACGCCCGTTTCCACGGCGATGCCGAAGAGCGCAATGAAGCCCACGGCCACCGCTACCGACAGATTCACGCCGTAGAAATAGACCATGTAGGCCCCGCCGATGAGCGCGAACGGAATGGTAATCAGGCTCAGAAAGGCTTCCCGCGCCGAACCGAAGGCCAGATAGAGCGAAAGGAAAATGACGACCAGCACGATGGGCGCAATCAGCAGCAGAGTCCGCTGCCCCCGGATGAGATTTTCGTACTGCCCGCTCCATTCCAGATAGTAGCCATTGGGCAGCTTGAGGTCGCGTCCTACCTTGTCGATGGCTTCCTGCACGGTACTGCCCAGATCGCGGTCCCGCACGTTGAACATCACCGCGCCCCGGAGCAGGGCGTTGTCGGAAGTAATCATGGGCGGGCCGTCTTCAAAGCGTACCGTCGCCACCGCCGAGAGGGGAATCGTACCGAACCCCGCCGTGGCAATGGGAATACGCCGGATGCGCTCGACCGAGTTGCGATAATCCTGTGCCAGCCGCACGTTGATCGAAAACCGCCTGCGCCCTTCGATGGTCTGGCCGATAGGTGAGCCGCCGATGGCTGATTCAACCACGCCGTTGACGTCGTCTACGGTCAGCCCATAACGACCCAGCGCGTCGCGGTTCACGTCCACGGTCAGGTACTTGCCGCCCGTAACCGGCTCCACATAAAGGTCTTTCACGCCCGGTACGCCTTCCAGTGCGGCCTTCACCTGCTCCGATACGGCGTAGATGCTGTCCAAGCTCTGCCCGTGTACCTTGATGCCCACGTCGGTACGAATGCCCGTGGCCAGCATGTTGATGCGGTTGATGATGGGCTGCGTCCAGCCGTTGACCACGCCCGGAATCTGCAACTTGGCGTCGAGTTCGTTGATGAGGTCTTTTTTGGTCAGCCCCGCCCGCCATTCCGACTTGGGTTTGAGCATGATGATGGTCTCGATCATGCTGATTGGTGAGTTGTCGGTGGCCGTCGAAGCCCGGCCCGCCTTGCCCAGCACCTTGTCCACTTCCGGCACCGACTTGATGAGCTTGTCCTGCACCTGCAAAATGCGCTTGGCTTCGGCGTTCGACACGTCGGGCAACGTAACGGGCATGAACAAAATACTTTGTTCGTCGAGGGGCGGCATGAACTCGGAGCCCAGACTCAACAGCATGGGTACGCTGACGGCCAGGGCCAGAATATTGATGCCGATGGTTGTCTTGCGCCAGCGCATTACCCAATGAATGAGTGGCTCGTAGATGCGTTCCAGAACGCGGGTTATGGGGTTGGCGTGGTCGTCTTTGAAGCGGCCCTTCATGAAAAAGGAGATCAGCACCGGGGCCAGCGTGACCACCAGCAAGGCATCCACCAGCAGGATGAACGTCTTGGTCCAGGCCAGGGGGTGAAACAGTTTGCCTTCCTGCCCCGTCAGCAGGAACACGGGCAGAAACGACGTAATGATGATGACCGTCGAGTAAAACACGCCCCGCGAGACCTGAAGACTCGACCGCTCGATGATCGCCAGCCGCTCTTCGTCGGGGATGTCGACGTAGTTTTTATGGCCAAAGCCAAAGAAGCGTTTTAGATTCTTCCACATGAGTTCGCTTTCAGTTTTGCCCTTCTCGCTGAAACGAGCAGAAGAGGAAGTTCTGGCTCGTCTGGAAAGGGGTGATATGGTTTTCAGTTAGGCACCGGAGTTTGCGGAAGCCCCGCGTTAGTTCATCGGTCAGCGCCTGTTCGCTGTAGCGACGCACAGGCAGACCGCTGCACTTTTCGGGGCCATTTTCCGAAAAGGTGCCGATGGTAACGTACCCACCCGGTACTACGCTCGCCCGGGCCGTCGCTACGTAGCGGTTAATTTGCCCACGAGTCGTCAGAAAATGAAAAGCCGCCCGGTCGTGCCAGAAATCGAAGGGTTGAACCGGTGTGTAGGCGGTAATGTCGCTTACAATCCATTCCACCCGGTCGGCCCGGTTGCCCAGCCGCTCTTTGGCCCGTATCAGAGCCGCTTCACTCATATCCAGGACGCTGATGTGCTCGTAGCCCTCATCCAGCAGGAAATCCACCAGGGTGCTGTCCCCGCCACCGATATCAATGATACGCGCCGATTTGGGCAGTTGAGCCTGTTGAATAAAAGCCAGCGACGTAGCGGGAATAGCCTGCGTCCAGCTTAGCTGGTCAGCCTGCTTTGTACGGTAAATGGCTTCCCAATGGTTCTTAGGTACGTTCGCTTCCATACTCTTCAACGGGTTTAGAGGTGACCGAGGAAACTTTCGATTCATGCTGTCCGGCGGTCAGTTCCGCCTGCCGCACGGCCAGGTTCTTATAGGCATTCTCGGCCATGATGATGCCGTTGTCGACGATGACACCAATAGCCAGCGCAATGCCCGTCAGGGACATGATATTGGACGAGATATCGAAGGCGTTGAGCAGAATGAAACTGGTGGCAATGGTGATCGGAATCTGAATGATGATGCTGATGGCCGACCGCCAGTGCAGCAGAAACAGGATTACGACCAACGACACGACAATCATTTCCTCGATGAGTGTATGAGTGATGGACGCGACCGACTCCTGAATCAACCCGCTGCGGTCATAAACGATGTTGAACTTTACCCCGTCGGGCAGTCCACGGGCGACCTCTTCCATCTTCTTTTTGACGTTGCCGATGACCTCGTCGGCGTTTTCACCGTAGCGCATCACCACGATGCCGCCCACAGCCTCGCCCTCGCCGTTGAGGTCGAAGATGCCCAGCCGGGTCTCGCCCGTCATCTGCACCGTCGCTACGTCGGCCACGCGCACGGGTACGCTGCTGACGGTCCTAAGCGGTATGTTCTGAATCTGCTCCACGGATTGCAGATACCCCGTCGTTTTGATAATGTAGCCGATGCCGCTCAACTCGAACTTGCGCCCCCCGGCTTCGTTGTTGTTGGCCCGGATCGCGCCAATGACCTGCGGCACCGACAAACCGTAGTAGGTTAGTTTATTGGGGTCGAGCGTGACCTGGTACTGTTTTTGAAAGCCGCCAAAGGACGCGATTTCGGCCACGCCGGGTACGTTCTGAAGGCCGAACTTGACGTACCAGTCCTGCACGGCCCGCTGCTCGCCGAGGTCCATGCCCGGTGCGTCAAGCGTGTACCAGAGAATATGTCCTACGCCCGTTCCGTCGGGGCCGAGCGTCGGCGAAACACCATCGGGCAGCAGCCGGGCCGCGTAGTTCAGGCGTTCCAATACCCGCTCTCTGGCCCAGTAAACCTCCGTGTCGTCGTTGAAGATGACGTAGACGAAGCTCATGCCAAACATCGACGTACCGCGCACGTACTTGACCTGCGGCAGGCCCTGTAGGTTCGTTACCAGCGGGTACGTAATCTGGTCTTCGATAAGCTGCGGGGAGCGGCCCATCCACTCGGTGAAGACGATCACCTGATTCTCCGAGAGGTCGGGAATCGCGTCGATTTTACTGGTTCTGACCGAGTAGGCTCCCCAGCCAAACAGACCGGCGGCAATGAGCAGCACCAGAAACCGGTTCCGAAGCGAAAATTTGATTAAGCCTTCTATCATCTGCCAGGTTGTTTTGGTGAAGGCGGCAACAAAAAAGCCGCCCGGTGTGGCGGCTTTCGGCAGAACGTAGTGTCCACTCAGGACAGTGGTTCGGCCTTGAAACCCGCCTGCTGAACGGCCTGTTGCACGGTTTCGGGCGTGGCCTCCTCCGTCGTTACCGTCAGCACTTTATCGGGGTTTTGCGTGTCCACCTGCCAGTTGCCGTCCCCAACCGTCTGGTTTAAAAAAGGCGTCACCGTTGCCACACAGCCCCCACACTTGATGTTGGTTTTGAGTTTAATTGTTTCCATGACTGTTTACAGGTTTGTCTGAATTACCCTGCAAAAGTCGCTACCGGGCCGGGTCGGTGCATTACACAATTCCGGCCCTCTGTTGCAATTTTTACTTCGTATAGCCCCGAAGCCGATTGTACTGGTTTACCTGTTCTACCGCCAATATTTGTTTGGCTTTCAGGTGTGCGTCGAGGTGGGTCAGCCGAAGCTGCCCCTGAAGCTGTGCCAGCTTCTCGACCGTCGTTTGTACCGCTTCCGGCGTAGCCTCATTGGCCGAAAACAGCCGGTTCAGGGCGGTTTCCTGCTCGACAATCTGTTTGCCGAGGACCACGGCCCGCTCGTGCATGACGTTGTAGGCCATTTGCATTTGGGCTTTTTGGGTGGCGGTTAGTGCCAATTCCTTTTCCAGTTCCAGTACGTGCATCGGTCCCGGATACCCGTTTAGTTCAGCCGCTTTGGCCAGGCCCATGCCCCGTCCGTTGAGGTAGCCGCTAATGTCTGCTTCCGACAGGGTTTTAATGGTCCGGCCCGCTTCGGCCTGATAGGGTGATGTGTGGGCATTGTGCTGGGCCACTACGTTGAAACCGGTTACGCTCAGCCAGATGGGAAGCGAAAGCCGAATGAATAAGGATACCATTTTATAATCGTTTAACGTGGTTGTCAATCATATAACAGTCAAATCCAGTCGATGGAATTGCGATCATTGGTATTCCGGCTGCGGTAGGCAGCCGGTGTCAATCCTGTGATTTGTTTGAACTGATTGGTCAGGTAAGCCACGCTACTATACCCTAACTGACGGGCAATGTCGCTAATTGATATTTCGTCGTAGCTGAGCAGTTCTTTGGCCCGCTCGACCCGCTGCATAATCCAAAACTTTTCAATGGTCAGATTCTCAGTTGTAGAAAACAAATGGCTCAAATGGGCGTAATCCATTCCTACGTTTTCAGACAGGTAATCTGAGAGCGTTGTCCGAAGCTCGGCTACCCGTCCGCCGTGAATCAGGTCGATGATCAGCGTCTTAACCTGATTTACCACCCGGGTTGTTTTATCAGTTAGCAACGCAAAGCCATGCTCCTGAAGCATAGGGCCGATAGTGGTCAGATCTATGGGCAGGCGAGCGTCGCCCCGGTCGTCAATCACGGCCCGGCCCAGTTCAATCTGGGATACGGTATAACCAAGTCTTTCCAACTCCCGGCGCACTACCCAGATGCAGCGGTCGCAGACCATATTTTTAATATAAATTTCCTGTTGAGCCATCGCTGATAGAAGTTCCCCGGAAGCAGTTCTGTCGGCTGCTTCCGGGGTGATTTAGGGTTAGATCTCTTCTTTCACCGACCCGCACTTCAGCATCTTATCGCCGTAATAGGGGTTACGTACCTCACGCTTGTCGCTGAGCCATGACGCGCCCTTGCCCTCAGCGGCCATCGGGCAGAACTGCACGAACGTTTTGGCGGGTTTAGTCGCTTTGGCCAGCGCAATCATGCTGGTCGATAAGCCTTCAAACGCTGCACGCTGCGTATCAACGTCGTCGGTCTTGCTGATGGCAGCGGCTTTGCTTTTGGCGGTAGCCAGTGCCTTTTTCTCGCTGGCAGCGAGTTTGGCGGCATCGACTTTACCCAGTGCGGCTACTAAGGTACTGGCCCCGGTTTTGGCTTTGGCCCCGTTAGTTGCCACCAGCGCATCTTTGACGCCGTAGTAGGCCGTCAGGGCCGGGGTAGTGTTCTGGGCCGCAGCGGTCAGCGAAACGGTCAGCGCAGTCATGGCTGCAAGCAGGAAACGAGCGGTTTTCATGGAAATATGACTTGTTGGTTTTAGTGAAAAATTGACAAATTCAGAAGCGCAGATTAGCTCACGCTGTAGTTGAGCATCATGCCGTCGTCTTCGTGTTCGAGGTTATGGCAGTGGAAAACAAACAGGCCGGGCGTGTTGAACTGCGTCAGAATCCGCACCCGCTCGCCGGGCATGACCAGGACCGTATCTTTCAGGCCCTTCTCGGTGGCGGTGAGGGCATTACGGCCTCCAGTGCGGCTCAGCACCTGAAAGAATGTACCGTGCAGGTGCATGGGGTGCGGCTCGTCGCCCGCGCTATTGTCGAACTCCCAGATTTCGGTGGCACCCAACTTTACCTGCTCATCCACCCGGTTCATGCTGTACACCTTTCCGTTGATGGTGTGCATCCCCTTCATGGCCCCCATGTTCATGCCGCTCATGGCTACCCCAATATTGAACGTGCGTGTTTGTGTAGCGGCACCGGCTGATAGCGTGGGAGCAGTACCCAGCGAAGCAGGCAGTCGAAACGGCTCGGCTTCTGTGCGGTTAACGACAAACCGAAGGATGTTGAAGCCCTGACGGCCCTGCGCGGAGGCACCACCGAATGGATTGCTCCGCAGAAAGACCTCCGTGCCGACCGTTGCTTTGGAGAAATCGACCAGCAGGTCGGCCCGCTCACCGGGAGCCAACAGCAGGGAGGTCACCGATTCGGGAGCCGCCAGCAGCCCCCCGTCGGTCCCGATAAGCCAGAATGGGCTATCGTTGCTCAGAGCCAGGTTGTACAGACGACCATTGGAGCCGTTGACGATTCGTAATCGGTAAAACCGGGTAGCGACGTTATGGAGGGCACCGGCCACGCCATTGACCGTCACGGTTTCCCCCATATACCCCATCATCACGTCGTTCATGGTGGGGGCGTAGGTGGGCGTACCGGTCGCATCTAAGCGTTTGTCCTGAATGACCAGCGGCAGTTCGTAGGCCCCTGAGGGTAGGCCAAGGGCTTTCTCGGCGGGTGTTTCGACGATAAACAAGCCCGCCAGCCCCTGATGCACCTGTTTGGCGGTTTTCTCGTGGGGGTGTGGGTGATACCACGCCATCGTAGCGGCCTGATTGAGCCGAAACGAATAGGTGAACGATTGTCCGGCGGCTACCATCTGCGTAGGATGACCATCCATTGCGGCCGGCACCAGCAGGCCATGCCAGTGGATGTTGGTTTTCTCGGTCAGATTATTCTGAAAGCGCAGACTGACGTCGGTACCGCTGCTTACCCGAATGGTAGGTCCCAGCACCCCTTCGCGGTAGCCCAGTACCCGACCAGCTTTTCCCTTAAGCATTGATTCGGTGGCGGCACGGGCCGACAGCGTGGTGGTGCCGTTTACGGTTTCGGGAAAGCGCAGGGGCGTGTCGAACGGTAGCTCGTTGATTGTTGGAGCCGTTTCGGCGGCATCCATGCCACTCATGTCGTGCGTGTTGCAGCCCGTCAGCAGGGCCTGACCACTCAACGTAGCGACCGTACCCAGCCCGAGGGTTCGGAGAAAGTGTTGCCGATTCATCAGAATAAAAAAGTTAGTGCTTGTGGGTGTGGCCGCTCTGAAAGCAGTGCAGTGCACAGGCCGTTCCCTTCAAGTTGTCGTGAACATTGCCAATCTTCTCCCCTTTAGCGTTGATAATGTCGCAGGTAGGCCCGTCCACATCGTTGACGGTAAACAAGAGTTGCCCCGTGGCATCGTAGTAGGTCTTACCATCTTTCCCCATACGCCCCATTTTTTTGCCAGTCCTGGCATCGACCAGATTGCCCTGACCGTCCACAAAGGCGAGCTTCTGCCCGTTGGCGTCTTTGATAATCTGATCTTTAGTGACCATACCGATGGTTTTACCACCGGCATCCCGGACTAACCCCTTGGCATCGATGGTCATGGGTTGCTTGTAGTTCGACTGCGCCACCAGCAGCATAGGCGTCAGCACCAGCAGGAAGAGTAGTGTCGTTCGCACGATGTTATTCTTGTGCATGAGATGGGTTGTTTTAAAGGGTTTAAAGTTTCTTTTCCCATTCGGCAATGAGCCGGTTGTTGAGCGTGACGTAGTCGTTGAACTTCTCTTTTCGGGCCGCTTCTGCCGACAGGCGAGCCGCATTGATAGCTTGTTTGTAGTCGCCAGCACGGGCCAGCAGCTTGGCCTGAAGGTGGAGGTAATTGAACGCGGGGTTCAAGGCCACAGCACGAGAAGCCCAGGCCAATGCCTGCTTCGTATCCTTTTCCTGATCGAAGTAATAAAGAGCCGCCTGGTAATACAGACCGGGCTTATCCTCCTTTTTGACATTGATACGGTTTAAAATTTCAGCCGTAATCCGGTCGTCTGCATTGCTGACTAAGGGGAAGCGTACCGACGTATTGGCCCAGAGTAGATACAGGTTGGCCTGGTTGCGGACGATGTCGCCTACCTCAATGGTGAACGACTCATAGAAGCGCTGCGAGGAGTCGGCTTTAACCACAAACCGCATGACATCATTTTTGGGGTCGTAGCCATCCAGCCCGTGCCCGCCTACATGGCTGTTAAGCACAACCGTCCACTCCATTCGGCCGGGAATGGTAAACAGGGAGTAGCTCCCGGCTGGCAGGGGTTTGCCCGCCAGCGTGACCGGGTCGGTCAGCGTCAGGATAGTCGCGTCGGATGCTCCCGTGCGCCACAGTTCACCATAAGGTACCAGTCCGCCGAAGATCACGCGCCCCCTCGCAGCGGGGCGGGAATAAGCAATGGTCAGGTCGGTAAAGCCGATTCGCTGCTTCACCGTAGCTGGAGGGCTGGGTTCCGGAAGATTCAGTTGCGCCTGAACAAACCGTGGGGAGATTAGCAGGGCCAGCAGGCAAAAGCCTACAAGAAGGGGTGTACGCATAAGAGTACAGTGCGCCTGAATGACCGCAGGCACTCGGTGTTAACAGGAGTTGATCGGGGAAGCAGGAGAACAGGGCTGGGACAAACTTGCCCACTATTGGCCCGAAAGCTGAAAGGATGTGCTGAACCAGAAATGGGCATACAGCAACACCAACGGCTCATCCTCGACCGTTACAAAGAGGGGTCAAGGATAAGTCGATTAGGAAAAAGGAGGCCTAAATCAGCCAGGTACAAAGGGAAATCTGCCGGAAACGCCCCGTTCGATGAAGCGGGGTTTCGGCCGCCGGCAGCGGAGGTTCAGCGTTGGGAACCACCAGGAGTGCTGCCAGCAGGAAATGAAAAGCAGAATTAGGTATAAATTCTGCTGTTACCGGAGCCGGGAGAGGGTGGTAATCGGCCACGAAGCTGCTTACATCGAGGTGTTCATAACTCAATGTCGTCTTGCAGCAGGCCTGCTTCTTCACGACCGGGCCACTGGGTGTCGTAGTCGACCCGTCTTCTGACTGACAGGGTTTAGGACACACCTTGGCAACTGTCAGCAGCGACTTCGAATGACCGCGCATCTGGCACCAGTGCTCCACCATACCAAAGCCCGTGCTGGTAAGCAGGACCAACAGGGCCAGCCAGCAACAGACGATACGGGTATAGAGGGGTGCTCTCATCAGGATACACGATTACGGGAACAAAGGTAGTGGCTTTCGTGAATAGATACTTTACAGGATTATTCGGGTGTATTACAAAATTTATGGAATAAGGTCAAATCCTGATTCTATGGCCTCGTCCTTTTAACCTATTGCAGACTACTCAGTTAAATCGAAAACCAACTTTTCTCAACGAATGGCAACGACCTTAGCACCTCAACAGTATCAGGCTTGTATTGAAGCCTGTCAGGACTGCGCGGTTTCCTGTGATGCCTGCGCCAACGCCTGCCTCCACGAGCAGGACGTACAGATGATGGCCCGCTGCATCGAACTGGACCGCGACTGTGCCAAACTATGTTACACAGCAGTTTCGTTTATGGCTTCGGGCAGTGGGTTTGCCCAGCAGGTCTGTGAACTGTGCGCCCAAATCTGCGAAGCCTGCGCCGAGGAGTGTGAAAAACACGCCGACCACATGGACCACTGCCGGCAGTGCGCCGAAGCGTGTCGGCGGTGCGCCGAGGCCTGCCGAGCTATGATGGGAATGTCGGCTTGACACGCAGGTATGAGTAAGGACTATAGAAGCCGTACCCCTGAAAAGTGTGCGGCTTCTATAATTCAGCTTTCTTTTTGACTCCCTGTTGCACAAGTTGTTTACGTACCTTTGCCGCCGTGAAGTGGCTCACTACCCTACTGGCCCTTTATCTGCTGGCCCTTTCGCTGTGGCCCTGTGCAGATGAACCCCTGCTTACCAGCGAGCAGGCCGGGTCGGCTGTGGTGTCGGCATTGGCTCACGACTCGGAGCGGTCTCAGCACCACGAACACGATACGTGCACGCCGTTCTGTACCTGCGCCTGCTGCGCCACGACGATTACCGTAGTCCCCCGCTTCCAGTACACCCCTTCCACCCCGGTCGAGACGCTATTGACCTTTGTCGCTGCATTTAGCGACGCGCCGGAACATCCCCTCGACCCAATTACGGCCATCTGGCAACCCCCCAAACACCGGGTCTGAACACCCTTCGCCGTTTGCGATGGACTGCTTTACTATGCCCTAACCAGCGTAGTTAGGCGGTCTGTGCGCGTTCGGCAGCTTCCTATTGTCCATTTGTTCAGACACGATCATGCTGGATCGACTCATCTATTTTTCCATTCAAAATAAGCTTATCATCGGGCTGTTCACCCTCGCGCTCGTCGTGTGGGGTGGCTATTCGCTGACCCGACTGCCCATCGATGCCCTGCCCGACATCACCAACAATCAGGTGCAGGTCATCACCCAAAGCCCGGCCCTGTCGGCCCCCGACGTAGAGCGGCTCATTAGCTTTCCCATCGAGCAGACAATGGCCACCCTGCCCGATCTGGTCGAGGTACGTTCCATTTCCCGCTTCGGTTTATCTGTCGTCACCATCGTTTTTACCGATGCGGTTGACGTACTAACAGCCCGCCAGCAGGTCTTTGAACGACTGCAACAGGCCCGCGCCCAGATACCAGCCGGTGCGGGCAACCCCGAACTGGCTCCCGTCACGACGGGGCTTGGCGAAATCTACCAGTACGTGATTCGGGCGAAACCCGGCTACGAAAAACGCTATAACGGTATGGAACTGCGCTCGATTCAGGACTGGATCGTTCGGCGGCAACTGTTGGGCACCAAGGGCGTGGCTGACGTAAGTAGTTTCGGGGGCCTGTTGAAACAGTACGAGGTGGCCGTCGATCCGCAGCGGCTCCGGGCGACCGGCGTAACGATGGACGAATTGTTCACCGCCCTCGAACGCAACAACCAGAACGCGGGCGGGGCTTACATCGACCGTCGGCCCAACGCCTACTTTATCCGCTCCGAAGGGCTAATCGGCACGTTAGGAGACATCGGCAAGATCGTCGTGCGCCGAACCGATGAGGGCGTACCCGTGCTGGTACGCGACGTGGCGCAAGTGCAGTTCGGCTCGGCGATTCGCTACGGAGCCATGACCCGAAACGACGAAGGCGAGGTCGTGGGGGCCATCGTGATGATGCTCAAGGGGGCCAATTCGTCCGAAGTGATCGGCAACGTCAAGGCCCGCATCGAGCAGATCAAAAAATCGCTGCCCGAAGGGGTTGAGATTCACGCCTTTTTAGACCGCACCAAACTCGTCAACCGCGCCATCGGTACCGTCGAGCGCAACCTCATCGAAGGTGCCCTGATCGTGGTGTTCGTGCTGGTGCTGATGCTGGGTAACTGGCGGGCGGGTTTGGTCGTCGCGTCGGTCATCCCTTTGTCGATGCTTTTTGCCGTCTCGATGATGAACCTCTTCGGCGTGTCGGGCAACCTGATGAGCTTAGGTGCCATCGACTTTGGGCTGATCGTGGACGGGGCCGTCATTATCGTCGAGGCCACCCTGCACCACATCGCCCTGAAGAACTATAGGCATAACCTGACCCAGGCCGAAATGGACGAAGAAGTGTATGAATCGGCCAGCCGCATCCGCTCGTCGGCAGCGTTCGGTGAAATCATCATCCTGATCGTCTATCTGCCCATTCTGGCCCTGGTCGGCATCGAGGGCAAGATGTTTCGCCCGATGGCCCAGACCGTCGCCTTTGCCATTGCCGGGGCCTTCATCCTTTCCCTGACCTACGTACCGATGGTGTCGGCCCTGTTGCTCAGCAAGAAACCTGTGCGTGAAGGAACCCGCACTATCTCCGACCGGATCATGGCCTTCTTCCACCGGCTCTACGACCCGGCTATCCGCTGGACATTAAACCACAAGGGTATCGTCGTCGGGCTGTCGGTCGCCCTGTTCGCCGTTTCGCTATTCGTCTTTAGCCGGTTAGGGGGCGAGTTCATTCCGCAATTGGACGAGGGCGATTTTGCGGTGGAAACCCGCGTGATGACCGGCTCCTCGCTGGCCCAATCGTCGGATGCCGCGTTACAGGCCGGACGGGTGCTCAAACAAAACTTCCCGGAAGTCATTGAGGTGGTCGGCAAAACCGGCGCGGGTGAGATTCCCACCGACCCCATGCCCATCGAAGCCACTGATCTGATGGTGATTCTGAAAGACCGCAGGGAATGGACTTCGGCCAACAGCCGGGAGGAATTGGCCGAAAAGATGCAGGCCAAATTAGAGCAGATACCGGGGGTGAGTTTCGGCTTTCTCCAACCCATTCAGATGCGCTTCAGCGAGTTGATGACGGGCGTCAAGCAGGACGTAGCCGTGAAGCTCTACGGCGAGGATTTGGGGATTCTGGCCGACTATGCCGCCCGCATTGGCCGGGTGGTCAGCACGGTGCCAGGGGCCAAAGACCTCTACGTCGAGCAGGTATCGGGGTTGTCGCAGATTGTGGTCAGGTTCGACCGGGATGCCCTGGCTCGCTTCGGGATGAGCATTGAGGAGGCCAATCGAAGTTTGCAGGCCGCCTTCGCGGGGGCCTCGGCGGGGCTGGTGTACGAAGGCGAACGACGCTATGACCTGGTGGTGCGGTTGCAGCAACAAAGCCGCCAACGACTTGAAGATGTGCAGAACCTATTGGTGACGACGGTTAATAATCAGGCAGTGCCGTTAGGTCAGATCGCCGACGTATCGTTTCAGAACAGCGTCAACCAGATTCAGCGCGAGAATGCCCAACGGCGCATTACGGTAGCCTTCAACGTGCGCGAACGTGACGTAGAAAGTGTCGTGCGCGAGTTGCAGCAGAAGTTGGACAGCCAGGTAAAGCTGCCCCCCGGCTACTACGTGACCTACGGCGGCCAGTTTCAGAACCTTCAGGAAGCCAAAGACCGCCTGAGCATCGCCGTACCCGTCGCCCTGGGACTGATTTTCCTCCTGCTGTTCTTCACCTTCGGCTCGGTACGGCAAAGCCTGCTGATCTTCTCGGCCATTCCGCTGTCGGCCATCGGGGGCGTAGTTGCCCTCTGGCTCCGGGATATGCCCTTTAGTATTTCGGCGGGCGTGGGCTTCATTGCTCTGTTTGGCGTAGCGGTGCTCAACGGCATCGTGCTGATCGGGGAGTTCAATCACCTCAAAGCAGGGGGCCTGGCTGATTTACGGACGATTATTCTGCAAGGCACGGCTACCCGGCTGCGGCCCGTGATGATGACCGCGCTGGTGGCTTCGCTCGGGTTTCTGCCGATGGCCTTGGCCCAGACCGCCGGGGCCGAAGTGCAACGCCCGCTGGCTACGGTCGTCATCGGTGGGCTGGTATCGGCTACGTTGCTGACCCTGCTGGTCCTGCCCTGCCTCTACTGGTGGGAGCAAACCCGCTGGGGCGCGAAGAAATCGGGCAACGTACCCCGCCCTGCGCCCGCGACGAGCTGGCTGCTGGTAGGTACGTTGCTGGGTGGACTTGGCCTGTCGGCCCAGGCGCAAACGCCCCCGACGGGCAACACGGGCAACCCAACGACCGGCCCGCTGACGCTCGAAGCGGCTTTGAACCAGGCAATTGCCAATAATGGGTCAAGCCGGGTGAGCAGCCTGAACATCGCTATCCAGCAAACCGCCCGGCGCACGGCCCGCGACATTGGCCGGACCGACGTATCGCTGGTGAGCGGGCAGTACAATTCGCTTAATTGGGATAACAACCTTACCATCTCCCAAAGTATTCCCAACGGCAAGCTGATCCGGGGGCTGGAACGACTGGCCGATGCAACCATCCGGGGGGGTGAATTACAACGCCAGTTGACCCAAACCGAGCTAAGGGCGCGGGTAAAAGGCACGTACCTGGAACTAACGTACCTCATTGAACGGCTCAACCTATTGGCCCGGCAGGATAGTCTGCTCGTCGCCTTTCGCCGGGCCACTGAAGTGCGGCAGCGCACCGGCGAGGGGACGGCACTCGAAGTAGCCACCGCCGACAACCTCATCGGCGAACTACGCAACCAACTGGCCCTGACCGAAGCCGACCGGCAAATTGCCCTGACAAGTCTGCAAACGCTGCTTAATACGACGAGTCCGTTAACGCTCCCGACCAGCCCGCTGGCACGTCGCCCACTACCGTTGCTGACCGATTCGGCCCTGGCCCAGAACCCGACCCTGGCTTTGCTGCGGCAGCAGGTGTTCATTGCCGGGGGGCAAATCGCCGTCGAGCAGGCCCGTTTACGGCCCGATTATTCGGTGGGCTACTTCAATCAGTCACTGATCGGTATGCAGAACATCGACGGGCAGGACCGGTATTTTGGCGCGGGAAGGCGGTTTCATGGGGTGCAGGTGGGCGTGGCGATTCCGCTGTTTCAGAAAGCTCAGCGCGCCCGCATCGAATCGGCCCGGCTGGGGCAGCAACTCGCCGAAGCCGCACTCGACTTTAACCAGCGGAATCTGCAAGGCAATTTGGCCGCCGTTGTGCAGGAGGTACGCAAGCAGCAGGCGAGCCTGACCTATTATGAGCAGACCGGCCTGCCCGTTGCCCGCCGACTGGCCGAGGGAGCCGAAAAGGCGTTCCGGGCCGGTGAAGCCGGTTATTTAGACTACAGCCAGGCCCTGACCCGCGCCTACCAGACGCAGTCGGGCTATTTAGATACGATCAATCAATACAATCAGGCGGTCGTCCAACTGGAGCAACTTCTGGGCCTGCCATAACCCCACTGAATCCATGATTTTCAGACGAAGTGTATCATTTATCGCCCTATTGTTCAGCTTACTGGCTGTACCGATGGCCTGCCAGCAGCGCACCGGCGACGCGGCAAAACCAACCGGGGAAGCCGAGCATCCCCACGAAGAAGGCCCGACGGATGTGGTCGAACTGACCGACGATCAGCGACGTATTGCCGCCATAGCAGTAGGCAGCGTCGAATACCGCAACCTCGGCCAGACGCTACAGGTCAATGGCCGATTGGCCGTGCCGGCTCAGAGCCAGGTGAACATCACGGCCCTGCAAGGCGGGTTTGTACGGGCCATCCCCCTGCTACCCGGCCAGCCCGTGCGGAAGGGGCAGGTCCTGGCCCGCATTGAAAACCCCGACCTGATCGGGGTGCAGCAGGAATACGC
>NZ_KB913013.1:3061193-3238693 GCF_000383955.1 Rudanella lutea DSM 19387 | reverse complement strand
AGTAAACGGCGGCCGTAACTATAACGGTCCTAAGGTAGCGAAATTCCTTGTCGGGTAAGTTCCGACCTGCACGAATGGTGTAACGATCTGGGCACTGTCTCAACCATGAGCTCGGTGAAATTGTAGTAGCGGTGAAGATGCCGCTTACCCGCCACGGGACGGAAAGACCCCGTGCACCTTTACTACAGCTTAGTATGGATTGCCGGTCAGGCATGTGTAGGATAGGCGGGAGGAATTGAAGGGGTGTCGCCAGGCATCCTGGATCCAACCTTGAAATACCGCCCTTGGCTGACTGGTGATCTAACCTCATGAGAGGGACAGTACTTGGTGGGTAGTTTGACTGGGGTGGTCGCCTCCGAAAGGGTAACGGAGGCTTCCCAAGGTTCGCTCAGGGTGGTTGGTAACCACTTGTGGAGTGCAATAGCAAAAGCGAGCTTGACAGTGAGGCTCACAAGCCGATCTGGTGCGAAAGCAGGGTATAGTGATCCGGTGGTACTGCATGGGTGGGCCATCGCTCAAAGGATAAAAGGTACGCCGGGGATAACAGGCTGATCTCCCCCAAGAGCTCACATCGACGGGGAGGTTTGGCACCTCGATGTCGGCTCGTCACATCCTGGGGCTGGAGAAGGTTCCAAGGGTTCGGCTGTTCGCCGATTAAAGTGGCACGCGAGCTGGGTTCAGAACGTCGTGAGACAGTTCGGTCCCTATCTGTGGTGGGCGCAGGAATTCTGACGGGGGCTGTCCTTAGTACGAGAGGACCGGGATGGACTCACCGCTGGTGGATCAGTTGTTTGGCCGCAGGCACGGCTGAGTAGCTACGTGGGGTTAAGATAAGCGCTGAAAGCATCTAAGTGCGAAACTGGCCCGAAGATGAGAGTTCCAAAAGAAGGCTGTTCGAGACGAGAACGTTGATAGGCGGCAGGTGGCAGCGGTGAGAGCCGTGGAGCTGAGCCGTACTAATGAGCCTGATGTGTGTTGATGTGTGCAGATTGGTTAGTTGGTTGGTTGTAGGGTTAGGATATTGTACTTGTTTTCTCTGTGGGTGTGAAGACTCTGTGAAGTTACTAGGAGGTTGGTGGTGTTATGGCGGGTGAACACCTTTTCCCATGTCGAACAGAGCCGTTAAGCCCCGTGCTGCCGATGGTACTGGAGTCAAATCCGGGAGAGTAGGAAGCTGCCACCTCTAGTTATTGAAGCGAAGGGGGTGTTATCTCGGAAGAGGTGACACCCCCTTTTCGCGTTTATATTACCTAAATACTTCAAGCTAATCTATTAAGGCTAGTGTACTCATTTGAGATTTAATATTTAAACACCGTTCACTGCATTCTTTCAAAGGGGCAGTACTAGGAATCTTTATATTAAAACAAGTACACCTGGAGTACAGGCACTACGGGATCAACTCTGGTAATTGATGCCCCCGGAACGTACACGGTGACCGGCGAAGGAACTGGCGGCTGTACAGCTACGGCCACCATCAGTGTAACTGGCAGTGCAGGATTACCATCTGTGTCCATTGCGCCGGTTGTTCCGCTCTCATGTACAAATACGCTGGTGACCCTGACGGCTTCGGCCAGTATGGCCGGAGGAGCTATATCGGCGATTGCCTGGAGCCGACAGGGCGAAGCAGGCCTGTTAAGTATCAGTGAGTCTTTGACAACAAATACTGCTGGAACGTATATAGTATCCGTTACAGCCTCGAATGGCTGTGTAGCCACAGCACAGGTGTCGTTGACGGGTAGCAGTGCGAGCCCAGACGCGACCATCAGCATGTCGGGGTCGCTCATTAGCTGTTCTACTTCGGGCCGGGTTTATCTGAGCGTACCTACTGGGGCAAGCCAGTACCAATGGACGAGTTCGAATGGCTATTTTGCCAATCGCCGGGATATTGAGGTAACCACGGCCGGTACGTACTCTGTGACGGTTACGAATGCTTCTGGCTGCACAGCGACGGCTCAGGTTGTCGTTCCGGCTGCGCCCAACACCTTATCGGTTAGCATAAGCGCCAGCCATACGGCTATTTGCACCGGAGGCCTGCCTGTAACCTTAACGGCTGTTCCTTCGTTGACCACCAGTTTTGTGTACCGTTGGAATACGCCCATGGGTGATTATCTTCCTTCGTTTACAACCACAACCCCGGGGGTTTACTCTGTAACAGCGGTGCGGGGTACATCGTGTAGTGCAACGGCAAGTATAACGCTGGTTAGCGGTAGCTCGGCTGTTACGGTAGTGGTTCCGACAGCAGCCGTGAACGGAGCGCCCCTTAGCTTGACGGCCCAAGTAGACCCGCAGCCCGCATCAGCCTCGTATGCCTGGAGCGGCCCGGCCAACTTTACCGCAACGCAAACAACCCCAATTCTTAGTTTCTCGGCCGGCACCACCGCCCTTTCCGGAGCTTACACCGTGCTGGTAACCCTGCCGGGCGGCTGTACAGCAACGGGAACCGGTAGTTTGACCGTGGGTATACCGGCAGCTACGACGCTAAATGAATGCGACATCCGCATTGTAGCCAAAGACGCGCAGAACAAAGAAACCACTAAACTGCCCCGCACCGCCCCCCAAAGCCTAACGCTGAGTGTAGAGAGCCTTGACGGCACCTCGCTGACTGGCTACACCTACCAATGGACGCGCTCAATAAGCACGAGTGCCGGGGCCACGACTACCGCCCAGGGCAGCAGCCCGACCCTCTCGGCTACCGCCATTGGGGAGTACAAGGTGACGGTGAGCGGCACTGACAATAAGACCTGTGTGGCCTACCTGACCTTGAGCCGGACGCTGTGCCAGACCGTTAACCAGACCTACCAGTGCGGCACCCGCCCTGCTACGCCTGTTGGAACACCGGGAAGCCCTCCTCTGACAAACCTCGCCCCCGGCGACACCATCCGCACGGGCGATTTTGACGTGGTAGTGACCCAAGTAACGGGTGGGGGAGCCTCCGGCTGGACAGGCAAAGGCTACACAGAGATTCCGTATCTGAAAAACGGGCGCATTGCCGTAGAACTAAACAGCGCAGTGGTCAACGACTGCTACGAGTTGGTGAGCGGCACGGTGGTTAGTGCTTATGACCCGGCTTGGGGAGGAGTGCGCTCGGTGGATCAGGCAGTAGATCAGGCGCGTGAACTCCTATCAAGAGTCAGCGACCTCATTGCCACCTACACCGGAACGTCGGAACAAAAAACGGCCCTTCAAGCAGCTGGAGAGCAACTCTGTAACCGGGTGGCCTCTACAGCAAGCACGCTACCCGATGTTCAGTCTCAACAGTTGACAGGCGCTTGTCAGACCTTCCAGACCAATTTAGCAACTTTCCTGGCCTGTACCGTCCCGACAAACACGACGGCAACGGCTGGGGCACGCATTGCTACGGTAGTCACCTCTTGTCTGATTACTCAGGATGATCTGTTTGAAGATGCTACTGACCTTGAGAAGGGGTTAACCAATACTGAGTCCCTCGCACTGACTACAGGTACAGCCGAAGATGCTGCCCAAATAAACACCGGAGCCATCAGCCTCTCTCAGGTGATGGATGTATGCCAGCAAGCTGTACGGTGGAAGATTACACCTGTGCCCAACCTGATCAATAACACCCAGGTAACCATTGATGGCATTACCTACATTGCCCTGTGCCGTTGCACCCAAAAAACGGGCGATTGTGCCCCCAATGGTCTTGTAAATTTTGTAAAAGTCTCCGCTTACGAGGCCCTGAAATCTAAATCAGGAAATAACAGAGTTAACATAAAAGACATTGATCCAGCCAGTATTTTACCCACTGTCAAGTATTCCAACTGGATTAATGCTACGGCTGCTAAGGCTTTTCTACAAAGCCTCGTTGCATTGAATATTCCAAATCTTGACAATCAGAAGGCTACTGTCATTGCAGACCTTATTGGCGAAATGAAAGGTGGATCTTTTGAGCTTTATACCACCTTAACAACTCCATTGAGTGCAACGTTTACGGACTATTTGTATGGAAAAAGCACAGCAAATTGGACGCTAAATGATCTCGAACAAGCCCTAAAGACATATCAGGAGCGAGCCAGAGTCCTTGTACCAACGTTGATGGCACAGATTGCCAAGCCTGAACCAGTAGAAACAGTTCGGGCTACATTAAGCCAGTTTAGTCCGGTTGAATATAGTAGTCTGGAAGCAGAGGAGCGTTGTAAAGTCCTGATCTACCTGCTCAATCAGGATGGGAGCGAATCCTACCTCAATAACCTCGTAGCATATACGGGCACAAAGAATGGACCTGCTTTGCTAAGCTGCCTCAACGCCAACAACAATAAGTTGCTAATGAAATTGCTGTCCCGCCAAACATTGTTGGCGACTGTGGCCACAGCTTACATGATGTGGGGGACACCCCCTAAAAGTCCTCAAACAATCGAGTTATTCAATTTTATGGGCGCGTCCTTGTTGGGGAGCCAGGCGGCAAGCAACTCGAGTAACCGACTGATTTTGATTGAGCAGGAGGCAACGAGTGGGGCGGTAACGGCTCGGACAGGGGTTTATCAGGCAGCAAAGCTATTTTCTAAAAATCCGAGCGATTATATCAATGTCTATTTTGTCAATGCCTTTACCATTGATGGGACGACCGTACCAGCGCATAGCGTACTGCCTATGCCCAGCATCTATGTCTATTACTTGTTAAAGGAGGCCAGCGGACAGCGATTTGTAAAACAGCTTCAACTTTCGGCGGCAATCATTGGAACTTCTCTTGGCATTTCCGAATGGGTAGCCGCGACATCTCTTGCTCCCCGGATTCTGGCGGGTACAGAAATATTTTTAGGCGTTGCAGATGCCGCCATGACAACTGATTTTGCAGACAACCTGAGTACAACCGACGAAGGTAAAACGTTTGTAAAATGGTACACTGCTATTGTGTTGAGCCACGGGGCCGTAACGATTGCGCCAAGCATTGCCGAAGGGTTCATGAATGCAACAGCAAGGTTGCTGACGAAACTAAGCGACCCAGCTCAAGTCAGTAAGATTGAGTTGATGTACAATGTCTTCCGGCAACAGTACAAACTAACGAAGACGTTTGCTGAATTAGCCCAGGCAAAACTTTACAGCGGTATTTTTCCCTTCCCTGATTTACTCACCAAATTCAATAACCTCGCCAGCAAGTTCGTAGATGCCGTTCAGACAGCGACTACAGTTAAAAACAAGGTTTACCAACCGGGTTGGACAGCCGAACTCAGGGCAGCTTTACAGGAAGACCTCAAACTGACTGACAATCTTCTGGAAAGCATTTGCAAAGACCCCGACCTAATTGACATCTGGAAACTGCTGGAAAAATCACCAAGCCTACGGAAGAATGTTGATAAACTAAAGGCTTTCAAAGAAATTAAGGCAAGTCAGTTATTGAATGAGGCTGAGTTAGCTCAATTAACCGAGAAGATTAGCCAGTGGAAAGACCAGTCCAGACTGCTGGATAATTTAGTAACTGAAGCTAAAAGCCCTACCAGGTCAAGTGCAAGATTAATTGCATTAGCCAATCGCAACGAAGGTTTACTCACTAAATTAGGGGATAGTGGATATCAAACTCTTGAAAGTTGGGTAGCAGCCAACAAAGCAACAGTAAGTTCACCTGGCATTAGCGTATCGGATTTAAACAACTTATTGAAATCTTTAGAAGATAAGTTGAGTGGTCAAACAATCATCCAAATGAAACTCGATGGACAAGGGCGGTTTACAGTACGTTGCAAAGGAGAAAAGACCTCAAAGGTGTATTCAATAGTTAAAAACAACACAAATGAATACAAAGTCAGGTACTATCAAAACGGCTATAACCCTGCAGAATCTTCATTCGGAGTTGAAATAAGCGATAATTTACTTGCACCAGATTTTGCTAAAGGGCCCAATGCACAAACTTGGCTATATCCAGTGACAGGGGAAGAAAAGAACATTGTTAGAATAAAATTAACAGGTAAACGGCTCGATGGATTAGAAACTGACTTCCACAAGGCAAACATTGCAGCTAAGATTCCTTATTCACGAACTGGATATGCTCCTGATGGTTACACATGGCATCATATGGATGATTTTGATCCAATTTCAGGGGAGTGTACTATGCAATTAGTAAAGCAAGATGTACATGGAAGCACGTTTCCACATACTGGTTCACCTGCACAATACACCGATTACACAGGACTAACATACAAATAAGATGAAGACACTTACTTTAAAGTCATCATGCCTCAGCATAACAAACAAAGAAATCTTGGAGACAGAGGCAACATTGGGAATCATACTTCCTGAAGATTATAAAGCTTTCTTATTGCTAAGCAACGGTGGTTACCCACTTGAATCGGAATTTAAGAAAGAGGATGACTGGAGTTTTGGGGTACAGCTATTTTATGGAATTTGTTCTGTAACAGATCAATCAATTGTATTCTATGCTTCAATGTTTCATCAAAAATTTATGTCAAAACACTTTATTCCTTTCGCTCACGATCCTGGGGGTTGGATGTTTGTTATATCTACTAGAGATCAAGATTATGGACACGTATACTTTTACCGTCCTGATGAACCTGAGGATGATTGCCTAACTCATTTAACCAACTCATTTGAGGAATTTATAGATAAGCTTCAAGTACCTATTTACTGAAACATCATTGAGTCTTGAAACCTATGATGAGCTTCTTACGATTTGACCCATTTCAAATGCACCACCACTACAAAACCACCATTCTCTTAAGCGTCCTGCTCAGCCCTTTGCTGGCTACCGGTCAGGTCATGAAGCCGGTTCAGGCCAATGACTTTTCCTTCAACGCCTTCAAGCTGCCGCCCTTCCCGGTGGAGGTCATGCACGTAGCACCCGCACACGGCGGGGGCGTGACGCTCACCACCTTCATGCCCATTGCGGGTCGGGTGTTACCAACCGGAGAGAAACCCAACCCCAAAGGAGCTATGTTCCCATCCAACGCCAGCTACCTCCAAACCCTCACCCTGGGACCGGATGCCAAACCCGTCACCACAATTCCCGGTGAAGTCTTCGGTCAGGCTCCCAGTCCAGGCGCGGGCCATGACTGGGCCGTGTTCGGCACTAATGCGAACGATGGACCGCTGCGCCTGCCCTATGGCGGAGACTTTGGTCAAATAACCTCCCGCTCTCCGAAGGTAGGCCTGCCTGCGGTCTTGTCCATGCAGCCTCAGGCGGTCGACAACAGCAAGTCCAGCTATCAGGTCGATCCCAAAGGAAGCGTGCACCTGGCCCTTCCCCAACGCGTTGCCCAGCTCGACCCCGTCACCGGCAAGCTTATTATCCGCGCTGAAACGCCCACCGATGCGTCGGACCGTCCCCTGGCGGCCGAGAGCCAGAAAAAGACCCTCGGCTACGGCATTCCTTTCTGGTCCCGCTCCCAAGCACCCATCATCCTGGCCAACGGCCAAATCGAAGTGGTGACCAACCAGACCATCGAGGGCGATAAGAATTCCTCCTTCCGCCAGTTTCACCTCCTGCGCTACGATGCGAACGGGAACTTGCTCCGCGATCTGCCCGGTCAGTTTACCTACAATCGGCAACTGGTCTTCCGCTGCCCCCTCTTCGATGAGCAGGGCCAAATCGAGGGCACGGTCAACGTCTTTGGCGATGGCGACGGCAAAAAGGAGTTTATGGACCCCGACGATAACCGCGTAGCCGTGGTGGTCACCGACGCCAAAGGCGACATCTGGGCCCAGTTCGACTGGAGCGTCAACGGGAGTACCATGCGGGCCGCCCGGCCCATGGTAGCCCGGCGCGAGGGTGAGCGTATCGGGCTTTGGGTGGCCAACGGCCAGAAACTCCTCAAGTCCCTGTATGAAAGCTGGACCTGGGTCCGCGAGGGGCAAACCGTCAAAACCACCTTCCATGATGCCGTTCCTGAAACAGGTCTCCAGGAACTGTCGGTCAAACTCGGTTTAGTCAACAACGGCGAAACGGCAGGCTGGTACAACCCGAGTGGCAACCGGGTGCTCACCACCTTCACCGACGAAAAGCAGACCACCTGGGTGGTTGCGCAGCGGGTACGAACCCAGTATGATGCAAACAACAACCCGATTAGCTCCCAATATGGGGATCTGTTTGTCCAACAATTCGACTCCCATCGGAACGCCGACCGGATGAAGTTGCTGAAACAGACGGTGGTCGCCATGCAGGAAAAAGGCGAGCCCGCTCGCCTGGAGCAACTGCTTCGCTACCCCGATGGAGCCGCCTACGCCGTTATGCAGGGAGCCGACACCGAACTGCTCCGGTTTCGCTCGGCCAAAACCCCCGTGGTGGAATCGTATCAATTGATTCCGAATGATTGTGTCTCGGCTACCTTCGGCGGTCGGCCTAACTACGCCTTCGATGGGGCCACGGGTATCCTGAGTGTGGTCGCTCGGATCAGTAAAACGCCCGGCGTGGATTCGCCTTGGCTGGGACGAATGGTCCAGTATGATTTGAACTAAGAAAACTCCCCAATAAAATGCGCTTATTGGTTACGTTGTGTAGTCGACCTGGACCCCGTCGCCATAAAGCCACTATCCGGATTAAGAGCCTAATCGAGTCGCCGGACTGATGCCACGAGGAAGAGTATTACCAACCTACCGTACCTGAAACGTTTCTGGGTATTCTGGCTTTAGCTTTGATTTTATTGACCGAAGCTTTAAAGCGTTTTAAGCTTTTCTTATATTTGCAGCAGAATCGGGGTGTAGCGCAGCCTGGTAGCGCGCTACGTTCGGGACGTAGAGGTCGTGGGTTCGAATCCCGCCACCCCGACACAATAGAACAATAATGAAGACTATTCAGACTCAATCATGGTGGTGGCACTTATCTCGAAAGGGATGAGGTTGCCTCTTTGTGTCTGATCGATACTGTCCAAGGCCTACCGTCATCCCGGTAGGCCTTTTGTTTTTTATCACTGTAAACTCTTTGACTGAAATTCTAATGACTCAAACTTCACCGCCATCGACGGAAACGTATGTGGTAACCACAAAACACCGGCGGATGCTGGCTGACATAATCACACCTGTCAGTATTTACTTACAGATTCGGGATCGGTACCCAAACAGTATTCTCCTCGAAAGTGCCGACTATCACGGCAACGACAACAGCTTTTCGTATATAGCATTCGATCCGGTGAGTCGGTTCGAATACAATAAGGGAGCACTTACAATTGAATTACCAAATCAGACCGCAGTTACCAAACAAATTGAAGCCCAGGAGTTGATCCCAGCTTTACAAGAGTATAAAGCCTTGTTCAAAGCCCAACCGGGTAATCATTCATTTATCACAAACGGCTTATTTGGCTATTTCGGATTTCCGGCGGTTGAGGGTTTTGAAGATATTAGTCTGACTGCGGCAGTGCCGCCTGAAAATGATATTCCGGCCGCCATTTTTCAGGTGTACCGGTACGTCATTGCCATCAACCATTTCAAAGACGAGCTCCACATTTTTGAGCACTCGTACGTGCAGGAAGGCGAAGAGCCTGTAAGTAGTCAGCTCGATGAAGTAGTATCAATCATTACCAGTCGGAATTTTGCGCTTTACTCCTTTGACACAAAAGGGGAAGAGAGCTCCAACTTTTCAGATGATGAATTTCGGGCTGTTATCCAACATGGTATAGACCATTGCAAGCGGGGTGATGTGTTTCAGATTGTGCTCTCGCGCCGATTTCAGACGCCATTCCGGGGTGATGAATTCAATGTGTACCGGTCGCTGCGGTCGCTAAATCCATCGCCGTACTTATTCTATTTCGACTATGGTAGCTTCAAACTGTTTGGCTCTTCGCCCGAATCGCAGATTGTTGTCAAGAACGGCGAAGCTACGATTTACCCAATTGCTGGTACGTTCAGGCGGACGGGTGACGATGCTAAGGATGCCGAACTAGCCCAGAAATTATATGATGATCCGAAGGAATCGGCTGAGCACGTCATGTTGGTGGACCTGGCACGTAACGACCTCAGCCGGAATTGCGACGTGGTAAAGGTGGAAACCTTCAAAGAAATTCAGTACTACTCGCATGTGATTCATTTGGTATCAAAGGTGGTGGGGCAATTAAACGGCAAAGCGGATCCCCTTCAGATTGTGGCAGAGACGTTTCCGGCCGGTACGTTATCGGGCGCTCCTAAATACATGGCTATGAAGCTGATTGATCAGTACGAAAACCAGAGCCGGGGCTTCTATTCGGGTAGTATCGGATACATGGGTTTCGACGGTGAGTTTAACCATGCTATCATGATTCGGACGTTTATGAGTCAGAACAACACGCTTTACTATCAGGCAGGGGCAGGTATTGTGGCTAAGTCATCAGTTGAAAGTGAGCTTCAGGAGGTACATAACAAACTGGCGGCCCTACGGTCGGCTATTGAGCAAGCAAAAGGTATATGAAAATTCTTGTTTTAGATAACTACGATTCGTTCACCTATAATCTGGTGTACATCCTGCGTGAACTTGGCCATGAGCCTGACGTGATCCGCAACGACAAAATTACGTTGGAGGCTGTTGGACAATACGACAAAATATTACTGTCGCCGGGGCCGGGTATTCCGGCCGAAGCTGGCATCATGCAGGACCTGATTAAGGAGTACGGTGCTCAAAAGTCGATTCTGGGTGTTTGTCTGGGGCATCAGGGCATCGGTGAAGCATTCGGAGCGCAACTCGAAAATCTGGGCGATGTGCTGCACGGCGTTGCGCATCAGGCCCGCGTACTCGACCGTGGTGAGTACCTGTTTGAAGGTTTACCGGATGATCTGACGGTGGGTCGCTATCACTCGTGGTCGGTTGTTCGGGAATCGGTACCGGCTCATTTGCTGGTAACTGCCGAAGACGAAAACGGCCGGATTATGGGGTTGCGGCATCGTGCGTTTGATGTCAGGGGGGTACAGTTTCACCCGGAGTCGGTACTGACAGTGGGTGGTGTCAAAATGATAGAAAACTGGGTGAACCAATGAAAGCAATATTAAATCATCTGTTTGAGCACAAAACGCTCACCAAAGAGCAGGCCAATCAGGTTCTGCTGGGCATTGGCCGGGGGGAGTACAATACGGCGCAGATAGCGTCTTTTCTGACGGTTTACATGATGCGGAGTATTCGCATTGAGGAGATGGAAGGGTTTCGGGATGCGATGCTTGAGCTTTGTTTACCCGTTGACCTGTCAGCTTACGACCCAATGGACTTGTGCGGAACCGGGGGCGATGGTAAAGACACGTTTAACATCTCAACTTTGTCGGCGTTCGTGGTAGCTGGAGCCGGCCAATGCGTAGCCAAGCACGGAAACCACGGGGTGTCATCCATGTGTGGCTCATCGACGGTGATGGAGTATCTGGGTTACAAGTTTACCAATGATGTTGGTGAACTTGAGCGACGGATTGAAACGGCTGGTATCTGTTTTCTACACGCGCCTTTGTTTCACCCAGCCATGAAAAATGTGGCCCCGATTCGGCGTGATTTGGGCGTAAAAACATTTTTCAATGTGCTGGGACCGATGATCAATCCCACTAAGCCTCGAAAACAGCTCGTTGGGGTATTTAATCTTGAATTAGCCCGATTATATGCGTATCTTTATCAGCAAACAGACACGCGTTTTTCGGTCATTCACGCTTTAGATGGCTACGATGAAATCTCATTGACCGGGCCATTTAAGGTGATTTCGAACCGAACGGAAGAAATGCTGAGCCCGTCACACCTGGGTCTGGAAACGCTGAGCGCAGAGTCATTGTCAGGGGGAGAAACGGTCGAAGAATCAGCACAGATTTTTATGCGTGTACTGAAAGATGAGGCTACCCCCGCCCAAAAGCAGGCAGTTTTGGCCAACTCAGCCATGGCTTTGCTGGTGAGCGATCGGGCGGCCACGCGGGAGGAGGCAGTTGCTCTTGCGAAGGAATCTATTGAGAGCGGTCGTGCGTTAGAGTGTTTTACTAAATTGGTTGCGTGAGTTGCCCGAGCGAATGACGATTTTAGATCGAATTATTACCGAAAAACGAGTTGAAGTGGCGCAGCGTCGGATGCAGGTTTCGGAACAGGCATTAGCGACTTCTCCGCTTTTTAACCGGGCCGTCAATTCGGCCGTAGCTGCCATCCGCGCTACCGATTCCACCGGAGTCATTGCTGAATTCAAACGAAAATCACCCTCTAAGGGCCTTATCAACGGAACTGCCGACGTAGCTGCAACTACGAGTGGATACGTTCGGGCCGGAGCGGCTTGTTTGTCGGTACTGACAGATGAGCCGTTTTTTGGTGGTACACCAGCGGACTTACAAGCCGCCCGGACCGCCAATCCGCTTACGCCTATTCTACGCAAAGACTTTGTGATTGATGCCTACCAGCTGCTCGAGGCTAAGGCCTGGGGTGCTGATCTGGTGTTACTCATTGCAGCTTGCCTATCGTCTGACGAAGTCCGACACTTGAGCCACTTTGCTCATCAGCTTGGGCTGGAAGTCTTGCTGGAAGTGCACGATGCTGAAGAGCTCGACCGAACGCTCTGCGATACCGTTGATCTGGTGGGTGTTAACAACCGAAATCTGAAAACATTTGAGACGTCGGTAGAGACGTCGATAGAGTTGATTCGTCAAATACCCGATTCGTTCGTTCGGGTTACCGAGAGCGGCCTTCACGATGCCCAAACGATCCACCGGTTACGTATGGCCGGTTATGAGGCTTTTCTGATCGGAGAAGCATTTATGAAAACTACCGCTCCAGAGGTAGCCCTGGCTACGCTGGTCGACCAACTGAATAAGCAAAATTCTACCATTACTAACTGATACACCTATGAATGTCAAAGTGTGTGGTTTGCGCGATGTCGATAACCTAAAGGAGGTAGCGGCACTGAACCCTGATTTTGTTGGGTTCATTTTTTACGACAAGAGCCCGCGCTTTGTGGGTGAAGAGTTAGATGTAGAGGTTGTACGGTCCTTACCGCGGAGTATTCGGAAAGTGGGGGTTTTTGTGAATGCCAGTCCAGAGTCGATTATTCGGAATGTAAAAAAGTACGACTTGCAGTATGTGCAGCTGCACGGTACCGAGACCCCTGATTTCTGCAAGAGTCTCCGCATGAGGGGCATCAATATCATCAAGGCATTCCGGGTCGACGAAACATTCAACTTTAGTATGCTCAACAACTACAAGTTGCAGTGCGATTTCTTTCTGTTTGATGCCAAAGGAGATCAGCCGGGTGGCAACGGATTTGCGTTCGATTGGTCGCTACTGAGTCGCTATGATAATGAAAAACCGTTTTTCATCAGTGGCGGTATTGGGCTGAATAACCTGGCCCAGTTAGAACAGATTCGGCACCTCAAGCTTTACGGGGTTGATGTAAATAGTCAGGTTGAGGTTTCGCCGGGCGTAAAGGACATTGAAAAATTGAAAGAACTGATCAGCCGGGTACGCCCGGTTGAAGAAGAGGAAGAAGTTTAATTTTTCTCGTTATGACTGTTTTAGAACCACAAGCCTCATTTGAGGTCTCAGATAAAGGTTTTTACGGGCGTTTTGGGGGGGCTTTTATTCCCGAGATGCTTTATCCTAATGTAGAGGAGCTCCGGCGCAATTACCGCGCTATCATGGAAGACCCTACATTCCAACTTGAATTTCGGGCACTGCTGGCCGACTATGTGGGCCGACCAACCCCTTTGTTTCTGGCCGAGCGCTTATCGAACGAAGTTGGCGCCACAGTTTATCTCAAGCGTGAAGACCTGTGCCATACGGGAGCCCATAAAGTAAACAACACCATCGGGCAGATTCTGGTCGCCAAGCGGCTGAACAAAAAACGGATTGTGGCCGAAACGGGTGCGGGTCAGCACGGCGTGGCAACGGCTACAGTTTGTGCGCTTATGGGCCTTGAGTGTGTGGTGTACATGGGCTCTATCGATATGGAGCGTCAGAAACCCAACGTTGATCGGATGCGGATGCTGGGCGCTACCGTGGTACCGGCTACAAGCGGTAGTCAGACGCTCAAAGACGCTACCAACGAGGCCATGCGGCACTGGATCAATAATCCGGTTGATACGCATTACATCATCGGTTCAGTAGTGGGGCCACACCCGTACCCGGATATGGTGGCCCGGTTTCAGTCGGTCATTTCAGAAGAGACCCGGAGTCAGCTTCTGGAAAAAACAGGTCGTGAGAATCCCAATTACGTAGTGGCTTGTGTGGGTGGAGGCAGCAACGCAGCAGGTGCTTTCTTTCACTACCTGCACGAACCAACGGTACGGCTGGTTGCCGCCGAAGCTGCGGGTATGGGCGTATCATCGGGGCACTCGGCCGCCACAACGGCGCTTGGTAAGCCGGGCGTTCTGCACGGCAGCCGCACCATTCTGATGCAAACCGAAGACGGGCAGGTAACAGAGCCTTATTCGATCTCGGCTGGCCTCGACTATCCGGGTATTGGGCCGCTACACGCGCATCTGTTCGATTCTGGTCGGGGTGATTTTTACGCTATTACCGACGACGAAGCCATTGCCGCCGGTTTTCAGCTCAGTAAGCTCGAAGGGATCATTCCGGCTATCGAAACAGCACACGCCCTGGCTGCTTTGCCAAAGATGGGCCTCCAGACGAGCGATGTGGTTGTGGTCTGCCTATCGGGTCGGGGCGATAAAGATTTAGCGACCTACGCCAAGTATTTGTAAACCTCCTCGACGACTATTCTTTTGGAAGCGCAAGCAGTAGCTACACAAGCCGATTCGGCACTACCGACCCTAAATCGTATCACGGCACTTTTCGACCGTAAAAATGAGGGTTTATTGAATGTCTATTTCACGGCCGGCTTTCCGAACCTGAATGATACCCTAACCGTGCTCGAAGGACTTGAGCAGGCCGGTGCCGATCTGGTTGAAATTGGTATGCCCTATTCTGACCCGGTGGCTGATGGCGAAACCATTCAGCAAAGCAACCTACAGGCCCTGAACAACGGCATGACCCTGCGGCTTTTGTTTGAGCAACTCGCCGATTGCCGGAGTCGCGTCTCGGTTCCTATTTTGCTGATGGGCTACATCAACCCTGTGCTGCAATTTGGTGTAGAAGAGTTTTGCCGGCAATGTCAGGCAGTGGGTGTCGACGGGGTGATTTTACCGGATTTGCCGCTCGATCTTTACCTGGATGAGTACGCGCCTATTTTTCGGCAATACGGCATTCTGAACATTTTTCTGATTACGCCCCAAACATCAGCCGAGCGTATTCGGCTGATTGATGAGCAGTCGGCCGGATTCATCTACATGGTTTCGTCGGCAAGTATTACGGGGTCGGTGAGTGGAGTGAGTGATGAAATGCTCGCTTACTTCGACCGCATCAATGCAATGAACTTAAAGAATCCGCGCCTGATTGGTTTCGGTATCAAAGACAACGAGACGTTTCGGATGGCCAGCCAATATGCCAACGGGGCTATTATCGGTAGCGCGTTTATCCGGCTTTTGCAGGAAAAAGGTACTGATCAGTCGCAGATCAAAGCATTTGTGGACTCTGTAAAAGGAGAGTGAGCAGAGGTTATAATTTTCATGAAAACGCCCGGCTGAGCTAATCGGCCGGGCGTTTTTGTATTCAGACCGGTATGTAATGCCTTTTTTAGCCTTGTACAGACGATAAAACTGTCTTGTGTTATGAAACTACCTCTGCTGTCGATTGGAGCCATGTTGGCGCTCATATTGGGTTTGCCGGCCTTCCGATCATCACTCACTCCGCCCAGTAAGCCCAAGAACATAATTTTCATTCTGGCCGACGACCACCGGTACGACTTTATGGGTTTTACGGGAAAGGTAGCCGGCCTGAAGACGCCCAACCTTGACCGATTGGCGTATGAGGGCGCACACGTACAAAATGCGTTTGTATCGACGGCTCTGTGCTCGCCCAGCCGGGCCAGTATCCTCAGCGGGCAGTACGCGCATACCCACCGGGTGATCGACAACTTTGCGCCCATGCCTTCCGACCTGAAGTTTTTTCCGCAGTATTTGCAGAAAGCGGGTTATAAAACGGCGTTTCTGGGTAAGTGGCACATGGGTAATACCGACGATGCGCCCCAGCCGGGTTTCGATTATTGGCTGAGTTTTAAAGGGCAGGGCGATTACTATAACCCTCGCTTCAACATCAACGGTAAGCAGGTGGCTTATACCGATAGCAGCAACACAACTGATCTGCTGACGGATTATGCCATTAAGTGGATGAATACGCTGGACAAGACGAAGCCGTTTTGCCTCTACCTGTCGCACAAAGCGGTACATGCCATGTTTGAACCGGCCAGGCGGCACCGTGACACCTATGCCAAAATGCCGATCAACTATCCCGAAACCATGTACCTGACAGCAACCGATACCAGTAAGGTTTGGGGTGGGGGCGCCAACGCAGGCCGTAGCCCCGAAATGGGCGCTGTAAAGGCAAATCTGGCGGGTATTCCGAACTGGGTAAAACAACAGCGCGGCAGCTGGCATGGTGTCGATTACATGTACCACGGTCAGATGGATTTCAACAACTTTTACCGTCGCTACGCCGAAACCCTACTTGGGGTCGACGACAGTGTGGGACGGGTACTGAAGTGGCTGGAAGACAATGGCCTCGACCAGAATACGATGCTGGTGTACATGGGCGACAACGGTTTTAGTTTCGGGGAGCGTGGCCTGATTGATAAACGGCACGCCTACGAAGAGTCGATGCGGGTACCGCTGCTGGTGCGCTGCCCGGACTTGGTGAAGCCTCAAACCAAAGTGAAGCAGGTGATTCAGAACATCGATATTGCCCCTACGTTTTTAGCCTATGCGGGCCTGCCCAAGCCGACGCAAATGCAGGGTAACTCGTTTCTGCCTATTCTACAGGGCCAATCGACCGATGGAGCAGGCCGCCCGTGGCGCGATCGGGCGTTTTACGAGTATTACTGGGAAATCGATTTTCCACAAACGCCGACCATGTACGCGGTGCGTACCGACCGGTACAAGTACATTTTCAATTACGGCGTATGGGACACCAATGAGCTGTATGACTTACAGAATGACCCCGGCGAGGTGAATAACCTCATCAAAAGTCCAGCCCATCAGGAAATCGCCAAACAACTCCGGGGCGAGGTGTTCACCTGGCTTCGGAGTACCAACGGGATGAATATTCCGCTCAACCCGGTTCAGCAAAAACGCTTCGATCACCGCAACAAGGGCGCATATTAATCACGGCCAGGCCCAAAAAAGAACCGGCCTCCGGTTGCTGAGCCGTCAAACGACAACTCAGCAACCGGAGGCCGGTTTTATATCGGAAGAAATCCTTAGAGGTTCGAGAAATCGAACCCTTCAAGGAACGCCGTTGTAAACTGACCCGACTTGAACTTCGGGTCGTCCATCAGCTTGATATGGAACGGAATGGTCGTTTTGATCCCTTCGATCACAAACTCCTGCAAAGCCCGCTTCATACGCGTAATGACTTCCTCGCGCGATTGCCCCGTTACAATCAACTTGGCAATCATGGAATCATAATTTGGCGGAATGGTATAGCCTGCGTACACGTGGCTATCGATCCGAACACCGTGACCACCCGGTAGGTGAAGGTTGGTAATCTTACCGGGCGACGGACGGAATCCGTTGGCGGGATCTTCGGCGTTGATCCGGCACTCCATTGAGTACAGTTTCGGCGTGTAATTACGTCCTGAAATCTCGGTGCCGGCCGCTACCTTGATCTGTTCCTTGATGAGGTCAAAATCGGTAACTTCCTCCGTAATGGGGTGTTCCACCTGAATACGGGTGTTCATTTCCATGAAATAGAACTTGCCGTATTTATCAACCAGAAACTCAACCGTACCAGCACCTTCGTACCCGATGGCTTGCGCGCCTTTGATAGCCGCCTGACCCATTTCTTCGCGCAGTTCGGCCGAAACAATAGGAGAAGGGGTTTCCTCAACCAGTTTCTGGTGACGACGCTGAATAGAGCAATCTCGCTCCGACAGGTGACACACTTTCCCGTACTGATCGCCCACAATCTGAATTTCGATGTGGCGGGGTTCTTCTACGAACTTCTCTAGGTAAAGACCGTCATTGCCAAAAGCGGCACCGGCTTCGGTACGGGCGTCGTTCCAGGCTTTTTCGAAATCGGCCTCGGTCTTGATAATCCGCATACCCCGACCGCCACCCCCGGCCGTTGCTTTGATGATGACGGGGTAGCCAATTTCTTCAGCCAGTTTCTTGCCTTCTTCAATGGATTCGAGCAGACCTTCTGAGCCAGGAATAACCGGTACACCGGCCGCTTTCATGGTCGCCTTGGCCGTAGCCTTGTCGCCCATTCCGTTGATCTGTTCGGCTGTAGCACCGATAAACTTGATGCCGTAGTCGGCGCAAATTTGTGAGAACTCCGCGTTTTCAGATAAGAAACCGTAGCCAGGGTGAATGGCGTCGGCGTTGGTAATTTCAGCCGCCGAGATAATGTTTGGAATATTCAGGTACGACTGCTTACTCACCGGCGGGCCAATACACACAGCCTCGTCGGCGAAGCGCACATGCAGGCTATCACGATCGGCTGTTGAGTAAACAGCCACCGTTTTGATGCCCATTTCGCGGCAAGTCCGGATGATACGCAGCGCGATTTCTCCCCGGTTAGCGATCAGGATTTTCTTAAACATAATGAGTGAAAGAGAGAAAGAGTGAAAGAGCGACAATACGAAATGAGCAAATGATGCTGTAGCACCTATCCACTCTTTCGCTCTCTCACTCTCTCACTCTTTAGTTTGGTTCTACAAGGAATAGAGGCTGGTCGTACTCGACGGGCGTAGCGTTTTCAACCAGTACCTTCACGATACGGCCTGAAACTTCTGACTCGATCTCGTTGAAGAGCTTCATGGCCTCGATGATACACACCACTTTACCTGCCTTCACTTCATCGCCGATCTCGACAAATGCCGGGGTTTCCGGGTTTGAAGAGCGGTAGAACGTACCAATCATGGGCGACTTAATCGTGATGTAGTTCGATGTGTCGGCTGCTTTGGGCGCAGGTGCTGCCGCAACGGGTGCGGGAGCCGAAGCCTGTGGGGCGGGGGCTGCTACAGGTGCCGCTGGAGCTTGTGGAGCTGGTGCTGGAGCCGCTGGCGTGGCGCTATTGCGCTTAACGCTGATCTTCAGATCGTTGGTCTCTACATTGACTTCGTCGAGGCCCGACTGGGCGATGAAGTCGATCAGTTTTTGAATGTCTCTGGTATCCATAAAGTAGGAGAGAGGAGTCTGGGCTGAAGAGTGGTTAGGCCGAAAGTGCTGTGACTCTGGCGACTGCTCATCAGTACAGGCTTCCTGTTTTATTTCACGCGCTCAACATAATCGTACGTACGGGTATCAACCCGAATCTTCTGGCCCTGCTCAATGAAAAGGGGAACCATGATTTTGGCGCCCGATTCCACTTCAACCCGCTTCTTAGGGCTGTTGGCCGTATCACCCCGAATACCCGGCTCGGCGTAAGTGACTTCGAGTTCTACAAACGGTGGAAGTTCGCAGGTCAGGGGCGTTTCGTTTTCGGCATTAATCAGAATTTCAACCTCCTGACCTTCTTTCATCAGATCGGCACCATCAACCAGCTTCTCGTCGAGGTTAATCTGGTCAAACGATTCCTGATCCATGAAGTTGTACCCAGATTCGTCTTTGTAGAGGAACTGGAACTTCCGACGCTCTACCCGAACAGGATAGATAGTAACGCCTGAGTTGAAGGTGTTATCAATTACCCGACCAGTTGTCAGGCTTTTGAGCTTGGTGCGTACAAAAGCGGCTCCTTTGCCCGGCTTAACATGCTGAAATTCCGTAATCTGGAATAAGTCGTTGTTGAAGTTTAAGACTAAACCGTTGCGTATGTCTGCGGTTGTTGCCATTTTGATAAGTTTTCAGTTTTCAGTTTAACGTTTTCAGTTTTGGTTCACAGCTTTCCATGTAAACAACTGAAAACTGATAACCATAAACTGAAAACCCGTTTAATATGCCCACTTCACGTAAACCGAGCCCCAGGTGAATCCTCCTCCGAAGGCGGCCAGAATCAGGTTATCTCCTTTTTTTAGCTGCGACTCGTAATCGAACAGGCAGAGTGGAATAGTAGCTGCGGTTGTGTTACCGTACTTGTGAATATTCATCATGACCCGCTCAGGTCCAACACCCATGCGGTTAGCCGTAGCGTCAATGATTCGCTTGTTGGCCTGATGCGGCACCAGCCAGGCTACCTCTTCGCCCTTCAGCTGATTACGCTCCATGATTTCGGCCGATACGTCGGCCATATTCTTGACTGCAAACTTGAACACCGAGGGGCCGTCCTGATACGCGTAGTGCCACCGTTTTTCAACGGTTTCGTGCGTGGGTGGGTAACGGCTTCCCCCAGCTTTCTGGAAGAGGTGAATCTGACCGCTCCCGTCGGACCGTAGAATGGAGTCCAAAACGCCGAACCCTTCTTCTGCAGGCTCGAGCAATACAGCTCCGGCCCCATCGCCAAAAAGAACACAGGTGGTACGGTCGGTGTAATCAACGATAGCCGACATTTTATCGGCACCTACTACGATTACCTTCTTGTATTTACCCGATTCGATAAACTGGGTACCGGTGGTGAGTGCGTACAAAAAGCCCGAGCAGGCCGCCTGAATATCGAAGCTTCCCACATTCCGAATACCAACCATATCACAAATCAGGTTGGCCGTTGCCGGAAACACATAATCGGGTGTTACCGTTGCGCAAATGAGAAGATCAACTTCTTCGGGTTTGGTATTGGTCTTTTCGAGTAGGCCCTGTACCGCTTTCGCGCCCATGTGCGACGAACCCATGCCTTCCCCTTTCAGGATCCGGCGTTCTTTGATACCCGTCCGACTCGTGATCCACTCGTCGTTGGTGTCCACCATTTTCTCCAGTTCCGCGTTGGTAAGCACGTACTCAGGAACATAACCGTGAACGCCCGTAATTGCCGCTTTCATCATTACAGTGAGCAGTTAACAACGAACAGTGTGCAGTTATCAATGAACAGTTAACAACGAACAAGGGCTGGTAAGAGTGCACACTGTTCGTTGTTAACTGTTCATTGATAACTGTCAACTGAGCATTTGCGCAATTTTATTATATGCGTCTGATTGAACCTGCCGTATAGCAAGCCCGATCATATTTTTGATAGCTAAAGCTGATGAAATTCCGTGGGCGATAATGACGTTGCCGTTGACGCCTACAATGGGGCTTCCGCCTACCGACTCGTAGTTTGTCTTGTCAAGAAATTCGTCGCTGATCCCCCGCTTCTTCGTCAGAGCGTAAATCGACTCACCCAGTTTGAACAGGGCATTTCCGGTAAAACCGTCGGTGACAATCACATCCGCCTTGTCGAAAAACATGTCGTTGCCTTCTATGTTACCAACGAAGTTGATCCGACGGCTTTCTTTCAGCAACTGATAGGCTGCCTGCGCAACCAACGACCCCTTCTGTTCTTCTGAACCAATATTCATCAGGGCGACCCGTGGGTTTTCGATACCAAACGTCGCCTGAGCATATACCGACCCGATTTCGCCAAACTGAGCGAGCATCTCGGGTTTACAGTCGGCATTGGCACCAATGTCGAGCATAACGGCGTGTCCACCACTTAACTGGGGGACAAAACCCGCGATGCAGGGGCGCATGACCCCTTCGATGGCTTTGATGCTGAACAGAGCGCCTACGTGCATCGCCCCTGTGTTGCCTGCACTGCAAAAAGCGTCGACTTGTTTTTCTTTCAAAAGCTTAAACCCAACTCCAATGCTGGAATTGGGCTTCTGAGAAAGGGCCTTTGTTGGGTGCTCACCCATTTCGATAACATCCTCGGCGTGGACAATCTCGATGTTCGAAAGGGGCTCGGTTGCGTACTTGGGCAATAAGGTTTCAATAACCCGTTGCTGCCCAATCAAAACAAGCTGTACGTCTTTGGGTAAACTGGTAGCGGCCATTGCGACTCCTTCGACGATAGCCTCCGGAGCAAAATCACCACCCATTATGTCCACTGCAATTTTCATTGACTCAGTTAAGGCGTCGGAGCCGACGCGGCTCGTGATGTAAAGGGAATAATCGCGTAAAAATAGCAGGTACCAGACAATAAAAAAGTATTTCGCGTTCATCTTCCCGGAAGACTGCTGCGAAATACTTTATGTACAGGCACACGTAAATGGCTGATATTAAGCCGCTGAAGCGTAGCCTTCAACAATCATTTTGCCTTTGTAGTACAAGTTGCCCTCGTACACGTGAGCATGGTGGCGCTCATGTACTTCGCCCGTAGTTGCGTCGGTTGAGAGCGTTACGGCAGTGGCCTTGTAATGCGTCCGGCGCTTATCGCGACGGGTAGAAGAGTGGCGTCGTTTGGGGTGTGCCATGGTTTCAGTTTACAGTTTATAGTGTTTAGTTCTCAGTTGGTTGATACGGCCCTACTCACAAAAACTGCAATCGGGAAACCGCAAGCTGAAAACATTTAAATCAATTGTCATTCAATTTTCGAAGAGCCGCCCATCTTGGGTCTACAGGTGGCTCGTCCGTTGGTTCTTCGTCTGGATCTGAGCGGTAAATCAGTTTCCCCTCCGACTCAGTATCCTCGTCCTGCTCGTCTTCCTCCCGGAAGCGCGGGTGCAGTTTCTTCATGGGCAGCGAGGTAGCAAGGAACTCAAAAATGTACCGTGCTACGTTAACGCTGTGTGTGTTGCGCTCGATCAGTTCGATTTCGTCGGTCAGTTCTTCATTATGATCGGAGAACTTCAGCAACATAAGCCGTTCGATCTGAATGGGCTCGTCGTACAAATCGAGGCTCCGGTCGCAAGTTTGCTCAACGGTGCCACTGATTTGAAAATCGAGCCGGATCATGGTTTCAGACTTGTCCAGAACCAAATGGGTCTGGATATTGCCTTTCTCGATCAAGTCCTGCTCGAGCGCAGCAAAAAACGCGTCGCCCGACTCAAAGTCGTATTCGTAGCGCTTGTTTTCCAATCCGAAGACCGGAATCTCGTATTGCCTTAGCTCGTTCACGTTATCAAACCCCTCAAAAATAGGAGCGCAAAATTACAAAATTTTTTTAATAGGTACACGGATTGAACGGATAAAACTGATTTTCACGGATTAAAACATAAAGAAATCTGTGTGAGTCCATTAGACCTAATCAATCAGTTGGCCCGCTCACGCGGTTTCCGACCTAATCCTGCATCAGTAGGTACGACTTGATAAACTCGTCGAGGTCGCCGTCGAGAACAGCCTCGGTGTTTGAGGTCTGATAACCGGTTCGGTGATCTTTCACGCGCCGATCGTCGAGTACGTACGAACGGATTTGGGAGCCCCACTCGATTTTTTTCTTACCAGCCTCTACTTCGGCCCGGGCTGCGTTACGTTTCTGCACTTCAATCTCGTACAGTTTTGACTTCAGGAGCCGGATGGCTACTTCTTTGTTTTGCAGCTGACTACGTTCCTGCTGGCATTCGATAATGATGCCCGAAGGTTTGTGCCGCAACCGAACGGCTGTCTCAACCTTGTTTACGTTCTGCCCCCCGGCTCCGCCCGACCGGAAGGTATCCCAGTCGATATCAGCCAAGTTAACATCGATCTGAATCGAATCGTCGACCAGCGGATAGGCAAACACCGAGGCAAACGAGGTATGCCGACGGGCGTTGGAATCGAACGGCGATACCCGAACCAGCCGATGCACGCCGTTTTCGGATTTCAGAAACCCATAGGCCAAAGCACCGTCAATTTCGAGCGTGGCCGACTTGATACCCGCCGTATCACCTTCCTGGTAATCGACTTGTTTTACGCTGTAACCGTGTTTTTCGGCCCAGCGCATATACATTCGGTAGAGCATATCGGCCCAGTCCTGACTTTCGGTACCGCCCGCCCCCGAGTTGATTTCGAGTACTGCGCTGAGTTGGTCTTCCTCATTACTCAGCATTTTCTTGAGTTCGAGCTCTTCGAGCGTAACCGTTACTTTCTGCGCTTCGGTGTCTACTTCTTCTTCGGTAACGTCGCCGGCTTCGTAAAACTCAAATAGGGTTTCAAGGTCTTCAAGCTGACTGTTGAGCGTATCGTAACCGCCTACCCAGCCTTTGAGACCCCGTACCTGCTTCATAACGGTTTCGGCCCGGTCGGCATCACTCCAGAACTCAGGCTGAAACGTTTGTTGTTCGAGATCGCTTAGTTGTTCTTTTTTGGCATCGTAGTCAAAGATACCCCCTCAGGGCCTCTACTCTGGCCCTCAAGTCTTTCAACTGATCAGTTGTCATGAACTTGTCGTATGCGTTTAGATTATGGATTGCAGACCCCCTCGTAGATACGGAGGGGCGTCTGAATGACAAAGATACGACAATCAGGCGGGCGGTTTGGTTCGGGCTACAACCCCACAAAGCCCACAACTCCGCCCGAACGGACCAGAACCCCTATCGGCTTACCGGTGGTTTCGGCCGGTAGGATGGCGGTGAAGCCGGTATCTTTTTCATTGACCGAGTCGGTGAGGTCGAGCCGCTGATGGAAGAGTGTGGTGTAAAATTGCCAGCCCGTCGTGGTCCGAACGCCCACGTAGGTGTCGTTGAAATTGGCTTTGCGGCCCCGGATTTTGGCCCAGCCGCTAATAATCCGATATGAGCCTACCGTCTGTTGCAAATCGATTACCGCATCGATAGTGGGAGAGCCGGTTGGTGGCATGGTTACAGCTACGGGTTTCGAGAACAGTTCCCTAATAGTCAATTCAGCGGGCGAAAACAGTTGGTTAGATCTTAACAAGTTTAATGCCTCAGCCGGTTGCAACGTTGGTGCGCAACCCCGAATAATTCCCGCCTGTTGCCACAAAAACTGATCGGTCTGTTTCAGCTCCCGAAACCGAATAATTTTGCCCGCATACGTGTAGTTTGAAACGCCCCAGATTGCTACAGAACCGACCAAGGCAAGGCTCGTCAGGGCTGTTTGCCAGCGGAATCGGGCAAGACGGGCTACATCGGCCAGGGTGAGCCAGGTGGTTGCCAGCATCAGGGCCGTGATGTTCCGGTAGCGCGATGCGTACATGAGTTCGGTTCCTTTTTCGATGCGGTTTACGGCCAGCATCAGCCCGGTCAGGTGCAGGAATATGAGAAACCAGAACAAGGTTGGATTTTGGCGGTCGTAGCGGGTCAGGATTAGATAGCCCGTCCAGACGATAGTGACACCACCCACCACCTGACTCAGCCAGGCCACCGATGGGTGATAAAACATGGCTCCCAAAAAGGCCGTATCAAGAGCCAGTAAGTGCAGCAGCTTTTCCGGTGCCAACAAGCTGCTCAGTGCCGGTCCCGAGGGGTTATGATACCCCTGAAAGTAAAGGTGTAGAGCAATGAGGGTGAGTACAACGAGTTGATAGCTCGTTGAGCCGATAGACCAATTTTTCTGCCTGGCTCTCTCTGCCTGTTGACCCAACGAGTTGGTAAAATGGTGTACGCACAATAACGGCAACACGATAATCCCGTTGCCGTTGGTAAGCAAAGTCACCAGACCGACGCATACGCTCATCCACAAAGAGCGCGAACCCGGCCGTCCCGCCAGCCAGAACGCCAGCAACGCCCAGGCCGGAGCCCAGAGATTCGAGACGGCGGCCATGGACCAAAAGGCGTTGTTCCACGATTGGAACTGGAAAATCAGAAACAAGGCGGGCAAAAACGCCCAACGGCTGATGGACGACGAAGCCCGGTACAATAGCCAGGCGGTGAGCAGCAGGGCTATGTTGCCCACCCATTGCAAAAAGGTAAAGCTGATGGTGCCTGTAACGCCTACGTTCAGTAAAGCCAGGGCTTTTACCCAGACAACCCGGTGAAAATTGTTTTGCTCCAGCAGACTATCGAGCCGGGCTGTCCACGATGCACCCGGCCACTGATTCAGAAACTCGACCAGCACCGGGTAATCGTCCATGTACGGCATATTCCAGGCGTAACGGATCAGGGTAACCGCGTAGTAAAGAATCGGCAACAAGGCAGCACCCCAGAAAAGCCGTTCGGGCACACGGATTGGCATCCACTTCATACCCTACAGTTTAGACCTCGCCGTTCACAAACGCCAGTACTTCCCGGATAACATACTCCTGCTCTTCATCGGTGAGTGTAGGAAACATCGGGATGCTCAGGCCGTGGGCGTAATAGTCTTCAGCAAGCGGGAAATCGCCCAGCTTCCAGCCAAACTGCTGGTAGTACGGCATCCGATGTACTGGTATATAATGCACCTGGGCAAAGATGCTCTTTGTCCGCAGGTAATCGTATAGGCCCTTGCGGTCGGGCACCTGAATCACGTAGAGGTGATACGCATGCCCAACATGGGCGGGGGGCACAATGGTACGTACGGCCGTGCCGGTAAAGGCTGCATCGTACCGAGCCGCCAAAGCCCGGCGCCGGTCGAGCATGGCATCGGCCCGCTTGAGTTGGCTCAAGCCCAGAGCCGCCTGCATATCGGTGAGCCGGTAGTTGTAGCCCAGTTCCTGCAGTTCCATGTACCAGCCTCCCCGTTCGGGATCGCCGGGATCGGGCTCGCTGAAATCACCGGGTTTATTGGTGATGCCATGGGTGCGGAGCCGGAGCAAATGCCGGTAGAGGGCTTCGTTGTTGGTGGTAATCATGCCGCCCTCGCCACAGGCAATATGCTTGACGGGATGGAAACTAAAAATGGCCAGTTCGGCCAGTGAGCCATCGCCACAGCGGTGGTTTTGCCCCTGTTTGTCGGTAAACGAGGCTCCCGGCGCATGGCAGCTATCTTCGAGCAACCACAACCCAAACTCGTCGGCCAGTTCGCGAAACGCGGCCATATTGGCGGGGTAACCGGCAAAATCGACCGGAATAATGCCCGAAAAGGTGCCTTTAGGGTGTTGTTCGAGCAACGCCCGCACGGCCTTTGGGTCCAGTACAAGGGTTTCGGGGTCGATGTCGGCAAAATGGACTTCACCCCCGCAGTACCGAATGCAATTGGCCGAGGCCGAGAACGTAATCGGCGTTGTGATAACCTTAGTGGTTTCGTTGACACCCAGCGCCAGTGCACACAGGTGCAAGGCGGCCGTTCCGTTGGCTACCGCTACGGCATATTGACTCCCGATGTACTGGGCGAAAGCCTCTTCGAACTGCCCGATGGTAGGCCCCTGCGTCAGGGCGGGCGAAGTGAGGGCTTTGGTGACAGCCGCAATGTCGTCGTCGGTAATGTGCTGGCGGCCGTACGGAATAGGATTGTGCATATTGGCAATAAAAGCAGTCGAGTGGTTATGGATTCACTCGACGGATAATTTCCTGAACCGTTGGTAACGGCAGGTCGAGGGCAACCGAGATGGTATTGGCATCCATGCCCAGTTTCAACAGGCCGAGAACGTGGCGTTCGTTTGCCTGAGCGATTCCTTTCTGGATACCCCGCTCCATGCCTTTCTCGATGCCTTTCTCGATTCCCTCGTTGATCAGACGTTCTGCGGTTGTCATAGCTGCCTCGCCGGTTTGGCGCGAAATTTTATGAAAGATAGCGATGAGCTGCTGCTTTGTCAAATCAGTAGTCCAGTACACGTATAGAAAGGACGTTTCGATAAAACCCCTTCCCGTGTTGTCCTGAGCCAGCCGCTCAAAAAGTTGGGCAAAGTCTTCAAACACCCGTAACAACCGCTGCTGGTTCCGACTGTTTTGCAACAGTAAAGCGGTCAGGCGGGCGTAATCGGTGCGGAGTCGCAAAAGTGAGGCTTCCGTGGTTGTTTTGAGATTAATCAGTTCGTACTCAAACGATGGCAGGTAAGGCGCTAACAGCGCATCAGCGGTTGGGAAATATTGCGCTACCGGCTGCTTCTTCCAGACCCTATCGCCATGATACACCACAATCGGAACAATCGGTGTCAGCGGCTCCCGGGCTTTAATCTGACGATTCCAGTAATTCAGCAGGTACTGATTTAGCTGAAAATGAGGGTATTCCTCCGGGTAGCTTTTGTGCTCGAATAACAAGACCAGTCGTATTTTCTCCGAACCGTATTGGACTGAAAACAGCAAGTCGACGTAGTATTCGCTCAGGTCTTCGCCCAGATAAGTCTCGTTTTCTCGCTGAAGCGTCTGAAAATCGAGACGCTCTACCAACCGTTCGGGCAGAAACGCCTGCACGAAATCCGTCAGAATTTCGGGTCGGGAGAATGTTTCCTTGAAAAACTTGTCGTGCGGTTGTTCGAGCGCCATACACTACACCGAAAAACTCGCGTCGACATGAGTCCGAATCTGTTCCCGTAGTTGTTCAACGGTGAGCCACTCGGTGTTGGTGCCTGAGTTGTATTTGAAACCCATTTCGACCCGCTTGCCGTTGAACGCCTTCAGGTAATCGTCGACCTCCCAGGTTGGCGTCGAGGGCGTAATCACGTAGTACCGGTCAGTCTCCACGGTATTAAGTGAGTCGGTTTCGGTAATCATTTCCTCGTGGAGCTTTTCGCCGGGACGTACGCCCACCAGTTTTTGCTCACAGTCGGGACCAATAGCCTCGGCCACGTCGGTAATCCGGTATGACGGAATTTTGGGCACGAAAATTTCGCCACCCCAGGCGTGTTCGAGGGCGTGAAACACCATCTCGACCCCTTCTTCGAGCGAAATATTGAACCGGGTCATATCGGGGTGAGTGATCGGCAGGACCCCCTCTTTCCGGCGTTCCAGAAAAAACGGTACCACCGAACCGCGCGAGCCGATTACGTTGCCGTACCGAACCACCGAAAAGCGCAGGTCGCGGCTGCCTTTCATGTTGTTGGCGGCCACAAACAGCTTGTCGGAACAAAGCTTGGTAGCACCGTAGAGGTTAATCGGAGCCGCAGCTTTGTCTGTCGAGAGGGCCACCACCCGCTTTACGCCGTTATCGAGTGCGGCATTAATCACGTTTTCGGCCCCAAACACGTTTGTTTTGATGCACTCCATCGGGTTGTACTCGGCGGCTGGCACCTGCTTGAGCGCGGCAGCGTGCACAATGATGTCGATGTTCTCACAGGCACGCTTGAGCCGCTCCCCATCGCGGACGTCACCGATAAAAAACCGGATCGACTTGTACATCGAGTGGGGGTAGAGCTGACTCATCTCAAACTGTTTGAGTTCGTCGCGGGAGTAAATAACCACCCGCTTTACCTGCGGGTAACGGGCATACACCATCTCCACGAACTTTTTGCCAAAAGAGCCGGTCCCGCCGGTTATCAGAATGGACTTTCCGTTTAAATCAAGCATGAAAAAAAGTTTTCAGTTTTCAGTTTATGGTTTTCAGTTGCGCAAAGCGGTTATCGGAATAGGACCACTGTAAACTGAGAACCGTAAACTGAAAACTATTTTTGGAGTTTTACCCGCTCCAGCGAGTCGATATAGCTTTTAGTACTGGCGTTAAAAATACGAACCCCAACCGAATCGGCGTATTCGCGCAGCACCTCGTAGCCCCGAAAGGCCTTGTGCAACGACAGAAACTGCGCAGCCATCGAATCGGTTCGGGTGCGGTGCTTATCCGAATAGATTGGCTCATAGGCCACGTCTTTAGCCTGTTCGTAGAAATGCAGCTGCTGCATGAGCACCTGATTACTATCGTCGATCCGGATTTGCTCGTGCCACGATTGGTCGGCCCCGAACAGATAAATAACGTCGAACTTCCGGTTTACGGTCAGGAAAAGAGCCGCTACTACCACGGTTTGCGACTGCATCATGGCCCAGCCCGACCGATACAATTTGTGGCGCAACCATTGGAACCCGCGGGCAATCGTATGATTAATAAACACCACCTGAATATGGGGGTTCCCGGCCTGTATGGTCCGTATCACATACGAGTTGCGGGCAAAACGGGGTACGTACAACGACATGGGCCAGTCGACTTCAGTCTGAAACGCCTGTAGGGTCTGGCGGATGTCGGGCCGGTCGGTTGAGTTTTCCGTGAAAACGAAATAGTTGGGATCAACAATGATGTAATTCTGAGGACGTAACCGCGCAAAATAAGGTGAGTGGGCAAAGTTGTTCACACAAACCAGTTCGGTCTGTTTCAGAAAGTCCAGATGATTTTCGAGCGTATCGCGCAACGAGGGGCCGTTTCCCAGTACCGAGCAAACGGCCTGCCGCCGTGGGGGGAGCGGCATCGGCATACGCGACTGAATCAGTATGCGGAGGAGCGTTAAGATGGATTCAATCAGGTTGTTCAGAAACTGAGCACCTGATTTATAGACGCGTTCGATCATTCGGATTGATTTTGCTGGCGCAAAATTAGGGGATGCGAACGCGGATTAAACCGATCGAGCGGATTTAAACGGATTTCTTTAAAAGAAAATCAGTTCTAATCAGTTCGATCCCGTCCCGATTCAATCCGCGTTCCTATCGCAACGAAATCCTGAATGTCAACTTGGGCGAAGTAATAGCACCCATATTGCGCTTAAACTGGGCCAAGCTGGGCTTAAACCGACGGGTACTGTCGAGGGAGGGGCCTAAATCGAGCAGGCTGATATGCGTTTGCTGACAGTATTGGTACAGGTTTTCGAGCAACATAACCATCGGGCTGAACGGGGCATAGTCGGCGTGGCTAACGGGCATGAAGGTGTACAGGCTGTCGGTCCGTACCCGTACGCACACACACAAGGCGACGAGTATTTGCTCTGACCAGACCCCGAAAACCGGGAAATTCTCGGGAAATCTGTTCAGTAAACACACCAGTTGGTTTTCCGACACGGAGAGGGAATATCCCTTAATCCGCCGATGTTCAACAAGGAACTGGATCACAGTATCAGGGTCGGGTTTTTCCCAGCGCGATGCCCGAAAACCCGCCCGCACACATTTACGGAACCGTTGGCGTTCGGATGCCCGCATCCGGTGCAACAGGGGTTGCCCGTTCACCGGTAGGTAGAAGGTAGACACTTGCCTGCTGAGGCTGAAGCCATGTTGGTTGAGTACGTCGAATAGCTGCTCAGTTTGTTTGGGCGCATAGCAGGCTGGCGGGTGGATGAGCTGGAGCCGAGTGCCGCCAACTTGCCGCACCTGCTCAATCAGCTCGTTTACGAACCGGGATAACTCGGCTGGCGTGACCTGAGCTGCCCATTCAACCGAGCCAAACGGTGCTGCTACCGGGCTCAGGGCAAGGCCATTTTGTACCCCAAACGCACATCGGATGGCAATCTTGTTGGTCGTCTTGTCTACCCATGTCAGCTGGTATATGGGTTGTGGCTGTAAAGCCAAAAAATCAGGTGAGTTGAAAAATAAGCCATCCGGAAACCTGGTCTCCGTCAAGAGGTCGGTAGACTCAGCCGACATAGGCTGTGGCAAGGAGTCTGCGCAGATAAGCGTTAGGGAGCTATAGTAGTGGCGCATCGACCGGGGAAACAGGATTGTGTGGGTAAGAATAGCAAAAGGCCCCGACTTCCTCAAGTCGGGGCCTTGCGTTAATCAAGTGGCTTCGAAACACTTACTTTTTGAGGATTCGAACCGTTTGCGCGCCTGTTAGCGTCTGCACCCGTACGAAATACACACCTGGTGCCGAGCCTACGTACAGCAATTGACGCTCGCTGGCCCTGACCCGGCCAACAACCTGCCGACTGATGACCCGGCCCGATACATCGGTAACTGATAGTTGCACAAGCGCATCGTCGGCCCCGGTGATGAGAACCTCCACCTGATCCTGCTCAACGGGATTGCTTAAAACGGATACCTGCAAACCGCCATTGGGTAGCTCATTTGCCCGGCGGGCAGCCGGAGCTGTCCGGCAATAAGCGCGGGCATCCCAACTAAAAGTAGACGATTGGCCTCCTTGGCGGGCAATGAGTGTAAAGGGCTGTACGTTGGGGCGGTCGTTGCGAACGTCCATAGCTACTTCGTTATCCATTCGATCGACACAGTTTGTCGTTTCCGAAACAATTCCAATGGCCAGATACGTAATTGCCGAGCCATTACCTCCGGTGGTGTTGAATCGAATATCGCCGGTTTGGCAATTGTACGTAGGAACTACCATTTGCAGGGGTTGTCCCAGTGTTTCGGCCGGGCTACCGCAGGCTGCCGTAGTTGATGTAGGCGGGGGTGTCAGGGTCGAACTGCTGGTACAGGTCGCAACAGCATCCCACAGGTACGTCACATTCATCCCACTTTGCGTAGCCGACAACCGAATCGGGGCTACGTTAGAGCGTCCGTTCCGAATGTCTTCGGCCAGTTGAGCGTCTACATCATCCACCAAACTGGCGGTATTGCTTATCCGAGTTCCCGTAATCCCGATGGCGCTAAACGAAATAGGGTTGCTGTCGCCACCAGTAGTATTAAATTGAAACACGCCCGTGAGACAGTTGTACGTAGGCGCAATGAGTTGCAACGGTTGCGACCCAACCGGTGGTGTCGACGTTACTGCCAGGGTAACAGTGCTGGGTGGACTGGTCAGGTTATCGACTGTACAGATGGCGGTGTATGTAAATACGCCCGTCGAGCTGGTAGGGGCCGAAATCGGGCCGATACCTGTGAACCCATTACTGCCTGTGTAGCTGAGCGTGCCTGTGCAGTTGGGAGCTAAAAACGTAACCGATGGGTAGCTGTTCTGAACCACCGTTAGCGACGACACTCCGCCGGGGTACCCTTGTCCAACCTGAGTTTGCAGGTTCGGGGCCGAAGGGGGCTGCGGATTGGTGTTCGACTGAGGAACCACCGTAATCAGAAACGATGTGCTAACCGAGAGCCCCTCAGGGTCGGTAGCAACTACCGTTACCGAGCTTACGCCAGTTTGCGACGGGGTGCCGCTAACGCTGTTTCCCGAGAATACGATATTATCTGGTAGCCCGGATGCCGCGAGTGTAAGCATCTGCCCGTCGGGATCTGAAAACGTATTGGTTGGAACTGCGTAGTTGAATGGCACGCCCACAACGGCCGTCTGGTTGGGAATACTGGTAGCAAAAGGGGGGCGATTGGCCGCCGGTTGTACCACCAGCGTAACCGATGCGGGTGGTCCGCTTTGCCCCATCAGGCTGCAAACGGCCGTGTAAGTAAACGTACCGGTGGTGCTAGTCGGTGCGGCAATATCGCCCATGCCCGAGTTACCGTTGCTGCCTGTCCAGCTCAATACCCCGCTGCAGTTGGTGGCGGTAAAAATGACCGACGCATACTCGTTTTGGGTAACGGTGAGCGAAGTTACACCATTAGGGTAGCCCTGCCCACTTTGGGTTTGTAGGTTCGGGGCCGCAATGGGTGGAGCTGTAACCTGCCCCGATACCGTTACTGTGGCGGAGGCTCCCGTTGTCTGATTATCGACAGTGCCGTTGAACGACCCAGCCGCGTCGCCCGTCAGTCGAACAAAGATAGATTGACTTGTTTGTCCAAGCGGTACACTCAGAGGGGTGGGGCTAAAGTTGGTTCCATTGGTACTGACAGCGTAGCCGGTTGGCGGTGAAATAACGACCGGCGTACTGAGGTTACAACCTGTCAACGTATATACTTGTACGTTAGATGAGGTACCCTGTGTTGTGCTGAAACCGGAAAGGGTCGTTGGGCTGGCCGACAGAGCCACCGCATTGGTGCTCGTTGTATTGCCCGACACATTGTAGCTGGCCGTGCCACCGCCGTGGGTAAACCGGACAAATCCCGATAAACTGCCGGGAACCTGCCCCGATAGTCGGACCTCTACAGTAATGCTGGTAATGGAGGCTGGTATGCTGCCTGTTGCCGCGTAGGTACCCGAGCCCACCCGAACTTCAAAGCCTGTCGGCACGGTGATGCCAACGTCGGCGGGTTGGTTAGCCATCGAAACCCGAAACGTGAGCGGAGCCGAGGGGCTACAGGTACTGGCCGTAAAGGAGTTTGAGCCAGATAGGCTGTATGAGAACGACTGACCCTGGGCATTTGCAATGACTGAAAAAGCGAATGGAGCCCATAGGCAAACATGGTGTATAATTAAACTTTTCATATATCAAATGGCATGATTTGGTGCTGAAGGTATAGCTACAGTGATAGTTGTTTACTTTATTTTTCTGATCTTTATTAACCGCATTAAAATTTGGACCATTTCAACTTACTTTTTAAGGTAGCTTGAGCACTTTTCAGAGTATTGAGTACCTAGCCTTTTTAGATACATTCACGGATTTGTTCAATTTTGATTAAACGTTGATCGGCATTAATATACTTTTAATGCATTTGAGTTAAATGGTTGATAAACAAAGACATAGCCCATGGGCGGTCTGAAAATATGCTTTGTGTCTAATTTGATTATTTCGGATAATAAAAGGCGGTAAAATTGTATTTTGCCCGATTTGTTTAGATTATATCAATAATATATAAACGTTTATTCACTTTATTGAACGGTAGTTGACTTCTTGTAAAACACCATTCTACATTTGTGATGCCTCTTGACCAGATGGGCTAGTAAACATGTGACTATCACCATTTAGACACAATTCACGCCATGACCGTAGAATCCACTAAAAACCAGGTATCCACCCCTTCTGTAGTTGAGTTAGCCGTTTACCTGTATTCAGTTAATCGGGCTATCTGCACCCCGTTTTTGAATACTACTTTCTTTTAAGCCAGAAGTTTGCCCAAGTTGCCAGAGTCGTACGTCTGTGCTTGTACGAATAAAACTATTTACTCTGTCGAACCAATCAAACTACCATGAAGAAAGTAATCCTGACTATGTTTTTTGGGCTTATGGTTGTCGGACTTAGGGCCCAGATTACCTCGGCGACGCTGGAGCAGCGCGGAACAACCAATACTGCCGCGATCACCCAGCAAGGGGCGGCTCATCAGGCCGATTGGCAGCAGGTGGGCACACTAAACAATTCGGTTGTCGATCAGCAGTCTGGGCCAAACGCCGGTCCGCACCGGGCTATGCTTCGCTTACGGGGCGAAAACAGCTCTACTAATACGATCAATGTCACGCAACGAGGCTCAGGAAATACTGCCGAGCTGGAGCTGCGCGGGTCTGATAATCAGCTCGATGTAGTACAGCGGAATTCCGGTAATCGGGTTAGTGTCGATATGGATGTGCAAGGTAGAGCGAGTCGGAACCGGCTGACCGTCCGGCAAACGGGTAACCAAAATATGTTGGCCACATGGGTAAGTGGAGGTGATGATAATCGGTTAGTTATTAGCCAGGCGGGTGATGGTAATACGATTACATCAGCAGCCATAACCGGTAGCAACAACCGGCTCGATTTGAACCAGAGCGGTAACCAAAACCGAATTGTATTGGCTCAGACCGGCGACAATCTGCGTGTTGAGGTAGCCCAGAGCGGAAATGAAAACAGTACTGACCTGACGCAAACGGGTACGCTGTCGGAGGCCTTCATCTCACAGCCAGGTAACGCTAACCGGGTCTCACTCCACCAAACAGACTCGCGCCATCGCGCCACCGTAAACCAGACCGGCACTGGAGCCAGCGTGCAACTTGACCAGACCGGGGGAAACGGTAATCGGTACACCAGTGTGCAGGCAAGCACTGATAATCGGCTCGATCTGGATCAGAACGGCTCAGGCAATAGATTGACTGTTAGTCAATTAGGCGTATCGGGGCGCATTCTGGGCGCGGGTCAGGTAGGGTCAAACAATCAACTAACGGTAGAGGTATCGGCTAATGCCGTTTCGGTACAGGTAAATCAGGTAGGGGGTGGCAACACCGGAACATTCCGACAACGATGAAAACACTCTGGCAGTTATTGGGCTCGGCTGGCGCCCTGTTGTTGGCCTCCGCGGCCTTTGGGCAGACGCGCACCGAGCGGGTGCCTCCCGAACCCGACCTGAATACTCCGGTAGGGAGCCCTCAAGTGGGCTCCAAGGTGGTTATTCGGCAGTCGGGGAGCGGAAACCGGGCAGTGGTGCGGCAGTCGGTGCAGGGTGTCACAACCGAGGTGACACAGGTCCGTGGCAACAGCAACTCAGTAGAGGTACGGCACGACGGCCGCACCACTGTGGTGATTGAACAGCAGGAGCGGCCAAGACTCAAACGGCCGGGCCAGGCACCCCGCAAACAGGACTAATAACCAACCCAATTGATATAGGCAAGCTTTGTAACGGAGTGGGCCACGGGGCACCGCTCTTTCTCTTTGAACGACCCGAACTACGACCCGGCCAACCGGCTTTTGTGTGCATCCGACTTTATCCAGTTCATATTCCGTTTAAAAACAGTCAAAATCAATGAAAAAAGTAATCCTTACCGGCGCAGCCCTGATGGCTTTCGCAGCCGCATCATTCGCGCAGAACAATTCAACTGTCAATCAGGCTGGCAATGGGCAAACAGCCGAGGCTACCCAATATGGTAACCAGCAGACATCTAACATTCAGCAAGTTGGGGCTTCGGGGTTAAATTTTGGCAACTTTGCCTCGACAAGTCAGGGAACGCAGGCCACTCCTGCAACAGGGGCTAACACGGCAACAATTAACCAGAACGGATCAGGTACCAATGTGTCGCAGGGTAACCGGGCGGCCAGTACACAATCAGGGGGCGACCTCACCAGCACAATCAATCAAAACGCTGGCGCAAACGGCTCCAGTGGTGGTGAAACTACGAACAAAGCAACTATAGCAGCTAAAGCCGGAAACGGAAACTTTGCCGGTACCCTTCAGCAAGGTACGCTCGGCAACGCTACTATCAACCAAAACAATGGTAGTGTAAACAATGATGGTGAAATCTATCAGAACAACGCCGGAACAACAGCCAACAACGCTACTATTAATCAATCAACAAATTCGTCGGGCAACACGGCCGATGTGTATCAGGGCTTCACGGTACCCGGTACTGCTGGTGCTGCTGTGAAAGGCAACACGGCTACTGTAAATCAAGGGAAATCGGGGGTAGGCGTAGCCGGCGGGTCATCAACAAATAACACGGCTACGGTTACTCAAGGTGCTGATGGAAATACGGCCCGTATTGATCAGGGAACAGATGCTGATCCAGATGCAGACGGAGCTAATAATCAGGCAGGAACGGCTACTGGCAATCAGGCAACGGTTAATCAGACCGCAGCCGGTAACAAGGCAACCGTTATTCAGGGTGCTGAGTATGGGGTAGCCACGACTAACCAAGCGACCGTAAATCAGTCGAATACGGGTAACACGGCAGACGTTTTACAGGGGAATCTTTTTAATAGTAGTGCTACAGGAAGTGAGGCAACTGTAAATCAAAGTGGTACTAGTAGTTTTGTCAGAATAGGTCAAGGCTATATTGGAACCTCTTCAGGCGACCAGGCAACTATCAACCAAACGGCAAGTGGTAGTACCGCCCGTGCTTTTCAGGGGTACGGAAGTAACTCTGAATCATCGGGCAATGAAATTACTATTACACAAGGTGGAAGTAGTAACTTCGCTCAGGTTGCCCAGAGTGTTGGGTCGGCTGCAACTGACGGAAAAGCAACAGGTAGTGGTAATGAGGGTACTATTACACAGGATACAGATGTAACGGGTTCTGCCGCTCGTATTGATCAGGGTTGGGGTGGCTCCACCGGAACAACATCGTCAGCAACTAATAATGATGCTGTCATTTCGCAGGAAGGTGGTTCTGGACATAACGCTCGTATTAGCCAAGGGCGCCCAGATGCCTTTGACGCTACTGGAAATGCTGTCGCTCTTGAATTTGGTGCAACGCTGGGTTCGGATGCAACGGATGGCGATGCTACTATCACCCAGGTTTCGGGAACGAGCCATGACGCAAACATCTATCAATCTGGTCTTAACAACAGCGCATCCGTAACGCAAACGGATGGTGCTGACAAGCAGGCCCTCATTGTACAGACGGGCGCTGGTACCAATGCCGATGCAGACATTATGCAAGGTGGTGCCGGAACGGGTAACAATGCCAAAATTTATCAGGTAGGGGGCAATTTGAACGATGCAGATATTAACCAGATATCTGGTTCAAATAGCATTGCGGTTGTCCGGCAGGGCGACGGAACGATTGTGTCAAGTAACAATACGGCCTCGCTGACACAGGATGGCAGCACCAACGAAGCTCGTTTATTGCAAACCGGCAACAGTCAAACTGCCACTGCCACCCAAACCGGCGACAATAACATTCTCCGTGGTCTGACGGGGGCGGGCTCGTTTGCGACCCAGGCCGGCGAGGGGAACACCCTGACTGTATCGCAAACCAGCACGGGCGTAGGCAATATTGCCAATGTTGGGCAAAATGGTATGGGCAACACCGCCACCATCACCCAGAGCAACTAACTCCGGTTAGCGCAGATCCGTACACGGTAGCCCTCTCTGACCCTAGCCGGGGCCGGGGAGGGCGCCGTGACACTCATTTCATCTTAACGATTTCATGATGAAAAAGATCATTCTAACCGGGGCCGCTCTGATAGCCTTTGCGGCTGTCAGCTACGCCCAGAGCAACTCGGCTACGCTCAACCAGAACGGCAACAGCCAGACTGCCGAGCAGACCCAAACGGGCCCCGGGCACGTATCTACGGTGTCGCAGGTACAGGGCACTGCCCCGGCCACCAACACAGGTAACTTTGGCGCTACCGAACAAACGGCCACTAACAACACGGCTACCGTTAATCAAAACAATAGGGCCAACTCCAACCGAGCCAGAATTGGGCAGGGCGGAGGGGCTGGTAACAGTGCCATTATCGACCAGAACAATGGAAGCGGTAACAACGTGGGGCCAATTACGGGCGCTTCGACAGAGGCCGCTGTGCGGAATGGTGGTACGGGCGGAAACTGGGCTGATATTCAGCAAACAGGTACCGGAAACATTAATACCTATATTATTCAGGGCAATGCGACCGTAGGCGGAACCGTACAGGGCAACAAAGCAACCATTGCCACATTTGGCGATAACAACGGAACCGATCAGTTGCCGGGCTCAAACGCACCGGGTAATGATTTAGGGGGCTCCACACCCGTATCTCCGCAGGTCAGTATCGAACAAAGTGGGAATGCCAACAACAACGAAGCTACCATTCTGCAAGGGCGTTCGGGATCACCGGTAAGCGGCAACGTGGTTCGGATTCAACAAATTCAGAACTCGGGCGGTACGGTTCTGGTTGATCAGACCTCAAACAATAACTACGCGAATGTGCGTCAGTTTGGCGGGGCTGATGCCGCTGGCGACCGGAACGTAACGCAGGTGTATCAGAGCGGGACAGGGGGCGATAATCAGGTTGAAGCACAGGCACTGGGTAAAGGCAACACACAAACCATTACGCAGACCGGGCAAAACAACCAGGTGTACATTCGTCAGGAGCCCGAAAATACCACGACGTTCGCTCAGGCTAAAAACGATGATAACGAGACGGTTATCACACAAACGGGTACTATGAACCGGGCCGTTATGGATATGCGTTCGACCAACAGCAACGCAACTATTTCTCAAACAGGCAATGAGAACTACGCCCGGTATGAAATCATTGGTGATGCCAACTCAGATACGGGTACCCCCGGCGACAATAATGATTTAACCGTCACACAAACGCGCGTGGGGTCTGGTGCAGGCAACACACAGAACGTGTTTAATGGCCGCGCTGAGGGCGACAATAATACCGTGACCGTTGTGCAGACAGGGGAGGGCAACCGGATTGGAGGAACCGGGTCGAATGATTTCGGGGTAAATATCGACGGTGATGGCAACGCGCTTGCTCTGACGCAGACGGGTAATGATAACCTGACGAATATTCGGATTGAAGATGGTGCTACAAATGCGCTCTCGGCTGATAACAATCAGGTGGAGATAAAGCAGAACAACACGGTCAATGGGTCTGGCAATACGGTTGGGAGTACCCCTTTCGGAACATCAGGTAACTATGGCCTCGAACTACGGGGCGACTTCTCCGACGTTCGGATCTATCAGGGGCAGAACGTACCGGCGGGCGGCAAGCAGAACAGCGTAAACATGGCTATTCATAGCGATGCTACAAATGTGGGCCAGAAGAACGAAGTCGACATTGAGCAAACCGGAGACAACAACCGGGTGGGCACGGGCGGCAGTGCTTATGGTACAACAACCGTCGACAATGCCTCGGCTCGTGGCTTGTACATCTCGGGGAATTCAAACCAGGTCAGCATTACGCAGGACGGTGGCGACGAGACCAAAGCCAAACAGAACGGCAACGACAAGCTGACGGTGAAGCAACAAGGCGGTGTGGCCACAGCATCCGCTCAAAGCAACCGGGTGCTAATCGACCAGCAGGCGGGTTATAACGAGGCCGACATCACCCAGAACGGATCAGGCAACTTCGTGTACGGGTTGGGTGGAGCCAACACCTTTGCTACCCAGCAGGGCGGCACTATGGCGGACCCCAACAAGCTCAATATTACCCAGTCGACCGGTGGGGCTACGGGCAACAACGCCTTTGTGGGCCAGAACGGGGCGGGCAATATCGTCAATATTACCCAGAGTAAGTAAACGTGCTCTGTTCCTGTAGTTCATAGACCGCAGGAACAGATTCATCAGAATGGGCACTAAACACACGTCTCATGAAAAAGATCATCCTCACGGGGGCTGCTCTGATGGCTTTTGCGGCCGTCAGCTACGCCCAGAGCAACTCGGCTACGCTCAACCAGAACGGTAATGGCCAGGCTGCCGAGCAGACCCAAACGGGCACTTATCAAAACTCGAACATTCAGCAGGACAAACAATCGGCGACAAACGCTGGCAACTTTGCCGGAACTACCCAAAATACCAGCGGGCAGGTTGGCACGGCCCCAACCAATGCGTTTATCAACCAGCTTGGCGGTTCTAATCAAAACTGGGCCGATATTAACCAGTCGGGCGGGCGTGGAAGTACGGCTACCATCAATCAGAACAATACAAGTGGAGGTGCAGGTAGCGGTTCCCCCACGGTAGGTGCAACGGCTCAGTCGGCTGTTGAAGCTGCCGGGGGTAACTATGCCGACGTGGATCAGGTAGGGGCTACACATACGGCTACAGTGAACCAGAATGGTACGAATACCAATGCCAGCATGGGTAACTTCGCCGATGTTGATCAGGGGGGAAGTAGTCAGATGGCTACAGTCAACCAGAACGCGGGAGCTAATGGCGCCAGTGCCAACAACAATGCAACTGTCACGCAAAATGGCGCTTTCAACGTAGCTGCTACAAACCAGAACGACCGCAGCGCGGGCAACACGGCAACTGTAACACAGTTTGGAAGTGGAGCCTCAACGGCGGCTAATCAGCTGAATACCGTAATCACCCGGCAAAACGGCAACAATTCTGTTCAGTCGGCAGGTAACCAGATTACGGTAACGCAGGGAGCCGCTGGTACACCCATACTTAATACGCAGGCATTGGCGACTCAACTGGGGGCGAGTAATGAAATCACAATTATGCAAATAGGGGGTAATGGTAACCGCATTGTAAATAACGGAATAGATGGGTTGACGGTAGATCCTTACGTCGACAATGCCGAAACGATGGGGGTGATTCAGGTTGGTACAGGCAACCGGACCACAGTAAACCAGAATGGTACTAACAACAACGCCAACGAGATTGAAGCATTCGGAAATGCAAACACCACAGCCGTAGATCAGCTTGGCAATAACAACGATGCCACTGTGCGGATGACGCCCATACGAGGAACTGGTAATGACAACAATAACATCCAGATTCAGCAAACGGGCAATAACAACAACGCCAGATTTATACTCCGGGCCGCAAACACCACGACTGAGGCTAATCCTAATTTCTCAATCACGCAAACAGGGGATGAACACTGGGCGCGGGTGCAAGTATATGGAGATGCGGCTTCGCAGAGTGGTACGGCTGGGAAAGATAATGAAGTTGTGGTCAGTCAGAGCGGTACAAATACAAACGCTGCCACTCGAAATCTGTTGAATGCCGCAATTGATGGCGACAATAATGTTGTAAAGGTCACTCAGAACTCAGGTACAGCACTCCCCGGAAACTCCATTGGTACTACGGGAGATGCTAGTGGAGGGGGGATCAATAATGGAGATAGAGGTTTATACCTGAGTGGCGATTTTAGTGATGTTGAGCTTTCGCAGACGGGTAATGGCAACCAGATAAACATGGCCGTGCAAAGTACAGCTACTGCGCTGTCAGAAGGGAATACAGTAGATGTTACGCAAACCGGCAACAATAACCGGGTAGGCACAGGAGGTGGAGGTGGAACAACGGTCGACAACGCTTCGGCTCGTGGCTTGTACATCTCGGGGAATTCAAACCAGGTCAGCATTACGCAGGACGGTGGCGACGAGACCAAAGCCAAACAGAACGGCAACGACAAGCTGACGGTGAAGCAACAAGGCGGTGTGGCCACAGCATCCGCTCAAAGCAACCGGGTGCTGATCGACCAGCAGGCGGGTTATAACGAGGCCGACATCACCCAGAACGGATCAGGCAACTTCGTGTACGGGTTGGGTGGAGCCAACACCTTTGCTACCCAGCAGGGCGGCACTATGGCGGACCCCAACAAGCTCAATATTACCCAGTCGACCGGTGGGGCTACGGGCAACAACGCCTTTGTGGGCCAAAACGGGGTGGGCAATCTCATCAACATTACCCAGAGTAAGTGATAGTAAAAATGAGAGGATGAGTCGGAGCCCAGCAGGCTACGTTTGCGGTCTGCTGGCTTCTCAAAAGCTGAACCACCCATTTTAATACGTTGAACAACCATGAACCTATACCTTACACTCGGTGCCCTGCTCCTGATGGGCACCGCCCACGCCCAAACGTCGGAAGCCTACTGGCGCTCCGACATCTCGCCCACACCAACGGAGCAACAGGCCGTTGTCACGGCTCTCTCGCCTACAGGGACCGCCGGTACGGGCAGTGCGGCTACGGCCGCTATCATCAACCAGTCGGGCCAGAACAACCGGTTTAGTTTTGAGGGCTCTCCCGGCAACACGGGCAATCAGATCACCTTTACCCAGACGGGCAATAATAATCAGCTCGACTTTTCGCTGACGGGCAGCAACAACACCTATCTCTTTGAACAGATAGGCAACCGCAATGTGCTGGATCTGCAAAACTTTCAGACCAATGGTGTTCGGCTGGAAATTGGGCAAAGCGGAAATGGCAACCGGCTGGAAACGAACGGGTATCCGCTCAGTAACTCAACGATTCCGCTCCGAATTACCCAGACGGGCGGTATGCGCCTGATCATCAATTAGGCCGACCGTCATGATCCGTTTTCTTCCTGTTTTTCTGGTGCTGACGTTCGCGTTGGTTGGCCACACTATGGCCCAGCAGGACCCCGATGTGCCCGGTATGGCCGACCTGAACGAGGTACTCCGCGAAGACGCCAATCTGGAAGCGGGTAGCACCACTACGTTGTTGCTCGACAATACCCGCAGCAAAGTGGGCCGCGACTTCTACGAGTTCTTCTTCCGGGCCTTCAACGAAGCACCGGCGGCTGAGGGAGCCGTACTGAACCAGGCCCCCCAGACTAACCCCGCCGATACGAGTACGGTGACGGTGCAGAAGCCCCTCGAATTTGAACTCGATCTGTTTTTGATTGCTATTGATGAGCTACCCGCCAACTCCGGTACGGGCAGTATTATTTCCGTGTCGATCAATGATGAGGTTGTCTTTCAGCAGTTTATCCAGAACCGGATTGATACCATCGAAGAGTTTGCCGTAGCTACCGCCCAGGGCGTACGCCAGTACGTCGATACGTACAACGAAACTCAGCGGCAGCTCGGTAACGAAGATCAAAAAGGATCTGGGGTGTATTGATGTGCATAATTGAATCGATTGAACATAAACGTGGTATGATGAAACACTACACTTTTTTCTGGCTGGCGTTGTTCGGGCTAATGGCTCTGGCGCCTGCGGTCCGGTCTCAGGCCTTGATTTACCGGCCCGTCAACCCCTCGTTTGGGGGCAATACCTTCAATTATCAGTGGATGCTTAGTTCGGCTCAGGCGCAGGACCGGCTCAAAGACCCGGCCGCCAGCCGCACCAGCCGCACCACCAACCCCCGCACCTCGTCGCTCGATGACTTTTCGGAGAGCTTACAACGACAACTGCTCAGCCGGATCACCCGCGACTTGATCGACAATCAGTTTGGCGAAGAAGACCTCAAAGAAGGGGTATTTCAATTCGGCGATTTTCAGGTTGAAATCCGCAATGCCTCCGATGGCGTCCTGATCCGTATTGTCGACGGTAAAGGGGGCGAAACCACCGTAACGGTCCCTTACTTCTGATAAGCCTCGCTCCGGTTTTGCCGTTTTTCACAAAGTAGGCAACCGGGCTCAATCAATATAACCCATGACTCGTTTCAAATCCTTTCACTTGCTCCGGGCTGGAGCAATGGGGGCCCTTTTGTGTCTGTTGCAAGGGTGCTCGGCCTATTTTCACCAGCCTACGGGTACCCGCAAAGCCCGTTTGGGCGAAGACACGCCCCTGACGGGCGACCTCCGCAGTCTGCCCCCTCCTCGTGAGAAAATAGTGGCGGCTGTGTACAAGTTCCGGGATCAGACCGGTCAGTACAAACAGTCGGAGGTAGGTACCAGCTTTTCGACAGCTATCTCACAGGGCACCACTAATATTCTGCTCAAGGCCCTCGAAGAAAGCAACTGGTTTACCACTATCGAACGTGAAAACGTGGCCAACCTGCTCAATGAGCGCAAAATTGTGCGCTCAAGCGTAGCTCAGTATAAAGAAGGCGAAAACCTGCCGCCCCTGCTGTTTGCCGGTATCATTCTCGAAGGCGGTATTGTCAGCTACGATGCTAACATCATCACCGGCGGAGCCGGCCTCCGGTACTTTTCGGCAGGGGGCTCCACCCAGTATCGGCAAGACCGGGTCACGGTGTACCTGCGGGCCGTGGCCACCCGCTCGGGCAAGATTCTCAAAACGGTGTACACTTCCAAAACCATCCTGTCGCAGTCGGTCGATGCGGGTCTGTTCCGGTACGTGCAGTTTAAGCGGCTGCTGGAAGCCGAAACGGGCTTTACTACCAACGAACCGGCTCAGATGGCCGTGACGGAAGCCATCGAAAAGGCGGTGCAGGCTCTTATTCTGGAAGGCATTCGTGACAACCTCTGGACCCCGTCGGATAAAGCCGTCACCCAAATGAAAACGCTCGTGGAGGCTTACGAACGCGAAAAAGCGGAGATGAGCGAAGTGGACGTGTACGGCATGAAGAGCGCGGCTATGGACGCCCCCTTCCTGACCGTGCAGCCGCAGCTGTCGGGCTGGCGTCTCTACGGCGACTATAACCGGCGTACCACCCAATTGGGGTATGGTCTGGCGTTCGATGTGCACCTAACGCCCATGTTGGGCTTGCAGGTGAATGCGGCTACTGGTCGGTTTGTCAATACCGAACAGTACGATCGTCGGGTTAGTACCGTTGATCTGAACCTGCTGTTTCGGCCGTTGCCCCACCAGAAAGTCTCGCCTATTCTGGCTGTGGGTGGCGGGGTGCTTACCCGGCAGCCCGGCCGTAGTCTCTTTACGTTGGCTGGGGAGCGGTATGCGAAAGTCAGCGGAGGGGTCGGGGTGCAGTTCTCGCCCAGCCGAAACATCGGCTTCCGAACCATGCTCGAATATCACCAGCCCCTCACCGATGCGCTTGATGGGCAGACTGTTGGGCAGTTCAACGATTACTACCTGCGCGGCACTCTGGGACTTACCTTCCATTTTGGCCAGTTTCAGCGGGTTCGTAAAGCTACCGGCGACAAATAACCACCACCTGTTTGCATTCAAACTGCCATGAGACATTTTCTTCTGTTTATATCGTTTTGCGCAGGTCTGCTGGGCCTGTGGAGCTGCACCGAAGATACGTTCGTAGAGCCAACCCGGCTGGCTACGGTACGCGGGCAGGTGCTGGTATCAACCACACGGCAGCCCGTGCGGGGGGCCTTGGTTCGGATTAGCCCCGGTGGGCGCATCACCGAAACCGACTCAACGGGTAACTTCCGGTTTGATAGTGTGCTGGCGGGTCGTTATACGGTTTCGGCCGCCAAAGAGCCGTTTCGGACCGAAGTAGCCACTGTTGAAGCTGATGTGCAACTGGTGTCGCAGATTACCTTGTTGCTGGTCGAAGACCGGACCCAGAACAAAGCGCCCACACCCCCGGCGTCGGTAACGCCTACCTCAGGTACGGCCAATGTGCCTACTACACTTACCCTGAAATGGCGAGCCTCCGACCCGAACCGCGATACCCTGCGGTACGACGTAAATCTTTTCCGCGAGGGTAGCACCACTCCCACACAGTCGTACACGGGCTTACTGACCGACTCGCTTGTGGTGGCCAATCTGGCTTATAACACCACGTATGTGTGGCAGGTGACCGTCCGCGATGGGGTCAATACCGTCAACAGTCCGTTATTTTCGTTCCGCACCCGGTCCTTCCCGGATCTGCCGTACCTGTTTGCCCGGCGCGTAGGTGGGCAATACCAGATTTTCGCCACCGGACCCAGCCCGTCCGAAGTACAGCAACTGACCCAATCAGGTAGTAACTGGCGACCCATTGGTAGCCCCGACCGGCGACAGGTAGCCTTTATCTCGAACGTGGACACCGAAACGTTTCTTTACGTGATGAATACTGACGGGAGTAATATCCGGCGGGTTACGTCGGTGCCTATCGGTGGGCAGTCGGCCACGGATCTGTCGTTTTGCTGGTCGCCCGACGGCACGCAACTGGTTTTTCCAAGTTATGACAAACTCTACACGGTTCGGACTGATGGCACGGGTTTACGGCAACTGGCCACTGCCCCGGCGGGCCGCTTTTTTGCCGGTTGCGACTGGTCGGCGCAGGGAAACCGGCTGGTAGCACGCACTACGGCGGGTTTTTACGATCACGACATCGTGATTGTACCCGTAGCGGGTGGGGCACTTACGCCTGTGTTTAGCCGCCGGAGTAGCCGGGTGGGTAATCCGGTATTCTCGCCCGATGGTCGGCAACTGCTTCTGTCGGTCGATTTAGGGACGTTGCAGAACGAGCAGGGGCGGCAATTGGATGCCCGTTTATTTGTGCTCGATCTGGTGAGTGGTACACTGACCGATCTCTCATCGGTGCGGACCGAAAATCAGAGCCAAACCTCGAAACCGGCCGGTACCAACGACCTCGACCCTCAGTTTAGTCCTAATGGTGCCCGCATCATTTTTATGAATACGGATAATACCAATACAGGCTCCCGCACGATTCAGGTGATGGATGTGGATGGCCGTAACCGCCAACAGGCTGTTCAGCAGGGCGAGATGCCTTTCTGGCGATAGCTTGTGTTTAAGTACCACGTTCAACGTGACCGAAAAGCTCCCGACCTTTGGATGGGGGCTTTTTTCGGTCAAAGGCCCACCGTCTGCGACCTACGCCTTCCGAATGCGTCGCGCTGGGCACAAAAAAAGCCGCTCATCGATTGGGCGGCTTTTTTTGCTGAAGATCAACTAATTAGAAAGTGATTTGTCTTTAAATTAATTTAGGGTAGTCTATCAGACCGAGATAAAGCTCGTTGTTATTCATCATTTGATCAGCTTTATCACCTGCTGTTGCCCCTGACTGATGGCTCGCAATACATACACCCCGCCCGTGCTTTCCAGCCGCAGGCTTTCCTGCTGGCCTTCCTGACCAACCACTACCTGCCGCTCAGCTATCACGCGGCCCGTGGCATCCACCACACTCAGACCCACCGCCTGACCTGTCAGACCGCTCAGGCGCAACTGCACCTGTTCCTCGACAGGATTGCCCAGCACCGACACCTGCCAGCGCATGTCCGTCTCAACATTGGCCAGACGAGCCGTGCCACAGCCAGTAGTGAAGCTGGTGCTGATCTCCCTCCCGCTCTGACGAGCATACAGAGTGAAGGTTGTACCATTACGCTGGTAGGTGGGCACGGTGAAGATTGCCGATCTCTGCCAGTCAGCCAGGCCTGGTACGCGGAACTCAATAATACCTCCATCCCCTCCGTTCACTCCGACTACTAAGCGTCCGGTTTGACAGTCGAAACCAGGACTTCCAAAATCTAAGGCCGTACCCGTTGGCGGAGTAACAGGTGGCTGGGGCGTGGTAATGCCGCAGGCAGTGGTGAAAGCCAGTGAGATGATCTCTCCGCTCTGGCGAGCTTCCAGGGTGAATCTCGTGTCGGTGCGTTGCCAGGCGGGTACGGTGAAGCTGTTGCTGGGTGCCCAGTCACGCAGACCCACGATCCGGTAATCGATGGGGGTACCGTTACCCGTGGTGGAATTGATTGTCAGGGCGCCAGTGTTGCAGTCGTAGCTGGGGGCAGTGAGGGCGAAGCTACCCGTGGGCGGGGGTACCGGTGGTGTTACGGGTGGGGTAGTGGTGCCGCAGGCGGTGGTGAAAGGCAGGGTGATAACCTGTCCATTCTGACGGGCTTCCAGGGTGAATGTTGTGTTGGCGCGCTGGTGGGCGGGGACAGAGAAGCTGTTGCTGGATGCCCAGTCGCGCAGGCCGACGATGCGGAAGTCGATAGGGGCACCGTTTCCGCCGGTGGTAGTGAGGGTCAGGGCTCCGGTATTGCAGTCGTAGCTGGGGACCGTTAGGGCAAACGAGCCGGTGGGGAGAGTAGAATCAGAAATCAACTTTTCTACATACCCAAAAGATGAAGAAGCATCTCGTGGTATTGAGCCTGACTTGATATAACTTCCATCGGGGGCGATGTTGAATGACCGTGTTAGTCTGGCACTTTCATAGGCTGCACTAGGCGCAATGTAATCTGTACCGTTAATAGTATAAGAGTTGAGCTTTAGTAAAAAGAACCGCTCAGGGTTTTTAGGATTATTAATGTCTAAACCATTGGCAGCCACGAAAAGATTGCCCTGTGAGTCTGTGTGAAAACCAGGTTTACTGGTAAATGAATAAGGCCGGTTATTGGTATAGGATATTGATTGGTTGGCCGTCTAAGCTAAAGGCACTGATCGGGTTGTTGAGCGATCCACTGGTGAAGCCGCCCGCTTTCAACGCCAGATATCGATCGCTTTTGGGGTCTCGGATAACATCGACAAACTCCTCTGTATCGCGTTTCAGCCAGATTGTTGTTAGATCTGCACGTAGCTTAGCGACAAACCCCCTGCGTTTGGTGGGTGTCTCATTATAACTGCCTATAGCGAGTAGATCATCTCCATCGGTCCGAACTTTCTCTATTTTAGCGAAAAGGAGATTTCCAATTTGGAAACTTAAGGTAGCAGTACTAAGAACAGTACCCTGCGTATTGTAACGCCTTAGATAAACTCCATCAAAAAGTCTCTCACTATAATCCCGGCCAACTATTAAACCTCCATCTTTCGTTGCAGTTATCGTTTTAATACTATCCTGGCCTTCCCGACTAAATGGAAACTTTTGTATCCATTCAGGTGTGCTGTTGTCGCTTATCTTCATGATGAAATTCTCCCCTGATCCGCTACTGGTCATGTAGCCTGCCACAAAGTACCCACCAGTAGCCGAAGCGATCATCGACGATATTCTGTAGGCAGGAAGAAACTCGCTGTTTGGGCCGACTGGAATGCCCATCAGATCGTTCGTCATCTTAGCCCAGATGACTTCATTCCTGGCATTAAGCTTTACGATGGCATCACCGTTGCTAGTTGTGGGGCTGATATTTTTAATATTATTCCCAAAAATAGCAACTAAGGCTCCCTCGTCCGAGGTCGGTACATTGATGAATGCAGAGGTTCCAAACTGAGAATCTCTATCAAATATGCGTTCCCATTGTACGGTTGGGGCGGTCTGCGCCCATACTGAGGATACTCCCAGCAACACTAGTAGTATCCAGATGTGGATTGACTTGGAAATGTTTTGCATGAATAGATTGAGTTTGTAAAAGTTTGTTTACTAAATCACAAGACTCAATAATAAGCTGTATGGTTGTAACGATAATCGCTTTTTTTTTGCAAAGTGTACTTGGATTTGGTAATCAATACTTTACTGTATAGTATTTTATCATTCAGGGTTATGGATAGCTGTAGCGCATAAAACTATCAACGAATCTTATTGCCATAACGCGGTGGTTGTTTGGCTAGGATGGCCACAGTCCTTTAGGGCTTTTGCGTCGCGCTGGGCACAATAAAAAAAGCCGCTCATCGATTGAGCGGCTTTGAGCCTCCTACGGGATTCGAACCTGCGACCTACGCATTACGAATGCGTCGCTCTACCAGCTGAGCTAAGGAGGCAACTCGGGATAACAACAGGCTGTAAGTTGCCTACAGTTTCCGAAAAGGTTCGCAAATATATACGGGCAATTGAACCAACGCAAGATTTTACGTCTCTACCGCCCTGTTTTTTCGTAAATTTGCGGCATGATTTCCATTACGAACCTGTCGTATTATCTGGGAAGCAGAGCGTTGTACGCGAACGCTTCCCTGCATATAAAGCCAAACCAGAAAATTGGATTAATTGGCCTCAACGGAACCGGTAAATCGACGCTCCTCCGGATTATCACGGGCGAATATCAAATCGATGGCGGGACTATTTCCAAAGCGGGCGATGTGACCATCGGCTTCCTCAACCAGGACCTGCTGTCGTACCAAACCGACGATTCGATTTTGTCGGTAGCCATGCAGGCTTTCGAGCGGCAGAACAAGCTGCAGGCTCGTATCGACGAGCTGCTGCACGAGATGGAAACCAATTATTCCGACGATTTGGTGGATAAGCTGGGTAAGGCGCAGGAAGAGTTCGAAGCGTTGGATGGTTACAGTGTACAGGCCAAAGCCGAGGAAATTCTGGAAGGGCTTGGTTTTTCGACCGACGACCTGCAAAAGCCGTTGCGGCAATTCTCAGGGGGGTGGCGGATGCGCGTAATGCTGGCCAAACTGCTGTTGCAGAAGCCTTCGTTGCTGATGCTCGACGAACCAACCAACCACCTCGACTTACCGTCGATTCAGTGGGTGGAAAAGTATATTCAGACCTACGAGGGAGCCGTTATTGTGGTTTCGCACGACCGGGAGTTTCTGGATAATGTGATCGACGTGACGGTTGAGGTGGCCAATGCCAAACTGAACCTGTATTCGGGAAATTACTCGTTCTATCTGGAAGAAAAAGCCCTGCGGAATGAGATTCAGAAAGGAGCTTACGAAAACCAGCAGGCTAAAATTCGGCAGACAGAGCGCTTTATCGAACGATTTAAGGCGCAGGCTACCAAGGCGAAGCAGGCACAGAGCCGGGTAAAACAACTCGCCCGGATGGAACGGATCGATGATGTGATTGATGAGGCTGCCCGCGTAAACTTTAAGTTTCAGTTTTCGACTCAGCCCGGTCGGCACATTCTGCATTTGGACAACATTACGAAGCATTACGGTCCCAAACGCATCTTAACCAACGCTGACATCCGGCTCGAACGGGGCGACAAAGTGGCCCTTATTGGGGCTAACGGACGGGGTAAATCGACCCTGCTGCGGATTATCTCAGGCTCAGAACCGCTCAACGAAGGCAGCCGACAACTGGGTCATAATGTCTCGTTCAGCTTCTACGCCCAGCACCAGCTCGAATCGCTGAATATAGAGGATACCCTGCTCGACGAACTGAAGCACGCTAATCCAACCAAGACTGAAGGTGAGCTTCGGGGCGTTTTGGGCTGCTTTTTGTTTTCGAACGACGAAGTATTCAAGAAAATCAAAGTACTCTCGGGGGGCGAAAAGTCGCGGGTTGCACTGGCCAAAGTGCTTTTGTCGCAAGCCAACTTCCTGTTGTTGGACGAACCAACCAACCACCTCGATATGCAGTCGGTGAATATCCTGATTCAGGCACTGGAGCAGTACGAGGGTACGTACGTGGTGGTTTCGCACGACCGCTATTTTGTGTCGCAGATTGCCAACAAAATCTGGTACATCGAAGATGAGCAGATTAAAGAGTTTCCCGGCACATTCGACGAGTACGAGTGGTGGATGCAAGAGAAGAAGGCGGCCGGAACGAGTAACGGATCGGGTGCCAAACAGGCCAGCAACGCTACGCTGCCGGCCCCTGTCAAACCTTCGACCAATGGTCGTGCTGGCGACGACGAGCGCCGGGAGTGGCAACGAACACTGAAAAAACTAACCCAGCAGGCCCAAGAATCGGAAACGAGAATAGGGCAGCTTGAGGAGCGTAAAAAGCGACTCGAAGCCGAGTTGGCCGATCCGGCTACCTACGGTGACGATAAGTTGATGCAGGCTCGCAACGACGAATATCACCGTGTAATGAAAGACATTAACCAGCTTCAGGACGAGTGGGAGTCGGCCATGCTGGAAGTAGAAGAACTGGAAGCAAAGCTGAAATAGCGTCGTTCGAAGAGACAGTAGAGCTGTCATCTCGTTCAGAGAGATGACAGCTCTTTTTGTATGCACTAAGCTGAATGGACTGCGAAAGATGCCAGCTCTCCAAGCGAAATGTCACCTTACATTATAACTTCATTTCCCAGCCCTTCTGGTACTCGCGGGCCCAGAGTTTCATGGCTTCTTTGTCGTTCAGAATATGACCGTTGGCGGGGTCGCAGCGTAACACACGGCCTGTGCGGTAGGCAATATTGCCCAGCTGCGGCAGAAGCGTCGACTTATGGCCTGTTTCGATGGGACAGGTTGGCTTGGTCGTGCCCCGAATTGCTTCGACGAAATTTTTGAGGTGCAAACCATCCAGCAATTCGCCCATGCCCATAGTGTTGGTACGGTCGGCCTCCTGAAGTTCAGTTTTTACGTCTTTAATAAGCTTGTTCTCCAGATTGTACACCTTGTAGTCGTCGCCACCGGGTACAACCATTGTTCCTTTCTCACCGTAGAAAATGACCCCGCGACCGGTGCCTTCGCTATTGAATCCGTTGCAGCTCCGACCCTCCCAGTGGCAGGCCGTGTTGTTCGGAAATTTAAACGAAATAGTCTGGGTGTCGGGTGTTTCCCAGTCGTCCTGATAGGCAAATCGTCCGCCGATAGAAGCCACCTCCACGGGGTAATCGACACCAAGGCCCCACCGGATTACGTCGAGTTCGTGGGTGCCGTTGTTGAGGGCTTCACCCGTGCCCCAGTGCCAGAACCAGTGCCAGTTGTAATGCACGAGGTTGTCTTTGAAATCGCGCCGGGGGGCGGGGCCTTGCCAGAGGTCGAAGTTGAGCCCCGACGGAACCGGCGTTACCTTACCCACCCCAATGGGTTTGCGGGCGTTGGCGTACCACCCCTTGGCAAAATACACCCGGCCAATTACGCCGTCGCGCAATTCCTGCATGGCCTGCTGAATCTTGGGGAACGAGCGCCGTTGGCTTCCCATCTGGATTAGCTTGTTGTATTTCTGGGCAGCCGCTACGAGCATTTCGCCCTCGGCTGGGTTGTGGGCGCAGGGTTTCTCCACGTACACATGCTTGCCGGCCTTCACAGCCATCAGCGAAGCTGGTGCGTGCCAATGGTCGGGAGCGGCCACCATCATCGCATCCATGTCTTTCTCTTCGAGCATCTTCCGAACATCGGTGTATGCTTTGGGCTTTTTACCGGTGATCTTGTAGATGTCGTCAACGGTTTTGTCCACTACTTTCTGGTCGACATCGCACACAAATCCCACTTCGACATTGGGCATCTTGGCAAACATGCGTGCCAGAAAAAAGCCCCGGCTATTGGTACCCATGCTACCGATCACCACTTTTTCGTTGGGCGACCCCTTAAAAACCGGGATGTGTGGGGCTACCCACAGTCCGGCACCGGCTACCGATGCCTGCTTAATAAACTCTCGACGGGTTGACATACGTGAATAAAGGGTATTGGTTAATGCTTACCCGTTAAGCGTTGACCAATAGCTAATTTACTGTTTGGTGGGCCCAATAAACTCACTACTGGACATTAGATGTTAGACACTAGACGTTAGACCTCCGTACCGAAAAGTAGTACCTCTAACGTCCAGTATCTGAAGTCCAGATGTTCAGTAATGAGTCCGATAGAATGACAAGACGGCCACCTGGGGGCGGCCGTCTTGTCCTATCACTTAGAAAAAAGAATAGCGTCTGGTTAGTAACCCAATACAGGAGCCAGCCAACGTTCTACATCTTCAACCGACATGTTTTTGCGGTGGGCGTAGTCGATTACCTGATCTTTGGCAATTTTCCCGACCGAGAAATACTTCGACTCAGGGTGGCTGAAATAGAAACCACTCACCGACGAGGCCGGGTACATGGCAAAGCTTTCAGTCAGCGTGATACCTACCTGACCCGCATCGAGCAGCTCAAACAGTGTCGCCTTTTCGGTATGATCGGGGCAGGCCGGGTAGCCCGGTGCGGGCCGGATACCCTGGTACTCTTCTTTGATGAGCTCGTCGTTGGTCAGCTTTTCGCCAGCCGCATAGGGCCAGAACTGGGTCCGGACGCGGTGGTGCATCAGTTCGGCAAAGGCTTCGGCCAACCGGTCGGCGAGGGCTTTTACCAGAATGCTGTTATAGTCGTCGTGATCGCGCTCATATTTATCAATCAGGGCTTCGATGCCGATACCGGCTGTCACGGCAAACGCCCCGATATAGTCTTCGCGGCCGCTGCTCAGGGGGGCCACAAAATCGGCTAAGCTGAGGTTGGGCAGCCCGGCGGCTTTCTGGTTTTGCTGCCGCAGAAAGTGAAGAACCGCTTTCGTGTCATAAACCAGCTCGCCAGCTTCGCCTACCGACATCATGGACTGACCAGCCGCTAACCGTTCTGCAACAACCTGACTTATCTTGTACTCAATGTGCTGGTGCGAACCGTGCCGCTCGCAGGGGATCTCGCGGCTGAGTTCGTCAAAATCATGCAGCAACACATCGTCTTCGGTTGCGTTGGCCGGGTAAAACCCAACCACCGCTTTGGCTTGCAACAGGTTGTTGTCGATAATCTCCTGCAGCAACCGCTGGGCGTCGTCGTACAGTTTGCGGGCCTCTGCGCCAACGGTGGCATCGTCCAGAATCTTCGGGAATTTTCCGTGGAGCTGCCAGGTCTGGAAAAACGGTGTCCAGTCGATGTATTGGGCGATTTCGGCCAGCGGGTAATCCTGGAAGTACCGATTCCCCAAAAAGGCGGGCTTGGTTGGCTCAAACGCTGACCAATCGATGGGAACGGCGTTGGCCCGTGCCTTCTCGATACCCAGCAGGTTTTTCTCTTTCTGCCGCTTGGCGTGCTCCTCGCGGAGTTTGGCGTATTCGGCCTTGATCTCGCGGAAAATGTCGTTGCGGGTACCTTCGGTTTCGCTTACGAGCCGCCCGGCTACGGGCACACTCCGGCTGGCGTCGAGTACGTGAATAACCGGCCCCGAATAATGCGGGTCGATTTTTACGGCTGTATGAATCCGCGAAGTGGTAGCCCCCCCAATCAGGAGCGGAATGGTAAAGCCCTGCCGCTCCATTTCTTTGGCTACGCCCACCATCTCGTCGAGCGAAGGCGTGATAAGGCCACTCAAGCCAATAATATCAACGTTGTGTTTTTTGGCTTCGGCCAGAATTTTATCGGTCGAGACCATCACACCGAGATCAACAATCTCGTAGTTGTTACAGCCGAGCACCACCCCAACAATGTTCTTGCCGATGTCGTGCACGTCGCCTTTTACGGTGGCCAGCAGAATCTTGCCGGCTGTAGAGGCTCCACCGGTTTTTTCGGCTTCGATAAATGGCGTGAGGTAGGCCACGGCTTTTTTCATCACCCGCGCCGATTTTACCACCTGCGGCAGAAACATCTTGCCCGCGCCAAACAGGTCGCCGACTACGTTCATGCCGTCCATGAGCGGGCCCTCGATCACGTGCAACGGCCGCGCAACGCTTTGGCGGGCTTCTTCCACATCCACGTCGATGTACTCCGTGATACCCTTAATGAGGGCATGCTTGAGCCGCTCGGCTACGGGTTCGTTGCGCCAGGCATCGTCCTGCACTACTTCTTTGCCCTTCGATTTTACGGTTTCGGCAAAGGCCACCATACGCTCGGTAGCGTCGGGTCGGCGGTTGAGCAGCACGTCTTCCACGTGCTCAAGCAGGTCCTTCGGAATATCGTCGTAAATAGCCAGCTGACCTGCGTTAACAATACCCATGTCGAGCCCGGCCCGGATGGCGTGGTACAAAAACGCGGAGTGCATGGCCTCGCGCACGGGTTCGTTGCCCCGGAACGAGAACGAAATATTCGACACCCCACCCGATACTTTGGCTAAGGGCAGATTCTGCTTAATCCAGCGGGTAGCATTGATAAAATCAACCGCATAGTTATTATGCTCGTCGATACCGGTGGCTACGGTCAGAATATTCGGGTCGAAAATGATGTCCTGTGGCTGAAACTGAACCTTATCGACCAGAATCCGGTACGCACGCTCACAGATTTCGATACGCCGTTCGTAGGAGTCGGCCTGTCCTGTTTCGTCGAAAGCCATTACCACGGTAGCTGCGCCGTACCGCTTCACCAGCTGCGCCTTTTCGATGAAGGCTTCTTCGCCTTCTTTGAGCGAAATTGAGTTAACAATCGCTTTGCCCTGTACGCATTTCAACCCGGCTTCGATCACCTCCCACTTTGAGGAGTCGATCATGATGGGCACGCGGGCAATGTCGGGTTCAGCAGCAATGAGGTTGAGGAAGGTGGTCATGGCCTCCACGGAGTCGAGCATGCCCTCGTCCATGTTAACGTCGATCACCTGCGCGCCATTCTCTACCTGCTGACGGGCTACCGCCAGAGCTGCGTCGTAGTCACCTGCTTTGATCAGCCGGGCAAAGGCTTTGGAGCCGGTTACATTGGTCCGCTCGCCGATGTTGACAAAATTAGTGGCTTCGGTAATTTTCAGGGGTTCCAGACCGCTCAGTTTCTGGTATGGCTCGCGGGCCGGGAGCGGGCGGGGCTGGTACCGGCTGGCCACGCGGGCAATAGCGCCGATGTGATCGGGGGTGGAGCCGCAGCAGCCGCCTACAATGTTTACGTACCCCTCCTGAATAAAGCTCTCAATGGTAGCAGCCATCTGATCGGGCGTTTCATCGTACTCGCCAAATTCGTTGGGCAGGCCAGCATTGGGGTAGGCCGAAACAAAGAAAGGAGCCTCTTTGGCCAGCGTACGCACATAGGGGCGCATGAGGTCGGCCCCGAGGGCACAGTTGAGGCCCACACTCAGCAAGGGTAGGTGCGATACCGAGTACAGAAACGCTTCGGTGGTCTGACCCGACAGGGTACGGCCCGAGGCATCGGTAATGGTTCCCGACACCATGATGGGCAGGCGGGTGCCGGTTTGGGCAAAGTACTTATCAATGGCAAACAGGGCTGCCTTGGCATTCAGCGTATCAAAAATGGTCTCGACCAGCAGCAGGTCGGCCCCGCCATCGACTAAGCCGCGTACCTGCTCGTAATAGGCATCCACCAGCTCGTCGAAGGTAACGGCCCGGTAACCGGGGTTATTCACATCGGGTGAGAGGCTGGCGGTTCGGTTGGTGGGGCCCATCGCGCCAGCCACATACCGGGGCTTGTCGGGGGTGAGTTGGGTAACCTCGGTGGCGGCTTCTTTAGCCAGCCGGGCCGATTCGTAATTCAACTCGTACACCAGATCTTCCATGTGGTAATCGGCCATGGCGATGGAGGTGCTGCTGAAGGTATTCGTTTCGACAATATCCGAACCAGCGTCGAGGTATTGCCGATGAATTTCCTTGATGATGCGGGGCTGCGTCAACGACAATAAATCGTTGTTGCCCTTCACATCGTGCGGAAAAGTAGCGAAACGCTCACCCCGATAGTCGGCTTCGGTGAGGTTGTAGCGCTGAATCATGGTTCCCATGGCGCCATCGAGAACCAGAATGCGTTCGTGCAGGAGGTCAGTAATCGTTTTCAAACGATACAATTGTTTATTTCCCCGGTGATAGTCAGTCAACTGGCTGACTTAGAATAGTGCAAAAATAGTGCTTTTATAGTGGATAGAAACACGGATGCAACAGATGAAACGGATTTTTACTGATTATTCATCCGGTTGTGCTATAACCTAAAAAAATCCGTTTAAATCCATTCAATCCGCCGAATCCATGTTCCAATTCCTAATTTCGCCCCTATGAAAATCGCTGCTATCGACATCGGCTCCAACGCGGCCCGGCTCCAGATTTCAACTGTGCTTCATAACGACGGTATCGTCAGCTTCAAAAAAGTCGAATATGTCCGGTTCCCGCTTCGGTTGGGGCATGATGTGTTTACGTTTGGTGAGCTCACCCCCGACAGTGAGGAGCGAACCACCAAACTCATGCAGGTGTACAAACTGCTGATGGAGTTGCACGAGGTAGAACATTACATGGCTTGTGCCACCTCGGCCATGCGCGAATCGAGCAACGGACCCGAAATTGCCGAGCGTATCCGTCGGGACACAGGCATCCACATTCACATTATCGACGGGCAGCAGGAGGCCGAACTGATCAACAATGTGGTGGTTCAGGCACTCGACGAGCGGCAGTTTCTGCACATCGATGTGGGCGGGGGGAGCACCGAGCTGAACCTGTACCAGAATCGCCGGAAGCTCAATTCTCGTTCATTTAAGATTGGCTCGGTTCGTTTGCTGGAAGGCAAAGAGACCAAAGGGGCCTGGGGTAAAATTCAGACCTGGATTGATGATAACGTCGACCGCTCGCGGGAGGTTATTGCGGTAGGAACTGGCGGCAACATCAGCAAAATATTCAACCTGGTATCGAAGACTTCGGATACGACCACGACTCTGGCTGATATTGAGCGTATGAAGGATTACATCGCCGGGTTCAGTCTGGAAGATCGAATTAACAAACTACGTCTCAACGCTGACCGGGCCGATGTGATCGTGCCGGCTTCGGAAATCTATATTTCGGTAATGAAGTGGGCCGGGGCGCAGGAGATTATCGTGCCTGATCTGGGCCTTAAAGATGGTATCCTTCAGCTTGTTTACGAACAGGTTGGCCTGCGGAACCGCGCCTAAGTTTTGTTGCACCTACTCACCAACCTTCCTATGGCCTCTGCCAAACTGTTTTTATTGAGTATCCTGTTCGGGTGGTTGCTGGCACCGGCTGCCGTGCGGGCGCAGGGGGCGGGTACTCCCTTGCCATCGGTAGGGCTTCGGCCCATCGAGCGGGCACCCGGTTCCACCATTCTGGGGAGCACGTATGTGTACAAGGGCCGTAAACTGGGCTCGCCGTTTTCGGTCGAAATACCGATCTATGAGCTAAATGACGCGGTGGCTATCCGGCACTTCCGGCGGTTTCGGACCTGGACCACGGTGGGGCGGCTTACCGGACTGGCCTCGGTGGCGTATGTGTTGTTTAACCGGACGCCCGACCGCCAAATAAGCCGCACCATCTATGTGGGTTCGCTGGTCGCGTCGATCGGGTTTTCGCTTATCAGTAATCATCAGGTCGATAGCGCCGTGCGCCGGTACAACACCGTGTTACGCGACGGGCGTATTGGCCTAAGCGCGCAACCTACCCCGCTTGGGGGGGCGGCTGTCGGGCTGGGGCTTACAGTTCCGTTAGTAGACCTGGGCAACTGATTCGCTACTTAAAAGGTTGTTAAATCTACTACTTAGGTATAGTTTTTGGGTGTTTATGGGCGTACTTTTATGTCTGTTAGCTCCTGATTTACATGATTTTTGCCTCTGAGTTAGGGTCCAGTCTGCTCGAAAACGCCCTGAATGCCACCCTAAACGGCATTATTGTGGTCGAATCGGTGTATGACGCCGGACAGGTGGTTATCGATTTTCGGTGTCTTTTTGTGAATCAGACCGCCCGTGAGCAGGCTTTACTTCTGAAAAATGCTCAGGTGGGGATGCTACTGAGCGAGCTGCTGACCCCCGCCGACTTTCTGCCTTTGCAAACAATCGGTAAGGCCGTACTGGCTACGGGTGAGCCCTACCGGGGCGAACATTACGGCGAACAGACCAACGAGTGGTTCAATACCCACATTGCCCGCCTGACCGACTCGCGCCTGATTATTACGTTTGCCAACGTGACGGCCCTTAAGCAAGCTATTTTCGACCATCAGCAGCAGGCAAGCCTATTCCAGAATGTGCTGGCGAGTACAACCAACCCGGTGGTTATTTGTAAGCCTATTCACGGACCTTCTGGCTTGCTGACCGATCTGCAACTGGTGCTGTTTAACCCGGCTGCGCAGGATGCCTGGCTTTTCGGTACCGAACTGCGGGAGGGGGCCCTGGCTACGCAGCTGCTTCCTCCAAAAGAGGCCGTAAAACTGCTCGAATACTGCCAGCAGGCCTGCCAAACCGGACAAACCCAGCGGTTTCAGTACCGATACCCCGATTCGGACCGCTGGCTGAGCCTGGCGGTTAAGAAGTTTGATCAGGGATTAATTCTGAACGCGGCCGATGTGACCGAAGAGCGGCATCAGCAGGCTGTATTGATGAACATGAACCGGGCGCTTCAACAATCGAACGAAAACCTGCAACAGTTTGCCTACATCGCTTCGCACGATTTGCAGGAGCCTCTGCGCAAGATTCACTCGTTTGGTAACCTGCTGTCGGTTCAGTTTGCCGATCAGCTGGGCGAAAACGGAATGGACCTCATCCGGCGGATGCAGGCGGCTTCGGGCCGGATGACCACCCTGATCCGGGATTTGCTGGCTTACTCGCGCCTAACTACTCATCGGGAACCCTCGCAACCGGTGTCGCTCGGTCGGTTGATCGACGAGATTATCGACGACCTGAGCCCACTCCTGCAAGAGGGGCAGGCCACTACTGATTGTGAAGAGTTACCCACCGTACCGGGCGATGCCAGTCAGCTGCGGCAATTGTTTCAGAACCTCCTGATTAACGCCGTAACGTATCGGCACCCCGACCGGTTACCAATCATCCGGGTTAGCTGCCGTACCTTGTCGGGGGCCGATGTGCCCGAGGGTTTACCACCCCAGAAAAATTACGCCGAAATCAGTGTGGCTGATAATGGGATTGGCTTCGAGGAGCGGTACGCCGAACGCATTTTTCAAATGTTTCAACGGCTGCACGGGCGCAATCAGTATACTGGTACGGGGGTAGGGCTGGCCATTTGTAAGCGCGTAGTCGAAAACCACCAGGGGCTGATCATGGCCCATAGCGTGCCGGGGCAAGGCTCAACTTTCCGGATTGTTTTACCCCTGTAGTTGCGGGGGCGCTTTTGTTTAGGCTGGGGTCATACGGGTAGCTTGCCAGGGATTAACTTGCACCCATGGAACTTCTGATTACGTTTGCGATCATCAGCTACATCATCTATCTGCGCTACTACGCCGACCTGCGCACGTCGGCCGATAAAGAGCGTAGTCTGCTTCAGCCGGGTATCGACCTATACAATACGAACCAGTTGGACCAGGCAATGCAGTATTTCAGCCGACGCATTGAGGAGCAACCCCGGCTGAGCGTTGCCTACCTGTACCGGGCGCGTTGCCTGCGCGAACTGGGCGATAGCGATGCGGCCCTTGCTGATCTGCAGACCGGGGCCAGTTACGATAACTCCGTTTCGGACATTCATCTTGAAACAGGCCGGATTCTGTACGACCGCCGTGCATTCGATGCGGCTTTCTCGGCGTTTGACCAGGCGGTTTTTCATGCTAAAGGGCAAGACCCGATGGCCTACTACTGGCGCGGTTTGGCCCGGCAGCAGTTAGGTCAAATTGAAGAGGCTCAACTCGATGCCGATCGAGCTACAACGCTCGAACAGGCCCAATCATTGGGAGATGTACCCGGTCAGCAGCCGCGGCCGTCGGCCTTTCTGGATCGTCGGCTGGGGGTCAACGCCCTGTTTGTCTTGATGCACAGCGTGGTTCTGTTGTATGTGGTGAAACAATCGCCCGTGATTCACTGGCCGTACCTGATGGCTTCGATCTCGGCGGCTGCGATTGGTTTTGCCGAGCCTCGCCGGGGGTGGTTGCTGGCGTTATTGCAGGCGGGTGCCCTGTTGGTCGGTTATTACGGGTTTACGGATCAGCCCGCACAAAGTGGTCAGAAAGAGCTGGAAGCCTTTAATTTGTTTGGTTCGGTAGGTCTTACGTTTGTGGGTAGCTTCATCGGAAGTATTCTGAAGCGGTCAATGATAAGTCATTAGTCTTTTTGGTATTTTCGCCGTTCATCGTCTGACCTATGAAAAAAACACTTCTATCGCTTACGCTTGGTTTGGGGGCCTTCGCGGTCCCGGCCTCGGCTCAGGAAATTGTCAACCGCGACCCGCAGATCGTTCAACTATTGAGCGAAGTATCGGCCGACAGCCTGCGGGCCCACATTGATGGGCTGGTTAGTTTCGGGACCCGCCATACACTCAGCGTATCCACGCCGGGCTCCACCACCGACCCCAAGCGGGGTATTGGCGCGGCCCGGCAGTGGATTCTGGGTAAATTTCGGCAGTACGCTCAGCAGTCGGGTGGGCGCATGACGGCCTCCCTCGATACCTGGACGCTTCAGCCCGACGGCCGCCGGATTGATAAGCCGGTAGAAATGGCCAACGTTATGGCCATTCTGAAAGGGACCGACCCCACCGATACGCGGGTATTTCTGGTGCAGGGACATATGGATAGCCGGGTGACCAACGTGATGAACCGTGACGCCAACGCGCCCGGTGCCAACGACGATGGTTCGGGTACGGCGGCCGTGATCGAACTCTGCCGGGTGCTGAGCAAGTCGAACTTCCCGGCTACCATCGTCTTTGCCACTCTGACGGGTGAAGAACAGGGGCTTTTGGGCGCCGAGCACCTCTCTGACCGGGCCGTGAAAGAAAAATGGAACCTCGAAGCGGTACTGAACAACGACATCATGGGCAGCAACCACTCCAACGAGACCCACATTATCGACAATACCCGGCTGCGCGTATTCAGCGAAGGCTTGCCCGCCAATATGCTGCGCGATACCACCGGCCGCATCGCCCAGATTCGGAACTTTGGTAACGAAAACGATGGGAAAGCCCGTACGTTGGCCCGTTACCTGAAAGAGGTGGGGGAGCGGTATGTTGAAAATCTGGAAGTGGTCATGATTTACCGTAACGACCGTTACCTGCGCGGGGGCGACCATACGCCATTTGTGCAACGTGGCTTTGCGGCCGTGCGCCTGACGGAGATGAACGAAAACTACGATCACCAACATCAGGATCTCCGCGTCGAAAACAAAATCGAGTTTGGCGATTACGCCAAGTTCATGGACTTTGAATACCTCCGCAAAAACACGGCCGTGAACTTAGCTACCCTGGCCAACTTAGCTAAAGCGCCCGCCGTGCCCCAAAACGTGACCATCGAAGTACGTAACCTGACCAACTCGACCGCCTTGTACTGGAAAGCTCCGGCTACTGGCAAGGTACGCGGCTATTATGTACTCATGCGCGAAACCCATTGGCCGTTTTGGCAGAAGAAATTCTTCACCAACAAACTCGGCATGACGCTGCCTTACTCCAAAGACAACTATTACTTCGCGGTGCAGGCCGTCAGTGAAGACGGCAACGAAAGCCTGCCTGTGTTGCCGGTTCCAAATTTGAGATAGAAGGGAAGGATATTCGATAGGGGAAAAAGGAGAAGGGAGGAAAGGACAAACCCCCTTCTCCTTTTTCCCCTATCGAATATCCTTGTAAAGTCGCTTGAGCCGCGCGGGCGAAAAGCCTACACCCCACAAAAAGCCGATTGTCAGAAACAGGGCATTGGCTCGCCAGAAGCCCCATTTCGCCACCCGCCGGTCCGACGACTCGACCACCCGGTTTACCTGCCGGATGCGGCCAAACTGCACCAGTTTAAGCAACAGGTCGGCCTCTTCCATAATGGGTAGGTCGTCGCGGTAACCACCACAGCGCATAAACTGCTCCCGCCGACAGAAAATCACCTGATCGCCGAACAGCAACCGGGCCCCTTTAGCAAAGAAAAGGTACGGCCGGAAAAGCAGTGGGGCATAATAACTCTTGATGTAATTGTGCAAGGAGGTGAGCCAACGGGTTTGCGTATCGCCCCGCATAAGCGAAATAAACCCACCGGCTGCCACGCGTGGGTTGCGTAGGGTGTGCTCTACCACAGAGAGAGCATCGTCGGGCAGGAGCGTGTCGGCGTGCAAAAAACACAAAATAGAACCCTGCGCAACGTGGGCCGCCTGATTCATCTGGTGAGCACGACCCGTCTGCGCGCACTCAATCAGTTGGAGATGAGGTAACTCGGTTTGCCAGCTTCGCACGATGGTCAGCGTTTGGTCGGTGCTACCACCATCGGACACAATTATTTCCACCGGCGTCGGCCACAATCCCCGCAGCATGCGTAGCGTGCGGGGCAGAGCCTGCTCCTCGTTGAGGGTGGGAATAATAATCGAAACCATACATGTACAACCAACAGTGAACAACGAACAACCAACAGTGAGCAACTAACAACGGACAGAGAACAACCAACAACGGACAGGAGTCAAATGTCTCCCTGTCAATTGTTCACTGCTCGTTGCTCACTGCTCGTTGTTCACTGTTGGTTGTTCACTGTTCACTGCTTAAAACCAGCCCGCGCCCGGAATCCGGAACGGCCAGGGAATAGAGGCCAGAATGATCAGCAGACCGATACCCATAAAAATGGCAACCGCCTTGTGTTTATCGGCGGCATCGGTCAGGCGCTTCGAGCGCGAGTAGCCTACTGTAACCAGTGCAATGGCAATGAGCATCCCCACCAGGTGTTCTACCGTGTAGAAGCGGTAGAGCTTGTCGCTCATCATGCCGAAGTCAACTTTGGGGCTGATAAAATACAGAACCAGACCAATCAGCAGCTGAGTATGAACGGCAATCAGGGTGAACAGGTACAGTTTCCGGTTCGATTCGGTAAAGGCGTTGCGGCTTTGCCAGCGGCCAAAAGCGGTGGCTACAGCAGCCACCAGCAGGATCAGGGCGACCCAGCGTAGGCCCGAGTGGGCATGAACTAATCCAGAGTACATACGTTTTTCAGATTACAACAAGGGAGAATCTCCCCGGCAAATAAACAACCAAAACGGCAACTTGTCCGCAACTTAGTCGCATCCCGCATGATTCTTTTCAATATTACCTACAGCCTCGACCCTACCATCGAACGCGACTGGCTCCGCTGGGCCAAGACCGAGTACCTGCCTATGATTGAGGCTACTACCCTGACCGACAATGTGAGGGTTCTGAAGCTGTTGACCGAGCTCGACAATGGAGCGGCTACGTATTCGGTGCAGGTGTATTTTACAGCGATGGAGAGTTTTCTGGCGTATCACCACACATTCGCCGATGCACACCAGCGGAAAGCGGATGAGCTGTTTGCGAATAAGTACGCTACCTTCCGGACGTTGCTCGAAGACGTGTAGCCCCTGGCTGCCAAACCAATAAACCGCTTACTTGAACACACCCTTGGGGTCGGGCTGTTTGGCAATCAACTCGTTCAGGAGGGTGAGATCGATGCTTGAAAAGTCAATCTGTCGGGCCTTGTGGATATGCTCCCACGCCCGGCCATAATCGGCCTTGGTGTACTGCAACAAGGCCATTTTTATGTGCGCCGTAGCGTTATCGGGCAAGATGGAGAGGGCTTTTGCCAAATGGGTTTCGGCATCGGTGAGGTGCGCCGGGTCTTTTTTCTGCTGAAACTGCATCAACTCAACGGTGGCCAGGTCGGTCATCAGCACAGCGTTGGTATCGGCAATGGCCAATCCCTTGCCGAGCATCCGAATGGCCTGATCGAGCTTATTCTGCTGGTAGCAGACAACCCCAAGCCCCCAGTATGCATCCACATTTTTCTCATTGAGCAGCCAGGCCAGGTTGAACCGGTAGGCTGCGGTATCGAGCTGACTTTCGCCGAGGTAATCCCAGCCGCGGGCGGCAAAGAACTGACTGGCTTCGCCCCGGTTGCTAAAATTCTGGTCGCAATCGTTCAGAAAATTAATTTCGAATTCGATCTGCTCACCCGATTTTGCCCGTTCGCCAAACAACGGCATCACCCGCGTAGCCTGAGCCGACTCGGCCCCAACTCCGCTCGCATCGCCTGGCAACGCGGCTTTATCCCGGCTCGTTGAACTCACGCTCCGGGCCGAACTGATGAATTGACCCGGTTGGGCCATCGTCCAGAGCGGCAGGAACGCAACGATCAGCAGGAACGAATTATGGGGAATCCGAATGCTCATTGTCATACTCGATAACAGACATGCTTTTCTAGAACGAAAAGGAAGGGAAATATAGTGTTTTCCCGGCAGATTATCTCCGCCCTTTTCGCTTGGGTCCGCCGGGTCTACCCGAGGTGCCTGCCCGCTTTGGTCCACCCGTTTTGGGCTTTCCGCCACCTGGTTTTACGCCTAATTTGGCCGCCCGGGCCGATTGTGCCCCACTTTTAACGGCACGGGCTTTGGCGGTTCCGAGCGACTTTTTCTCGTGAAAAGCACCTTTAAACGTGGGGTCTTCTTTTTTACGTTGCTCGTCGATTTCGCGAAGCATGGCCTGCTGCTCATCAAACGGCGTTTCGGTTACCTCGACGTTGGCGGGCAGGGCCTCGCGCGGGATGGGCATCCGAATAATTTTTTCGATTTTCTGGATATGATACGCTTCCGGTGGCGTCATAAACGTAATGGCCTGACCCGAGCGGTTGGCCCGGCCGGTGCGCCCAATCCGGTGCACGTAATCTTCGTAAATAAGCGGCACATCGAAATTAATCACGTGCGACACCTCGGCCACGTCGATACCGCGAGCCGCTACGTCGGTAGCCACCAGAATCTTGACCGAGCCTTCTTTAAACGCTTCCATCGAATTGATCCGGGTATTCTGGCCCTTATTGGCGTGAATGACCCGTACCTGCCCTTCTTCGACTACCTTACGCTGTAAAAACTTGTACACGTTTTCGGCGGTCGTTTTGGAGCGGGTAAACACAATACCTCGCTCGAAAGCCTCGCGCTCTACCAGTTCTTCGAGTAGGCTTATTTTGGTTCGAAAATTAGGCACTTCGTAAAGCGTTTGCGTCACCATTTCGGCTGCGGTAGCCTGCGGGGTCACTTCAACCCGCACCGGAGCTTCGAGAAATTCGGCCGATAGGCGTTCAACTTTTTCGGGGAAGGTGGCCGAAAACAACAGGTTTTGCCGCTTGCGGGGAATAACCTCCAGAATTTTGCGGATCTGAGGCATAAAACCCATGTCCATCATCTTGTCGGCCTCATCCAGAATCATGGTCTTAAGCTCCTTCGTCACAATCGACTCGGTGAGGTAAAGGTCCATGAAACGGCCCGGTGTTGCCACAATAATATCAATGCCAGCGTCGAGGGCAGCAATCTGGGTTTTGGGGCCAAGGCCACCGTACAAGGCTATATGCCGTAGGTCGGTGTATTTGGCCAGCTGAGCAATGGCTTCGTCGATTTGCATGACCAGCTCGCGGGTCGGGGCCAGAATCAGCGCCCGTGGATTTTTGCCCTGCGCGTATTTCACCTTCATCAGCAACGGCAGCACGTAGGCGGCCGTTTTGCCCGTGCCGGTCTGCGCAATGCCCAGTACATCGTGATTGCCCAGAATAAGCGGAATGGTTTTCTGCTGAATCGGGGTAGGGGTGGTGTAGCCGGCATCGGCAATGGCGTTGAGTAGCTGGCGATTCAGAGCGAAATCGTCAAACGAAGTAATTTCCATAAAACAAAGGTAATCATTAAGCCGGACTCCAACTTCCGGCTTTGTCTATGATCTGATAGTCAGTGAGTTATTTGGGAGCTAGAAGGGGCGTAAAACCTGGCTCGGCTAAGGCGGGTATTGTACTTAAATATCTATTGATAGTACAACAATTATGGCCCATAGGTGTTGCTACAAGGGTCAAATGGCTTATATTTGCCCATTCAAAAAAATGTTATGCACGCATACTATCTGACATACGGACACGAAAAAAGCCTTCCCGAACGAGAAGGCTTTCTAAGCGAGGTGGTGATGGACGGAATCGAACCGCCGACACAAGGATTTTCAGTCCTTTGCTCTACCAACTGAGCTACATCACCTCGGCGTCTGTTAAACGTGGGTGCAAAACTATGGGCAGATTGCCCACAAAGCAACATTTTTAGAAAATATTTTTCACCATCAGACAAGCTGACGAGCCAATCGGTTGGAAGTCAGTAGCGATCAACTTTTCGTATGGCATATTTAGAGCAAGTATTCTTTGTGATAGCGCTGGGTGTAACGGCCTGGTTTATCACAAAACGGGTCAAACTCATCACGCGGGCTATCAAGCTGGGCCGACCCGAAGACCGATCGGCGAATGCCGGTGAGCGGTTGAAAATCATGTTGCAGGTAGCGTTTGGACAGAAAAAAATGTTCGACAACCCGCTGGTGGGGATTATGCACTTCGTGATTTACGCGGGCTTCATTATCATCAACATTGAGATTCTGGAGATCATTGTGGATGGGCTTATCGGGGCCCACCGGGTTTTCGCGCCGTTTATCACGCCCATTTATCCGTTTTTGATCAACGTATTTGAGGTGCTGGCTTTCGGGGTTCTGGCCGTGTGCGTGGTGTTCCTGACGCGCCGGTGGGTATCGAAAGTACAGCGGTTGCAACCCGAACGCCATCGGGAACTGAAAAACTGGCCGGTTAAAGATGCAACCTATATTCTGGTGGCCGAGATTGTGCTGATGATTCTGTTTCTGACCTGGAACGCGTCGGACAGCGTACTGCGCGATCGGGGAATCGGGCATTACGGCGAATTGCAGGGCATTGTCCCCGATTTCTTGGTCAGTCAGTATCTGAAGCCGCTTTTTACCGGTTTTAGTGACGGGGCGCTGGTGGCCTACGAACGGGCCGCCTGGTGGTTGCACATTCTGGGAATCATGGGCTTTGCCGTGTACGTAACTTACTCAAAGCACCTGCACATTGCCCTGGGCTTCCCCAACGTGTATTTCTCGGACCTGAAGCCTAAAGGCGAAATGACCAACATGCCTGAGGTGACCAAAGAGGTGCAGCTGATGCTGGGTATCTCGCCCGAGCAGGCCGACCCGTCGGGCGGCAATGACAACGGCGAACAGCCGCCCACCATTGGGCGGTTTGGGGCCAAAGATGTGGAAGACCTGCGCTGGATCAACCTCATGAATGCCTACAGCTGTACCGAATGCGGGCGGTGTACGGCGGCTTGCCCGGCTAATATTACGGGCAAAAAACTGTCGCCCCGGAAGATCATGATGGATACCCGCGACCGGCTCGAAGATATTCAGCGTGGCTGGGTGCAGAATGGCCCCGAGTTTAAAGACGAAAAATCGTTGCTGGGCGACTACATCACGGTGGAAGAAATCAACGCCTGTACCACCTGTCAGGCGTGTGTGAATGCCTGCCCGATCAACATTAACCCGCTCGATATTATCCTGCAACTGCGCCGGTACAAGGTAATGGAAGAGTCGCAGGCACCCGGCTCGTGGAACGCCATGTTCAGCAATATCGAAAACAACATGGCCCCCTGGAAATTTTCACCAAGCGACCGGTTTAACTGGGCCGATCAGATTAATTCATAAGTTTTCGGTTTGCAGTTTTCGGTTTTCAGTTGCTGGCGCCATAGAGCTGGTCCGGTTTCTCGAAAACTGTAAACTGTAGACCGAAAACAGAAAACTTCACTTACGATGTCTCAATACTCCGTTCCGACCATGGCCGAGATGATGGCCGCTGGCGAAGAACCTGAAATTTTATTCTGGGTCGGTTGTGCCGGCTCGTTTGATGACCGGTACAAGCGGGTGACTATCGCCTTTGTCCGGATTCTGAACCATGTGGGTATCAAGTTTGCCGTACTCGGACCCGAAGAGGCCTGCACCGGTGATCCGGCGCGCCGGGCGGGCAATGAGTTTCTGTTTCAGATGCAGGCCGTCTCGAACATCCAGGTGCTTAACGGCTACAACGTAAAGAAAATCGTGACGGCCTGCCCGCACTGTTTCAACACGATCAAGAACGAATACCCCGAATTGGGCGGGCAGTACGAGGTGATTCACCACTCGACGTATTTGCAGCAGCTTATCAATGAGGGGCGGGTGAAAGTAGCCGGTGGCGAGTCGTTTAAAGGGCGTCGGATTACGTTCCATGATTCGTGCTACCTCGGTCGGGCCAACAAGGTGTATGAGGCTCCCCGCGAGGTATTGGCGGCTCTGGATGCCGATTTGGTCGAGATGAAGCGCTCAAAAGCCAATGGCCTTTGCTGCGGAGCGGGTGGGGCTCAGTATTTTAAGGAGCCGGAGCCTGGCAATAAAGACGTCAACGTGGAGCGCGTGCAGGAAGCCCTCGGTACCGGGGCCGATACCATCGCCGTAGCCTGTCCATTCTGCATGACTATGATGTCCGACGGAGTAAAAAACCAGAATCAGGAAGAGCGGGTCAAGGTGTACGATATTTCGGAACTGATTGCCCAGGGGCAGGGGTTGTAATAGGTGAACAGCTAACAACGAACAGTTAACAGTGATCAATTAACAAGTACCTCTTTTAACTGCTCGTTGTTAGTTGTTCGTTGTTCACTGGCTACTGTTATGTACACAAACTTCGATTCACTTCCCGACGACGCCCGCGTGTGGGTGTATCAGGCAAATCGTCCGCTGACCGACGCGGAAGTAGAGCAGATTCAGGCCTCGCTCGAACCGGCCCTGAACGGATGGGCGGCCCATGGACAACCTTTGCGGGCATCGGCTCAGGTGCTGGCTAATCGGTTTGTCGTGATTGCCGTCGACGAAGGCTACAGCTTACCCAGTGGGTGTTCGATTGATGCCTCAACGCATTATCTCAAGCAGATTGGCCAACAACTGAGCATCGACTTTTTTGATCGGTCGGCGGTTTACGCGGCCCCCGGTGGTGTGGTAGAGACCCTACCGCTGCCCAAAATCAAAGAAGCCGTTCTCGATGGTCGGCTCACTCCCGAAACAACGGTCTTTAACACATTGGTAAGCACGAAAGCCGATTTGGCCGCTAACTGGCTCAAGCCGGCAAGCCAAACCTGGCTAAACCGGTATTTTGGGCGAGTCATTGCTTAATAACTCAGCACACGGATGACACGAATTGAACGGATTTGCACAGATTTTTTTTAATCCGTGTCGATCTGTTCAATCCGTGTCATCCGCGTTCCTTTAGCGTCAAATAGTTTTAGTTTATTGTTTTTGGTTATCCTGTAGCACCCAAAAATGTATCGGTCGTGCGGTATTTTTAAGACTGTGTATCGACTGGTTCGAACAAAAAACTATTAACCAGAAACGAAAAACACCTATGGCAGAAACACTTATTCTCCCCCAAACCACCGACCGGGCGGCTATTTACGAAAGCTTAGTTCCGCAGATTGCCGGGCTACTCGAAGGCGAAACCGATCTGACTGCCAACCTGGCCAATGTAGCAGCAGCGCTAAAGGAGGCATTTGGGTTTTTCTGGGTTGGCTTCTACCTCAAAAAAGAAGGTCAATTAGTGCTCGGACCCTTTCAGGGACCAATTGCCTGCACTCGGATTCGGTTCGATAAGGGCGTGTGCGGAGCGGCTTACACCCAACAGCAGACTATTCTGGTGCCCGACGTAGAGCAATTTCCGGGACATATCGCCTGTAGCTCAGCGTCGAAATCAGAAGTCGTGGTGCCTATTTTCGATCCGCAGGGCGAGGTTGCCATGGTACTCGATGTAGACAGCGACCAGCTCGACGATTTCAGTCAGGCCGATGTAGAGGGTCTCGAAGCCGTGGGTCGGTTAATTACGCCCCTGCTCGGCTAACTAATCTGCCGGATTGGGCCGGAGCTCTTTTTCCATCACTATGAATTCGAGGGGCAGTTTGGGAAGTCCAAAGTTTGGGTCGTCTGACGGGAAGGCGTGCGTTTCGCCAGTGGCTCGGAAGCCCCGCCGTTCGTAGAAAGCTACCAACTCATGGCGCATTGGCAGAACGGTCATGGTTATTTTTGAGCATCCGTGGGCAAGGGCGTGCGCTTCGGCCGCCTGCATCAAGTGTTTGCCAATACCGTTGGCCTGCGCGTCGGGAGAAACGGTCAACATACCAAGGTATAGAGCCGTACCTTTATTTTCCAGACAAACGCAACCGATCAATTCGCCGTCCTGCACATAGTTCAGAATGGTGATGTGCGGGTCCTGAAGAAGCGCCTGCAACGATTTTTCCGTCGTTCGGACTCCATCGAGCAAATCGGCTTCGGTGGTCCAGCCCCGGCGCGACGATTCGCCCCGGTACGCGCTGTTGACAAGTGTGTTGAGCCGGGGCACGTCGGCTTCCGTAGCCGGCATAATCTGAACAGAGGCCATTGGCTATACCGTCGGGACTTTGGTTTTCAGATACGAAATCACCACGTCGAGCCCTTTGCGGTAATGCACATTGTTTGGAATGACAATGTCAGCTTCGGCCCGGTAGGGCTTTATAAACTGCTTGTAGGTGGGCTTCACGTGGTATTTCCAGCGGTACATCACATCGTCGAGGTCGTAACCGCGCTCCTCGGCATCGCGTTTGACCCGGCGCTCCAGCTTGATGCTGTTCTTGGCATCGATGAAGATTTTGAGGTCGAGCAGGTCGGCAATTTCCCGGAAGTAAAAGACAAAAATGCCTTCGACCACAATGATGGGCGCGGGCTTGAATGTCAGAATTTTGGGTACAACCGTCGGGTTGTTGAAGGTGTATTCCAACTGCTCCACAATACCGCCCGACCGCAGCTCCTGAATATGCTCGGCATACCGTAAGTGGTCGATGGTTTCGGGAAGGTCGAAGTTATGAACCCCCTGATCATCAATAGGTACGGAGTCAAGACTACGGTAGTAATTGTCCTGCGAGATAAGGCAGATCTGATCTTCGGAAAAGGCGCTCATCAGTTCGTGGAGGAACGATGTTTTGCCCGACGCACTGCCGCCGGTAATGCCGACGATAAACGGTTTGGTATTCATGGGGCAAAGATAAGGAGACAGCCCGACGTTTGGAGAGCCCTCACCCGAAAGCCTGTAGCCACAAAAAAGCGGACCGGCGCATAGGGGCCGGTCCGCTCTGTACTACGTTAAACAAACACTATTGAGCTAACAATTCGTGTGTGGGTGTGTCGTGCTGGAAAGAGCCGACTTTACCCACCCCAAAACGTTCTTAGTTGGTTGGCTTCTGGTTGCGCGTGCACTTAATTTCCTGCTTAAACGCTCCGTCGGCCCCGAACGACAACCCTACGTTGGTGCCGTCGGCTTTGGTGATCCAGACCACAAAACCACTGTCAACGTTGCTCTTGGCGGCTTTCTTGATAGTGCTATCCGCATACGTCGACTTGATGTACGCCGAGATGGTTTGCGGCAGATCGGCAACGGCAACGTCGGTGAAGCTGCCTTTGCCACGGCCGGGCCGTACTACCTCCTGCTTGAAGCTGCCATCGGCGTTGAACTCAAGCACTACCCGGTCGGTGGTGGTTTTTACGAACACAACGTACAGTTTCTCGGCATTCTGAGCGGCACCGCTGATTGTTGAGCTGGCGTATTTAGTGGTTACGTAGCTGGTGATGGCTGCGGGCAGGGTAGCCACATCAATGGAGGTGAAGCTGTTGGGGCCACGCTCACCAGGACCACCGGGATGGTTATGCCCTTTGCCTTTACCGCCGAACGCTAACTCCTGTTTGAAGGCCCCATCGGCGCCAAACTGAAGCGCTTTCATGGTGTTGCCCTGCTTAATAACAACCGTAAAGTTGCCGTCGCTGTCTTTTCCGGCTTTTTCGGCCGTGTAGCCACTATAGTTTTTAGCGATGTAGCTGGTGATGGCTGCGGGCAGCGCACTGATTTCCACCTTGGTCAGGCGACCGTCGCCCGTTTGGCCGGCGGCCTGCGCCCCCATACGAGCCTGGCTCAACAATTCATCTTCGGGCTCTACCGCCGAGCTATTGGAATCACAACCATACAGACCGATCAATGACGTTGCCAACAGGCAGAGGAACAAAATCTTTTTCATGAAGATAACTGGTTGGTTTTATTGTTGGGACCGCACGTCGGCGCCTGACGTTTGCGGCTTCTAAACAACCATTACCCAGGAGAAGTACGTAGCGTTGCAGCCGGGCAAAATTTTTTTGACAGGCTGCTATGTACCAAAAAAGGCGCTCTGATTGGGAGATGCCTTACCAAAAGCCCTAAAACACCACAAACCCGCCGGGATGGGGCGGGTTTGTGCGTTGGCAAGTATATCTGTGAAATTTACTTAACCACTTTCAATGTGCCCTGCATGAGCGTATGGTGACCGGGGAATGTACACACAAACGTGTAGTCGCCGGGTTCGCTGGGGGCTACGAAATAGATGCTCTCGGCCGTTTCGGGCTGTAAGATGTTCGTATGGAACAGGACATCGGCCGAAGTAGGTACGTAATTCATTTTGGCTCCGTTCAGGTTCAGGCGCATGGCTGCGTTGCCTACCGCGTTGGCGGTTCCCGGTTTGGTAATTACACAGTTGTGGAGCATATCGTCGTTGTTGTTGAACACCCATTTTACCCGGCTACCGGCTTTCACCTGCACCTGCTCCGTATCGAATTTAAGGCCGGGTTTGGTACTGATCGTGATTGTTTGGTCGGGGCCGTTGGTCCAGTCAGCGGGTTGCTCCGTCAGGCGTTTGACGGCTTTCGTGTCGGCCTTACTGCCGGTTGTTTTGGCGCTGGCAGGCTTCCCTTTGCTGCTTACGGCGGGGGCTTTGCCAGCCGAGGCTTCGAGCATAGCGCCGTGGTTGTGGCCACTCATGCCGGTACTGGCCGATGCTGTTGCGGCTGCCCGAGCCGGTAAGTTAGCGACACGCTCGCCGGGGGCAATGCTGTTGAGTGTGTAATAACCCGTGTTGTGAAGTAGGGGTAAGCTACCCGCTACCGACCGAACCCCTTCGGCTTTCAGCTCGTGGATGTAGCCCTCGCGCAGGGTCGTATCGGCCACGATTCGGGCCGAGAGGCCATCAGCCGATAGAATGACACCCCGGATAGGCACGGGCCGGGCGTCTTCGATGGGGCTGCCGTAGGTACGGTGGTATTTGTAGGTGAAGCTGTTCAGGCTGTACGAGTTGGGGTCTTCACCGGTTTTGCGGTCGACGGGGAGCGTAAACGTAACCTCGAAACCGTCGGGGCGCGAGTGAATCGTTTTCATTTCAAACGGCACTTTGCCGGTCCATACCAGCCGCTGAATACCGTAGGGCGATTTGCCGGTGCTGGCCCAACCCCGGCTGGTCATGCCAACAAACATGGATCCATCCTGACCCCATACCATGCGGAGAATACCCGATTGCAGCCCTTCGCGGAAGGGGAAGCACGCACCCTGCCATTGGCCGTTTACTTTTTCGAGGGCCATGCGCATCACCTTACTGTGCCCCTGGTCGCCCACAAACACCTGACCGGCAAACGGGCCAAAAGCGCCCCCGGTGGTGTCTTCGCGCATGTCGGACGTCGAAATGCCCATCAGTGTGTGCGGAAACCACACAGCGGGTACTTTCAGGTTTTTAACCGTTTTGGCTACCTCGTGCATGGGCTTGCCCGTACTGGGCACCTCTTCGGGTTTCAGGCTGAGGGGTGAATTCGGCTCGCCCGACCAGCGCAAGCCTGCCGGGTTGCCGGCAAAGTCGCCTTTTTCGAGGTGTGTTACCCGGCCTGAGCCAACCCAGTCGCCCTGATTTTCGCCGTAGAAAATGCTGCCATCGCGCAACACGGCAAAGCCGGCTGGTGAGCGGAGGCCCGTAGCCCAGGGGGTCATTTCGCCTTTCTCGTTGAGCTTGAGCATCCAACCCCGCCATTTGGCTAAGCTGGCTCCGTAGCCAATCCAGTCGAGGTTGAGCGTAATAACCATATCGCCGTCGGGTAGCAGTAACGGCCCGTAGCTGTACTCGTGGTAATTGCCGGAGAGAGGCCACTTGTAAAACGATTTGTATTCGTCGGCCACCTCGTCGCCATCGTTGTCAATCAGTTTGGTTACCTCGCCCCGCTGCGTACAGAGGAGGTAGCCCTTGGGGTGCCACATCAGGCCGAGCGGCTCGTGCAAACCAGCCGCAAACCGCTTGAACGTGGGCACGCGGCTACCCTGCATGTACGGGTTACCAATGAGCCACACATCGCCCCGGCGCGTACAGGCCGCCAAACGGCCATCGGGTAGGGGGGCCAGGCCGCCCACTTCCAGGCTTACGCCCTCAGGTACGGGTAACGTGACAATCCGGTAATAGTCGTCTTCGGTCATCGGGCGCGACTGCCCAACCGTGTCTACTGGGCTGGCAACCCATTGGAAGAAGGAAAGCGTGATTCCGAGTAGCAGGAATTTTTTCATTCGTAGGTGGTCTGCGACCATTAGGCATCAATCAATGTTCAAGGGCAATTACCCAATGCGTAACCCGTTTTCCACGGGTCGTTCGGGTTGTAACAAGGTCACGGTACCGTTGTCGGCTACCGAACCCAGTACCAAACATTCGCTCATAAAGGTAGCGATTTGCTTGGGAGGAAAATTCACGACGGCAACAACCTGCCGCCCAACCAGGGCTTCGGCTTCGTAGAGGGTAGTAATCTGGGCCGATGATCGGCGGATGCCCAGAGGCCCGAAGTCGATGGTGAGCTGGTAGGCCGGTTTGCGGGCTTTCGGAAAGGGCTCAGCTGCCACGATGGTGCCCACGCGCATCTCAACCTTTTCAAAATCAGCCCACGAAATTGTCATACAGATAGCAAATTGTTGCGTGACCCGGCGAGTGGCGCGTATGCACTACCCGCCGGTATCTCTAAAAGCAGGCGGTTTGGCAAACCTAATAGCGTACAACCCGCCTGGTGGCTTGCCGATAGCCAGTAGCCTGTACCGTGAGCAGATAAACACCGGGGCCGGTTGGTAGCTGACCCGGTGGCACCGTGTACGCATGTGGCCCCGGCTCTTGATTCATGACTTCGGTGCTAAACAGCCGACGGCCCTGTAAATCGGTCAACACCAGCCGGACATCCGTACGTTGATCGAGCTGGTAACGGACCGTAACGGTCTCGGCTGTCGGATTGGGGCTTATCAGGAGCGTAAGGGCTGGTTCGGTAGCTAGTTGCGGCATGGCCCCATCCAGCCAGGCGAGCCGTTTGGTGACCCAGTCTTTCAGGTAATTAACCTCATCTTCGTAGGTTTTTCCAACAAAGTCATTGGGCCAAAGCTGCGTTCCAATCACGGGCCAACGGGTGAAGTTGCGGATGCGCGCGTCGGTAATGCTTTTTCCGGTTGAGTCGAGGTAAGCGTGAATCCGCGGAGTGGCCAGCACGCCCTGCCGTAACGTTTGATATCGGTTGTTCAGCCGGGCGGCAAAGGCGGGGTCTTGTAGGAGCCGCTCCCACCAGAATGGTTGCGGATAGGGGTCATTGGGGCAAACCTCGTTGAACTGATACGCCCAGCCTTCGGGCTTGTCGGCGTTGCAGTACGATGCATTGGCAAAGGCGAGGTTATAATCCCAGATGGGCCCCATTGTGAGTTTGCCGTTTCGGCTGTCCCGATCTTTGTAAAAAAAGGTGCTGAGCCGGTAGCCGTCCACGTTGCGGCACAACTCGGTAAGTAGCATGTAATCTACGGCCGACTCCACATCGAGGTAGCGGGCGTAGCCGTTGGTGGGGTCGGCAAAGGCGTCACCAGCGAGAGCGGTCTCGAAGTCAGTAACGTACTGTTTGATGTATTGAAACTGTTCGAGAGCCAGGTCTGCGGGCTTGGGCCGGTCAATGAGGATGTTAACCTGTTTAGTATTTCGCCCGGCTTGTGCCGACATCCATGATTCCGACATTGACCCCTCAAATTTGTCAATCTTAAGCAGGTAACCACCCGTTAGCGCATCACCCGACAGGTCGGTTTTCTTGATACTGGTAATGTCGACCCGATTTTTGTCCCGTTTTATCTTTTCCTGCAACAAGTACAGCCCATCGTACCCATTGTTGAGCACGACCTCACAGTACCGGAAACGGGGCGTGTAGTATCGGCTGATTCGGCGGTTGAGGTCGTAGGCCAAAGCCTCGCGCAGCAGGGTTTTGTCATTGTATGTCGGGTTGAGTATCCAGTCGCTTTCGGCGGGCATACCCACCAGCGATAGCTTAACCGAGTTGCTACCGCCGGAGTCGCGCAGCTCGAACCCGTAAGGCTTTTTCGGAAAAAAATCCTGCGACGACGACCCCCGCAGCTCAATACCAATCGGGCTTGTGAGAGCCGGTTTATCGGTGATATGATTGCGTTTCCCGGTTTCGTTATCAATCAATGTGAGCGTAGCCCGTATCTTTGGCTCGTTGATGATGGGCTGCCCACCCGTGTTGATCAGCAGGATGGGCAGGTCAGATGAGGTAAACGTTTGCCCTCGGGCGGTCGTGTACAAAAAAAGGCAGAGTAAGCTGATGTAGACGCAGCGTTTTACATTCATAGTCAAAAACACGAGAAAGAGGAATTTGCGGCTATGTCTATTGAGTTGGTGAATTAAAGACCGCCCTCTATCGTTTTGGACGAACAACCTACCGCTATGGAACCAAAAAACGTGGAGAAAGTAACGGGGGCCATTGCCGATAAATACCGGCTGGCGATCCTGATGCAGTTGGCTAAACAGGAAACAATGACCAGCTCCGATGTGCAGGAGATGACGGGCTTGTCGCAGCCGTGCGTATCGCACCACGTCAAACAGCTTACCGATAGCGGATTAGTGGATACCCAGAAAGAAGGGCGCAACGTATTTCTGCGGCTCAACAAGCAGGCTCTCCAGCAATTGTGCGCTTTTTTGAAGGAGCTGGGTTAAAATTTTTTCAAATACATTCAAACTTTTAAATGATTCGATTGGTTGTGCTCCTGAATAACACGATTTAACTCATCATGGCAAATAAACTATTCGCACCCGCTCAGTTGGGCGGCCTGACCTTATCGAATCCGATTGTAATGGCCCCTATGACGCGTAACCGGGCAACTACCGGGCACGACGTTACCGATATCATGGCCACCTATTACGAACAGCGGGCATCGGCCGGGCTGTTGATTACAGAGGGTGTGGCTCCCTCGCCTAATGGTAATGGGTATGCTCGGGTGCCGGGTCTGTACACACCGGAACAGGTAGCTGGCTGGAAAGCCGTTACCGCAGCAGTTCATGCCAAAGGCGGGCGCATTTTTGCTCAGCTGATGCATACCGGTCGGGTAGGGCATCCGGTAAATATGCACGCGGGTGGGCAGGTGCTGGCTCCTTCGGCTATTGCCGCAGCGGGTCAGATTTACACCGACGAGCAGGGTATGCTGGACCAACCGACGCCCCGCGCCTTCACAACCGAAGAGGTGAAAGCAACGGTGCAGGAGTTTGTGACGGCCGCCCAGAATGCCATTGAAGCTGGTTTCGACGGGGTGGAGCTGCACGGTGCCAATGGGTACCTGATTGAGCAGTTTTTGCGGCCTACCAGCAACACGCGTACCGATGAGTACGGCGGCAGTGTAGAAAACCACGCCCGGTTTGCGCTGGAGGTAGCCGAAGGTGTATCTGCAGCTATCGGCAAAGAAAAAGTAGGGATTCGGTTGTCGCCCTATGGTGTGTTCAACGATATGCCGTACAGCCCTGAGTACGATGCGATCTACACCTATCTGGCCGAGAAGCTAAACGACTACGTAGTGTACGTACACTTGGTAGACCACGCGAGCATGGGCGCTCCGGCGGTGGCTCCTGAGATTGTAGCACAAATTCGTCAGCTGTACACGGGTACGCTGATTTTGAGTGGTGGCTACACGGCTCAGACAGCTGAGGAAGCCCTCGAAAGCGGTCGGGCTGATCTGGTAGCGTTTGGCCGTCCGTTTATTGCTAACCCTGATTTGGTAGAGCGCTTCAAAGCCGGTGCCGATCTCAATCAACCTGATTTCTCAACGTTTTATACGCCCGGCGAAAAAGGCTACACCGACTATCCGGTGCTGGCCGAAGTTGCTGAGGCTTGATTACCTGATTGAAAAAGGCCAGTCGCGGTGCGGCTGGCCTTTTTTTAATTTTATGGTTCTTAGTGGCCCGCGTTCTGGTTTATAGTTGATTGCGGATGAACGAACATGAGGGATGAACTATAAACCATAAACCCTTTATTGGTTCGACGTGCCTTTTTTGCCTTTGGCTGTTCCGGCGGGTGTGCCGGGCTTACCAACACCGGTTGGCTCCGGGTAGCCCGTACCCACGTTCCGGTCGTTGGTGCGCGATTCTTTCTGAACGCCTGCGGCTGACGTAGGCCGTTTTGAGCCGCCCGTTGAGCCTGATGTCGATTCTTCGTTGGTCCGGGTCGTATTGCGACTGTTACCGCCGGTAGCACCGGGGCCAGTAGTACCGCCATCGTTGGCCGTGTTGTTGCGGGCATTCTGGGCGCCTTTCACGCCCCCGCGGGCTTGCCGGGTGCCGGTTCCTTCGGCTCCGCCTGTGGAGCGCACACTACCGGTACCCTCCGAAGTGCTCCCGTGGGTATTGGTTGGGCCGGTGGGCGAGAGGTTGCTGTTACCGCTTCGGCTGACCCCCGACTTCATTTTGGGGCTTTCCTCACCGGTGCCTTTCCGGTTGAGCCCTTCGGCCGACCCGGTTGCAGGGCTCGATTTGGTGGAGACCCCATTTGAGGTATTCTGCGTTTGTGTCTGGGCGTTGGCACCGATCGATAGGCCGATGAGTAACGCTGCGGCAAAGAATGAACGTTTCATGAGCTTGTTTTTCGTTGTTGAGTCGTTTGTTCCAAATGGACTTGTTATTTACCAACTAAAGTCTACAGGAATTGTTGGTTATTTTGTTTCGATACAGTACCACTGGTCCGGGGCGGGGTTGGTTCCTGACAACTTTGCGACCGTCGGAACTAATCAACAGCCTGTCTCACTTAGCAGTACGGCTAAATGCCGGTAGTTCAGACCCCTTTTTCCTCTCCTGATTTGGCAAACTCTACGGCTCCCGGACATGCTGATGTCCCTTCTGATTCGACTCCTACCGCTTTGCCCCGGCGGCTTAGTCTCTTGCAGGGAACGGCCCTGAACATGATCGATATGGTCGGTATTGGGCCGTTTGTGGTGTTACCGCTCGTGATTCAGATCATTGGCGGGCCTCAGTTTATCTGGGCGTGGGTACTGGGCGCGGTGGTTTCGTTTATCGATGCCTTTATCTGGGCCGAGCTGGGGGCGGCTTACCCGCTGGCCGGAGGCAGCTACAACTTTCTGAAGATTGCGTATGGGGAGCAGCGTTGGGGGCGATTGTTTTCGTTTCTGTACGTCTGGCAAACGCTTATTCAGGCTCCGCTGGTAGTAGCCTCAGGGGCCATTGGGTTTGCGCAGTACTTCTCGTACCTGGTTCCGCTGGATCCGTGGCAACAAAAAGCCGTTTCGGGGGTGGCGGTCCTGTTTGTGATTTTGCTTCTCTACCGCAAAATCGACGACATCGGCCGTATCGGAATGGTGTTCTGGGGGGCCGTGCTGCTTACGCTGGGCTGGATTATTATTGGCGGGCTCACCCATGCCAACAGTCCGGTTAGCCAAACGCTGGCCGCTGCGCTGGAGCCAAGTCCGGCCAATGGCGGTTGGTGGGCTGCGGGTCTGGGGGCGGCTTCGGTGAAGACCATCTACTGCTACCTCGGCTACTACAACGTGTGCCACTTAGGGTCGGAGATTCGGAAGCCGGGGCGCAACATTCCCCTGAGTATGTTTATCTCCATTGCGGGTATCGCCATTTTGTATTTGTTGCTCAATATAAGCGTGGTGGGAGTTATTCCGTGGCAGGAGGCTAAGGAGAGCAAATTCATTGTCAGTAGTGTGATTGAGCGGATTTATGGGGTGCAGGCCGCTCAACTGGCTACGGGTATGGTATTGGTCGTGGCGTTTTCGTCGCTGTTTGCGGTACTGCTGGGCTACTCGCGGGTGCCCTATGCCGCTGCGGCCGATGGGCAGTTTTTCTCCATCTTCGCCCGGTTGCACCCCACCCGGCAGTTTCCGTATATCTCGTTGCTGTTTCTGGGTGGACTGGCGTTTGTGTTCAGTCTCCTGTTTCGGTTGGGCGATGTCATTACGGCGATTCTGGCCATGCGGATCGTCATTCAGTTTATTGGGCAGGCGGTTGGGTTATGGATTCTGCGGTCGCGCAAAACGGCGGCTTCATTTCCGTTTCGTATGCCCATCTACCCCGTGCCTATTGTGCTGGCCATTGGGGTGTGGGCGTTCATCTTCATTTCGACCGGGCTTTCGTTTATGCTTTCCGGCCTGACCGTGATCGGGCTCGGCGTAATCGCGTACCTGATTTCGTCGCGTGTGCGCCAACAGTGGCCCTTTCAAACCCCTCGTCCCTGATCGGTTGAGTTTTTTGATAGAACGGCTTACTTTAAGGGAAAAATTAACCCCTGCTGTATGAAACCGACTATTGATGAACTACACAACTCAGGCCGCTACGAACTGATCAATTCGTTTCGCATCGACGAAATGGGGCAGTTTCTGGCGCAGGAACTGGGCCTTCAAACCTCAGCGCAACCCACCAAAAAGCCCAATAATCGGTTTATGACCGTCTTCTTTCTTATTGGTTTTCTGGTGGGCGGTGGTGTTTTCGGGTATCTGGTCGGCGGTCAATTGGGCAAAGGCGGTACTGGTGCACCAGAGGTATTTGGTCGGGCGGGTACAGAGTTTGGCCTGGCTTTTCTGGGTTTCTTTGTGCTGCTGCCTATTCATGAGCTAATTCATGCCGCCGTTTTTAAATATTACGGTGCCCAGAAGGTTGGGTTCGGTGGGTCGTGGAAAAGCATGATTGTGTACGCCTACGCGCAGCAATTCGTGCACAATGGCCGGGAACTGTTCTGGGTTGCCATTATGCCGTTTCTGGTGATTTCGGCGGGGCTTATTGCCGGGTGGATTATCTGGCCGCAGTACGGCCTTTTCTGGGGAATGACCCTGTTTATTCACACAACGGCCTGCGTTGGCGATTTTGTGCTGATTCGGTATCAGGCTAAACATAAAGGAGCGCGGTTTTACACCTACGATGACATCGAGAACGAACAACGCTCGTACTTTTTCCGTGAAAAAGCGTCCTAATAAAACGGGGCTGGCAACACTGCCAGCCCCGTTTTATATGCGTACAAACAACGTTACTACAAGTGAATAGCCTCATCGTAGGCTGCTTCGGTTGCGTCTTTGATGGCTTCCGACATGGTCGGGTGGGGGTGAACCGCCTTCAAAATCTCGTGACCAGTGGTTTCGAGTTTACGGGCTGCTACTACCTCCGCAATCATTTCCGTTACGTTGTTGCCGATGAGGTGGGCACCGAGCCACTCGCCGTACTTCGCGTCGAAAATTACTTTCACGAACCCTTCGGGAGCACCCGATGCTTTCGCCTTACCCGACGCTGAGAAGGGGAATTTACCCACTTTGATCTCGTAGCCGGCTTCGCGGGCGGCTTTTTCGGTGTAGCCTACCGACGCAATTTCGGGTACGCAGTACGTACAGCCCGGAATGTTGTTGTAGTTGAGCGGCTCCACGTGGGGCAAACCGGCAATTTTCTCCACGCAGATGATGGCTTCGGCCGAGGCTACGTGTGCCAGAGCCTGACCTTTGGTACAGTCACCAATGGCGTAGTAGCCTTCCACGTTGGTCCGGTAGTAGTCGTCGGTAACAATTTTGCCCCGGTCGGTTTTGATGCCCGTTTCTTCGAGACCAATGTTCTCGATGTTGGCAACCACCCCTGCCGCCGACAGCACAATGTCGGTCTGGAAGGTTTTCTCGCCTTGTGGGGTTTTCACCAGCACGCTGCAACCAGCCCCGCTCGTGTCTACTTTCAGAACTTCGGAGTTGGTGTAAATCTCGACGCCGAGCTTTTTGTATTGCTTGGCCAGTTCTTTCGAAACGTCTTCGTCTTCGACCGGTACAATGTTCGGCATAAACTCCACGATGGTCACCTTGGTGCCCATGCTGGCGTACACGTACGCAAACTCGACACCAATAGCCCCCGATCCGATAATGAGCATCGAATCAGGCCGTTTTTCGAGGGTCATGGCCTTCCGGTACTCAATAACCTTCTGTCCGTCGATGGGGACGGTTGGCAGGGCGCGGGCCCGGCCACCGGTAGCCACAATGATATGTTTGGCTTCGTATTCGGTTGTTTTGCCGTCTTTATCGGTCACGCTTACTTTTTTGCCCGGAACCACTTTGCCGGTGCCGTTGATGACGTCGATTTTGTTTTTCTTCATCAAAAACTGCACTCCTTTGCTCATGGACTCGGCTACGCCCCGGCTCCGCTTGATAACGGCCCCGAAATCGGCGCTGGCATCGGCTACCTTAATCCCGTAGTCGGCCGAATGCTTGATGTATTCAAAAACCTGAGCACTTTTGAGCAATGCTTTGGTGGGAATACAGCCCCAGTTGAGGCAGATTCCGCCCAGGCTTTCGCGCTCGATTACCGCAGTTTTCATGCCCAATTGCGACGCCCGGATGGCGGCTACATAACCGCCCGGCCCGCTACCTACCACAATTACATCGTACTGTGAAGCCATTTCTTAATGGGGAAAGTGTAATGGAGAACCTTGAACTCCTTTTTTGACAACGCAAAGGTAGTTTGAAAAGTTGATTGCGGGCATACCAACCTTAGTGCCTGAGAGGTAGACATGAGAGGTTCGATGGATCGACTGAAAAGGCGATGGGGAGACTGACCAGGCAAACTGAGCGATTTTGAGTGCCGCCCTTGTACTCGTCAGGTTGGACGTTGCAGTTCCCCCTCCTGAAAGACAGGACGGGGAGGGCCGGGGCCGGTGGTAAAAACCGGTCAGCCTGCGTTATTTTTCCAGAATTCGCGGCTCCAGTGCCGTTCGTAGGGCCATTGTTTGTCGCGGAGAGCGAAGGGCAGTAAGGCATGGGCCTCTTTTACGGTTTGGCGGTAATACTGATCGTCGTCGGTCAGAATCAGCGCTGTGTACGCATCGCCTTCCCGAACGGTCAGGTCGGCCACCGGGAGCTCAGGTTGCCAGTTGGGATGCCGACGCGACAGTTGACTTTTGAGCAGCCCCTCCGGGCGTAGTCCCTCCACCGGGCGGGGCTGCGGCCGAAACTCGCCCGCCGACACCCGTTGGGCGTAGTGTAGGTAAGCTTTGAGCAGGCGCGGCCCGTCGTTCGCAACGGTCTCGACAGACAATTGCTCGGGGCGCAGGCTTGTGATCACGTACACCTGCTCGCGGGCGCGGGTAACGGCCACGTTGAGCCGGTTGGCCCCACCCGCCTGATTCAGGCTACCAAACTGCATCGCCAGCCGACCCCGCTCATCGGGGGCATAGCCCACCGAAAAAATGATGACATCGCACTCGTCGCCCTGTACGTTTTCGATATTCTTGACAAAGGCCACCGGCAAGTGGGCCTCTTCGAGTTGATCCTGAATGAGTTGCTGCTGCGGGTAGTTAAACGTAACCACGCCCACCGATTTGCCCGGCTGTTCGGTGGCCAGTGCGCGCACGCGTTGCAACACGGCCTCTGCCTCCACGGGGTTGGTGTTTTGCTGCCACTGCCCGCCCACCAACAGGTACCGAATGGCCGGAATTTGCCGGTTGAGGGTTGGGCGGTCGGGCAGCAAGGTCAGTTTGTTCCCATAAAAGTGTTCGTTCGAAAACTGAATCAGATCGAGGGAACGGCTCCGGTAATGGCCCGTCAGCGATACCTGCGGCAACGACTGGGCCGCCAGTTCGAGCAGCGACTCTACTTCCAGCGCGGTTTGGTCGGCTTCGTCGCCGGCCGTTTCATCGTCCATACGCGTACGGTACAAATCGCTGGGCCGAAGTTGCTGATTGTCGCCGGTCACTACCACTTGTTTACCCCGAATCATGGCGGGCACGCCGTTTTCGGCAAAGCACTGCGAGGCTTCATCAAAAATGACCAGATCAAACAGTCCTTCCTGAAGCGGAAAAATAGCCGAAACCGACTCAGGTGAGGCCATCCAGCAGGGCACCAGCCGGAACACCTCGATGGCAAACTGACTCATGAGCCGACGCACCGGCCACACGTTCCGTTTTTTGGTGGTCTGATGCAGTAAATCGCGGTACGTAGTCACGTTGTTGAGCCGGTTGAAGGTCAGGTTGCGGTACGTTTGCTGGCGCAGCTGCATCAGGAGAATATCGCGGCTCAGGCGTTGTTTTTGCTCGATACTGGTTTGCAGAGCCTGTTCCTGCTGACTCATCCGCAACGACGATACCGACCGCAAACTGGGGTATTTCTGCTCCAGATGGTTGAGCCAGGCCAGTTGCAGGCTATTCATAAACAGAGCCACTATGCCGGTCGGGTTGGCCTCGGTATGGGTAGCCAGGCGCTCGGCTACGGTTTGCTCTACCTCGCTCAATTGAGCCCATAGCCGGTCGTTTTCAATCAGCAAATCAAAATCAGCGCGGAGGGCCCGACGGAGGGTGTCGGCATGGGATTGGTTGGCCCACAGTATCTCAATTTGCGTGGAGGTCAGAAACGGCTGCCAGTCGGCGAGGGCGTTGGCTACCTCGTCGGCCTGCGCCCGCAATGCTCGCACCGTTTGGGCAAACTGACCCGCCGAAATCCAGTGCTGAGCGGGTAGCTGAGTAAGCACGGGCAGATCGGCCATGCGGGCCACAACCTCGCGTGCATCCTGCAACAGCCGTAAGGTCTCCGGTTCGTAAGCGAGCGGGAGTGAGGCCAGCAGCGGCTCGGCGAAAGGAGCCAGTTCGTTTAGGGCCTGCCGTTTCTGTAAACGGGCTTGCAGGGTACGAAGGTGGTCGGCCGAGGTGGTGAGCCCATTCATGCCCGCTAATTGAAGCAGTTTGTCTTTGCCGGGATTGGTGAGTTGCCACCAATTCCAGCTCACCCACGACGGGCGCGCGTCAATGGCCGAATTGAGGAGCACAGCCAGCCCGTCGAGCTCCGTTTGTTCGGTCGGCAGAACCAGGGGGCCCGGTGCGGTCAGGGCTTCTTCCCAGCGATTAGCCAGCCGGAGCAACTCGCCCTCGGCCACGGTAGCCGCCGGGTGGTCGGCGGCCTCGCGCAAAAACAGAACGGCCGTCCAGAGTGCCCGGCTGTTGGCATCATTCAGCAGCGAAAGCAGGGCTTCAAGAGCCCAGGCCGACTCGTGCCAGCTACGCCATGTATCGAGTGAGAGGGACTGTATGCCATGTGTAGCGGCTACCGACGCGGTCTGTTGGGATACCGTACCAACGGCGGCTACGGCCCGGTCGAGCACAAACTGATCGGTGGTGGAAAACGACGCAAACGAAACCCGGTCGTTCCAGGGGTGATTTGGCCCCAGTCGTTGTTGATAATCGGTATAGTGCCGTAGTCGCTGGATAAAGTTATCCACATTGTTAAGTTGGAAATGTGGATAAAGGTCGTCCAGCTTGATGGTGTTGGCCTCCGGGTTGGTATTCAAGTACAATTCTTTAGCCGAAACCCCGCATTCGGTTGTGTCGAACAGGGCGTGCTTGAACGTTTCCAGTTCGTCGAGCAATTCGTCGATTTGCCGACTCTCGCGGTCAAAATCCCGTTCAATCAGCACAGCGTCGAGCCCGTGATTTTGCTGTCGGTAGCGGTCGATGGCTTCAATTTGCCCGGCAATTTGGGCGTAAAGGGCTTTGCGGTCATCTTGAAAATCGTGGATAAGGGCAATGAATGGCTCCATTCCCACTTGCTTCAGCCGCTCAAACACCACATCGAGAGCAGCTCGTTTCTGACAAACCAGCAAGACTCGCTTGCCCTCGGCGGCTGCATCGGCCATGAGGTTGGCAATCAACTGCGACTTGCCCGTGCCCGGTGGCCCCTGCACCACCAGCGATTCGCCCCCTTTTACGGCCCGCACGGCAGCTTCCTGCGAGGCATCCATAGGCAGTGGGGTGCGTAGGAAGCGTTCTTTCAGGGCGTATGGGGCGGGGGGCGGGGAGAGGGGGGTGAGCGATGGTATCGCTGCGGCCTCGACCGGATTTTGCGTCTCGCTTTCCTCACTAGTCAGCAGGGCATCGTAGTCGGGTACCAGAAACGAGCCAGCCTGTGGAAAGATGCCCAGAACGGCCTCAGGGTACAGCTTCAGTTCGCCGGTTTTTTCGAGGGCGTGCAGGGTTTTCTGGGTAACCTTGTCGAAGGGGCGGAGCAGGTCGACAAACAGGTCCTGGTTGAAGTTAATCTTCAGTGGGCTGGCTTTGAGCCACTCGTACAGTTGCGTCCGAAACGTGAGTGAGTCTTTGTCGAACTCGTCAAGCTCCTTCTCTATGTACTCGCCTGGTAACTTCACGGCGTTGAAGTGAGCGTAGGCCAGCATGAACGTCGGGTTTACAAAGCCTTCTTCATCGCCCCGGCGGGTGAGGTGCCATTGGTCGCCCTTGTGCTCGATCTGCACCGGAAAAAACAGCAGGGGTGCGTGTACGGGGGTACCATCCATAAAAAGCCCGCGCACAAACGGCCAGCCTACGTACAGGTCTTCGGTGCCGCGTTCTTCCTCAATAAACCGGGCCGTGCGGGCAATGCGCCCGAGCCGTTTGCTGATCTGATTTACTTTCTCGTGCCGGGGGTCGAGCACATCGCAGAGCGGGATGCTTGCTTTGCGGGCCAGCAGTTGCTGAATAAGGCTGAACGACGGTTTGTTGAGCACAAAATCGGTGTCGTGCAGATCCAGAAATCCATCGGCGGGCAGGCTCGACAGTAACAACGACCGGTTGCGGCTGCTGAGGTTGGTTAAACGACGGCGGTAGGTACGGAGAACAGAACGATTCGGAATCAAGATGGCAGATCGGAGTTTTTACAAAATAACAACCTGTTGGGAAAACGTCACAAGTGGGCCCTCCGTCTGTTTCGGCCCGAATTGTTCGTGTACAGAAAAGCCCACCCCATTGGGGCAGGCCTTTCGTTTTGTGAAGCTGAGCCGGGTTTAACGGGTCAGTACGTATTCGTCCCAGTTGATTTCGGCTTGGGGCCGGGCCAGTTGCCGGAAAATAGAGCCCCGGTCGAGGGTCACGTCGACATTCTGCGCGTTCAGGCGGTTATACCGGCGCAGGTCGATCCAGCGGTGGCCCCAGGGTTCGGCCCAGAGCGAGTACCGGCGCTGGAACAGAATCTCGTCGATGAGAGCTTCGCGGGTGGTGGCCCCGGTGTAGTTGCCCACGCCAGCGGCCGTCCGGATGCGGTTGATAGCTGCCAAAGCGGCCTGCGTGTTGCCCAGTTGGGCGTTGGCCTCGGCCACAATCAGTACCAGTTCTTCATTGCGGAAAAACTTCAGCTCGCTGGTGTTGAGCGGAAAACGCCGATCCTGATACTGCCCGGAGAGCGGAGTACCGTCGGAGGTAACGGACACTGGCGAGGTCCGGCGGAAAAACTTCGCCCGAACGCGGGCATCGTTAGCCAGTGTGTCGCGCAGTACCGACGGATGCACCACCATCATGGTAGTCACGTTGGCATTCAGGACAAAAAACAAGGGGTTGAACTGATCGGGGGGCGCGCCATAGGTGTGGGCTGGGCCGGCATCTAAGTTGCCCGTAGCGTTGTAAAACGAAGCATTGGCGGCTTCGAGCGCCCCCTGCCAGTCTTGCCGGTACACGGCCAGCCGGGCCGCAATAGCCCGGTTCAGTTGCCGCAACGATGCAACCGTGTTGAAACCATTAGCGGTGAAGCCGCTCGTCAGGCGTAACGGGAAATTGCCCGTGCCTCCGTTGGCGAGTTCGGTATTGGCTTCGTCGAGCAGCTGCCGAATCTGCGTGAGGGCTTCCGGTAGCGGCACAAACGGCCCCGGATTCTGAATATCAGCCACGTTCATCCGGATGCCGTTTTCGTACTGCCCCATGGCCACAATCAGGTACTGGTACGCCATGATGGTTTTGGCAAAACCCGATACCGCGTTCTTTTCCTGATCGGTAAACGTATTGGTATTCCGAACGGCATCGACCACCGTAAGCCCCTGCCGAATGGCAAAATAGGGGTTCGTGTAGGTGGGCAGGTAGTTAAACATGTTGGCGTTGGCCGTACGGTTGTTCATACCGAGCCAGTCGGTTTGCCAGCGCGGGTCAGAGGCATTCAGGTACCATAATTCGCGGCCCATCGTGCCAAAGAGCATCGTGACGTTAAACACATAGTCGCGATGGCGGGATTCGAGACCCGTAATCAGGTTTTGTACCTGTGTGCGCGATGCATTTTGGGATACGCTCCCCAGAGAGGGGTTATTGGGGTCATTGGGGGCTTCCAGCTCAAAGAAACTGCATGAGTTGAGCAGCATGAGCCCGGCCAGCATGGAGAGATATAAACGAGTTTTTTTCATGACTTATGAGGGCTTAAAACTCAACAACCAAATGTCCGAAGAAACGACGCTGGGTCGGGTAGGGGGCAATATCGACGCCCGACGCTACGGCCTGCAATCCGAAGGTTGATGTTTCGGGGTCGTAACCAAAGTATTTGGTGAACGTGAGGGGGTTCTGGCTTGAGAAGCCTACCCGCACCCGTGATACCTTGTTGTTGAACAGGTTACCGAGCGTTTTGGTAGGAACGGTATAGTACATGGCCACCTCACGCAAACGCACGTACGAGGCATCCTGTACCCAGCGGTCGGCCCCGTTGTTGGGGGCAATACCCCGGTCGCGGCCGTTCGGAATACCATCGCCATCGTCGTCCTGAGCCCAATCGGGGGTTGTACCGCCCGAATCCATCAGAAACTGTGTGAGGTTGATGTTGTCGCCACCCTGTTTCCAGTGCCAGAGCATGTTCACGTCGAAGTTTTTAAACAGCGTGAATTCGTTGAGCCACGACATCTGAAATTTGGGCTGGTTGTTGCCCAGAATATAAGCTCCTGTCCGTACGCCCTGTGCGGCCGGGGTATCGTTGCCATCGCGGGCGGGGCGCGTGCCCACAATGGTGGTTGGGGCAAATCCTTCCTGATAGAGGAACGTACCCAGTGTTACGCCAAACGCGCCAGCATTGTAGGGCGGAATACCCAGGCGCGTGAGCAGGAGGTTGTTACGCCACCACATCAGGCGGGTGTTCCAGCGCAGATTTTCTTTTTGCACGGGGGCGGCCGCCAGCGAGAGCTCAATGCCCCGGTTCTGGAGTTGGGCCAGATTGGTCGGGATGGTGCTGATGCCTACAGCAGGCGACAGTTGCAGGTTCTGAATGTTGCTGCGGGTCTGCTTGTCGTAGTAGGTAGCTTCCAGCTGAATCCGGTTGCTGAACAAGCCCAGGTCCAGACCAAATTCCAGTTCGCCCGCCCGCTCGGGTTCGATGTTGGCGTTACCAGCGGCCGTTGTCACCACCGAGCCCAGCAACCCACCGATGTTAGCTGAGTTGAGCGGGGTAAATGTTGTGCCGAAGCCGGGCACCCCCGCCGTTTCACCGTAAGCAATGCGCGGTTTGATCTGCGAGAAGGTGTTGGCGAGGCTCGACGAGCGAATAAACTCAAAATTAGCCAGGTTTACGGCCAACGAGGCTTTTGGGAAGGCCCAGAACCGGTTGGCATCACCAATCAGGGTTGATTTGTCGAAGCGAATACCGGCTGTAGCGATTACCTTGTCGTCCCAGTTCGCTTCCTGCTGAACAAAGGCCCCTACGTCGGTGATCGACTGGAACCGCTGCTCAAAAATCTCCTGAACCGTTCCCTGCCGCAAGTTCGTTTGGCCACCGGCCAACCCCCGCGACCGGTTGAGCAGGCGGTCGTCGCGGAAATTTAACCGCACGGCACCCACCTGACTGGTCAGGTTAACTTTGCCTACGTTCCAGTTCAAAACCAAAGCCGCCTGCAGGTTGGTGTTTACGTTTTCGGTTTTACCCCAGAGCACATCGCCGGGATTACCCTGACCGCGCTGAAACTGCAGGTCTTCCGGCAAGTACACCAGCGTGGTGTTCTGGGTATAGTCGAAACCACCCTGCCCGATCAGTTTCAGCAAAGCCCGCTCCGACTTGTACAGGTTGGCCGTGAGGTTAAATGATTGAATAAAGCGGTTAACGTTGCTGTTGTTGATACCCCGGTCGGTAACGGCAATCGGGTTTTCGTTGAAGTACGGGTTGTCGGGGTACCGTCCACTGGCGTCGGGGAAGAGGTTGAAATAATTAGGGACATAGACAATGTTGTAGCCAATGCTGGCGCCCGAGTTGTTCTGGTTACCCGTGAAACCCCGGTCAGTGTTGGTGTTGATGTAGTTGGAGCCAACCGAGAGCGTAATGTCTTTGGTTAGCTTGTGGTCAATATTAGCCCGCAGTGAGTACCGCTTGAAGCCCGTCCGGCGGATAATACCCTTCTCGTCGGCGAAGGCACCTGAGATAAAGAACTTCGTTTTGTCGGTCCCTCCCGAAATACTCAGTCGGGTGTTCGATAGTGGGGCCGTGTTGCCGTAGAAGTATTTTTCGTAGTCCCAGGTTTGCCCGTTGGCGGCCCGGAACCGCTCCAGTTCAGCAGGGCGCCGGGCAGCCGAGAAAAAGGTATTGATTTTAGCCTCCGTCCAGTTGTCAACGCCCAGCAATCGCTGAGCGGTGGCAAAGCCGTAGTCCTGTGCAAACGAGACCTTTGTTTTGCCGGCACTGCCCCGCTTGGTGGTAATGATAATGACACCGGCGTTGGCCCGGGTTCCGTAGATAGCCGCGGCCGAGGGACCTTTGAGCACCTCTACGTTTTCAATGTCGTTGGGGTTAAGGTCAGAAATCCGGTTGGCGGCATCATCCTGCGTTTCTACCCCCGATGCACCCGTCACCGAGCCGCGCCCGGTCCGGTTTACGGCATTGTTGGCATATACCCCGTCGATGATGTACAGTGGCTGTGAAGCACCCACCAGCGACGAGATACCCCGTAGTTGAATAGAAACCCCACCGCCGGGTGCTCCACCGTTGGTGTTGATGTTCACGCCCGGAAGTTTGCCGTAAAACGCGTTGTCGACGGTCTGAATCTGCGTAGTTCCGACGAGTTCCCGTGCCGAAATAGTACTAACGGCGTTTGCCAGATTTGACCGCTTGATGCTCGTTGCCAGGCCCGTCACAACAACTTCTTCCAGGTTCGAGACATCTTCGGACAGGGTAACGTCGATGGTGGTGCTATTACCAACAGGCACCTCTTTAAACTGGTAGCCTAATGATGAAAATACCAGTGTTGCTTTCGATTGTTTGGGGATGATGGAGTAGGAGCCGCTGGCGTCGCTGACGGTTCCAATGGTGGTTCCTTTTACAACCACGTTGGCACCGGCAATGGGTGTGCCGTCTTCGGCTTTAATCGTGCCGCTGATTTTTGTTTGGGCGAGCGATGCCACACTGAGTAGCCACATACTCACACAAAACGTCAGCCTTACTACCCTCAAAAAGGTAATACTTTGCATAAATTTGTGTAGTAAAGGTTAAACAAAAAGCAATATAAAATTAGCCTCAGAACAACCCTGACAGAGGATTGTTTGGCAAAATGGCCACAAAATAAATTTGCTATTGCGTTTTGAACAACTGGAATGGCCTATGTCGGGGTACGATTTGACGGAGCTAATTGGCCTCGTTTTGTAAAGAATGAGTAGAGAATCAAATTGCTTTGTGTCTTATAAGTGACTTACCGACAGTGGTTTCCATTTGGAAAGTATCCTTTGGGAATATTGGCTTTTTACAAGGGTAAAACCCTACTGAATTTGATTATATCTGGCTGATAAAATGTAATCTTCGGCAGCGTACAAAATATGCCGATGCTCAGAAGTGTGTTGAATAAAAGTTAATCAGACTTTCCCCGTAAGAAAAGTCGGTAAACTTCTCCACGACGGGAGACATAAAAAAAGCGGGCCACATCGGCCCGCTTTAAATTCAATACTTCGAGTTACCGTCTTACACCTCGATACCCTGCTCTTTCTCCGCTTTTTTCTCCGGAATAAGCCACGAGGCCAGTACGCTCACGGCCAGAATTGAGACGATAATGTAGAGCGAGTAAACGGGTTTGAAGCCGAGTTCTTCGAGATAATGGTCGGTGAGCATTTTCACGCCGATGAACGTGAGCAGCACCGCCAAACCAACCTTCAGGAACCGGAATTGGCTCATAATGCTCGACAGGAAGAAGAACATCGACCGCAGGCCCATGATCGCGAATACGTTGGAGAAGAATACGATGTAGGGATCTTTGGTGATCGAGAAAATGGCCGGAATAGAGTCGACCGCGAAAACAAGGTCGGTAAAGGCGACTACCACCACCACAATAAACAAGGGGGTCACAAACAGCTTGTTGTCGGTTTTGCGCCGGACAAAAAAGTGGTCGATTACGTTGCGCCGGTACACGTTGAAGTATTTCGACACAAACTTGACCACGGGGTGGTTTTTGGTGTCGATCTGCTCTTCGCCTTCTTTCTCAAAAAACAGCCGAACCCCGGTGTACACCAGAAACGCCCCGAAAACGAGCATGATCCACTCGAAGCGCTGAAGCAGGGCCGAACCCACGAAAATAAACACGAACCGGAGTACGATAGCCCCCAGAATTCCCCATACCAGAATCTTTTTGTAGTACCGCTCCCGCACGCCAAACGACGCGAAAATGAGGATAAAGACGAAGATGTTATCGGCTGATAATGAGTATTCTACCAAATAGCCTGTAATGTACTCCAGGGCCATGTTGTTCTGAAAGAGCTGTAGGCTCTGTTCAAAGTTACCCGGTACCAGCTCTACATGGTCGGCGTAGAGGTCGCGCACTTGCTGGAGCCGGGCAAAGTCGTTGATCCCGTGTACGAGATAGCCGTAGTTCTTGATAAAAAAGTAGAAGGCAATCGACAGCGATACCCAAACGGCGCTCCAGATGGCGGCCTCCTTGAAGTGTACCACGTGGCTCTTCTGTTTCGTAAATACCCCTAAATCAAGGGCCATTACGACCATCACGAAAGCCGCGAAGCCTAAGAAAAAAGTTGTCTCACTAGTTAGCATACGTTCTTAAAGAATCATTAAATCGACAACCCCGCTGATCATAAAAAAGTTAGGGTTAGCACAAAAACTGTCGCAATATGGGCAAAGAAATGATGGGAGTCAGTAGGGAGATGGCATCTTAATTGCTAGAGTCCCCCAAAAGCCTCCCGGCGAACTAATTCCAGAACGTATTGGCATAGTTCGTCGGTCTACTTAGTTTTGAGCCATGTTTAATGGGAAGAAAGTCATTGTGGTGATGCCTGCCTACCGGGCAGCCCTTACCTTGGAGCGTACGTACCGCGAAATTCCGTTCGATATTGTCGATGATGTTATCCTGGTGGATGACTTCAGCCCCGACAATACCGTTGAGGAAGCCCGGCGCCTGGGTATCCGGCATGTGATTCGGCACGATCAGAATAAAGGCTATGGCGGGAATCAGAAAACCTGCTACCGGAAAGCTATGGAGTTGGGTGCTGATATTGTGGTGATGCTTCACCCTGATTATCAGTACACCCCCTTGCTGCTGACGGCCATGATCTCGATCATCGGCAACGACCTCTATCCCGTTGTGTTTGCTTCCCGGATTCTGGGAAAAGGCGCGCTCAAAGGTGGCATGCCTATGTACAAGTACATTGCCAACCGATTCCTGACCCTGGCGCAGAATATTCTGATGAATCAGAAACTGTCGGAATACCACACGGGCTACCGGGCGTTCTCCGGCGAGGTGCTACGTTCACTCGATTTCACCCACAACTCCGACGATTTCATCTTCGACAACGAGATGATCGCCCAGATTTTCTACAAGGGCTTCGAAATTGCCGAAGTCACTTGCCCCACCAAGTACTTTGAAGAAGCCTCGTCGATCAACTTTAAGCGCAGTACCATTTACGGTCTCGGCGTGTTGGGGGTATCAATCCGCTACCGGCTTAGCCGATGGGGACTGCTGCGCTGGAACGTGCTGTCGAAGTAAGGGACGTGGTTACGGGTTGCCCCACTACGTCCAGAATCATTGATTCCAGCGTAAGGCCTGGCCCAAAGGCACAACTCAGAATATGCCCGCCCGAATCTGTCGAAGGTTCTGTATGGCCGGATTCGAGGCTCTGCCATACCGCATTGAGCACAAACAGCACCGTTGCCGACGACATGTTGCCGAATTCGCGGAGTACGTCGTAGGCAAATCGGTTGTCGGTCGTTTCGAGCCCAAGCTGCTGCTCAATTACCTCCAGAATCTTGCGGCCGCCGGGGTGCATGGCGTACAGGTTGATGTCGCCAATGGTGAGGCCGCTTTTTTGCAGCAACCGTGACAGCAACTCGCTGATGCCCTGCTGAATATACCGGGGCACTTCGGAGGTCAAGGTCATTTCAAAGCCAAAATCGCTCACGTGCCACGCCATTTCTGCTTTGCCTTCGGGGAGCAGATCGCTGTAAAACGACCGTAATCGGAGTGCCAAGCGTTCGGAAACCGGCTCGCCTTCGACCAATACGGCCGCAGCCCCGTCGGCAAACAGGGCGTTGGAGAGTAGGTGATCTGTTTCGGTTTTTTTCTGGAAGTGGATGGTGCACAGCTCCACGCACACCACCAGCACTTTAGCGTCGGGGTCGGCCCGTACCATGGCGTCGGCCGTTTTCAGGCCATTGAAAGCCCCGTAACATCCCATAAAATTGATGGCGAGCCGCTGCGTGGTTGTGGGTAGCCCGAGTGCTTCGATCAGCTCAATATCGGGGCCGGGCGCATACAGACCCGTACAACTGACCACAATCAGGTGCGTAATCGACTGCCGGTCGAAGTCAGCCCGTTTGTTCAAACAGGTTTCGATGGCCTGCCGGGCCAACGGGACCGCTTCCTGCCGGTACAGGAGCATACGTTGCCCAACCGTTGGAAACGGCTCAAGCCCCGGTGTATTTGGGTAGAACGCGTAATCGCCATTTTCGCGGCTATAGTCGGGCAAAACCGAATGCCGTTTTTCGATGCGGGTTTGGCGGTAAAGGGCCGTGAGCCGTCGGCGGTCGCGGTGGTCGAACTGAAGCGCGTCGGCCATAAACTGGGCGATTTGCATCTGGGGTACCGCGTATTGCGGCACAGCCGTGCCAATCGCCGTGATAAAGGCGCTATATTCGTGTGTGTTCTTATTCAATGTTCATCAGCATAGGTTGTAGTGTAGTAACCGTCTGTTTTTTGGGATTGTTATGATCTGGAATGCTATGTACCGATTCCTCTGCCTCCACCATGACCCTTCGCGAAATTTGGCTTCATCTGCGGGTTCCTTTTTCGTTTTTTCTACTGCCCGTTTTCTGGTTCGCACTTAGCCAGTCGGTCAACCCCGATTTGGGCCGGTCGGTATTGGTGGCCTTTATTCTGCACCTTCTGTTGTATCCAGCCAGTAACGCCTACAATAGCTTTTTCGATAAAGACGAGGAAAGTATAGGGATTCTGGAAAACCCGCCCCCCGTAGACCAAACCCTGCACCGGGTAGCCTGGGGGCTCGATGTCCTGGCTTTGCTGCTGGGCACGCTGGTGGGCTGGTCTTTCGTGTGCTATTTGCTCATTTATGGGCTCATTTCCAAAGCGTACAGCCACGATCGGATTCGGCTCAAAAAATACCCGGTCTGGAGCTGGCTCATCGTAAGTCTTTTTCAGGGGGGATTCACCTACCTGATGACTTTGCAGGCCATAAACGATGTACCGCTCGAACACCTTCTTACGCGCCAACCCTTGCTGGCGGCCTGTTTGTGTACCCTCAACGTGATGGCTATGTACCCTCTTACGCAGGTGTACCAACATGCCGAAGACGCCCGCCGGGGCGACCTCACCCTGAGCCGCCTGCTGGGTGTTGAGGGGACGTTTGTTTGTGCCTTACTGGTATTTGCCTGCTCACTGGCTGGTTTTTACGTGTATTTTGGGGGGCGTTCGCCGTTTTACATTTTGCTGGCCTGTATTCTGCCCGCCATGATCTTTTTTGTAGCCTGGTATGGACGGGTTCGGCACGACCGTGCCCGGGCTGATTTCCGATCGGCTATGCGGATGACGGTCTTGTCGGGGATCGGCCTCAACGTTTTTTTTCTGACGCTACTGTTTTTAGAGTCCTGAACTGGAGTGAGAGCGAGCTACCGAGGGTAAGTACGCAGTAGTTGGTACCCGTGCAGCTCCTGGTTCGTGATTTTTTTAGGCTTATAAGTGATTGATCATCAAACCCAAAAAATTCAACAAGAGAATTTTTTGGGTTTACCTCTTGACAAACGTCGGAAAACGCTCTACTTTTGTACCCACAATTCAGCACCGCAACGCTGAATCACCAAACGCGAAAGTAGCTCAGCTGGTAGAGCGCGACCTTGCCAAGGTCGAGGTCGCGGGTTCGAACCCCGTCTTTCGCTCCAGAAAAAGGCACCGACCAACGGTGCTTTTTTTGTAGTTATCCGATTCGTCGGGTGGATTGCCGGGATGGCGGAATAGGTAGACGCGCCGGACTTAGATCAATTTGAGTGCACGGTTGGAAACGACCGATGTAGAACCGCTTAAATTCGGGGAAACCTTATCAAGTAATTGATTGGCAATCCCGAGCCAAGCCTACTAACAGTTGTTGGTGTGGAAGGTGTAGAGACTGAACAGGCGGTACCCTAACGAGTGAGTCGAGGGTAAAGAGACAGTCCAGACCACAAATCGTTGCAAATGGTAACGAGCAGCGAAAGCTGTAGTTGGTAAGAAAATCCTGTGGGCCGTAAGGCCCGTGCGGGTTCGATTCCCGCTCCTGGTACAATGAATCCCCGTAGTAGGTTGTGAATCAGCCTTTTACGGGGATTTTTGATTTTTTACCGAAACAATACCGAAACATTTTACAAATATCCCCTGAAGCCAAACTGATATAATCCCCCTTTCGCCTTATTCATAGGGGTTTCATTTGGGCTTCCGTACCTCTTCGTTTTGGGGGCTCCGGTAAGTAAAAACCGACTCTTAGCCACTATTGCCCGATAAACGAAGAAAGGGGTATACCCCCTTTGATTATATCGCACGATGTTGGCTAAAGCGGGTCTTCCGTTCGCGGTTTGGAACGGTGGCAAGATTCGCTATACCCTGCCATATGTTGCCAGAAAGAACCCCCCTTAGACTTTTGGTTTTGTGTGTGTGCCGTTGGTCTTCCGTTCGTAGGCTGGTACGGTGGCAAGATTCGCTATGCCCTGCCTATCTGCCCCTTTTTACAGTGTGAAAATAATCTTGCTCCCCCGATTACTGAGGGGAAAACAGGCTATTTTGGGGGCATTTTAGCCACTTTTTACCGCTTTTTGGGGCTGTTTTTGGGGTTTATAATGCTCGTATATTATTGTTAATGAGTTAGTTGTATTCTGTTTGGGTGTTTGATTTTCTAAGGTGCGAATTTTGACACTGTATTCTTTTCGGTGGACTTGCGCTCGTGCTTTAAGATTGCGCTAAGGATTTTGCCCACGCTACCCCCCTATTTCAATTTTGACACGATACGCGTGAGGTTGTATTACCGTTCGCGGTTTAAGAGTGCGGTAGGGATTTGACCCGCGCTGCCCCCTTCGGTGTTGTACAAAGCTTGCCTTAATTGCTCCGATACATCGAAAGGACTGTTTGACGTTTCCGGCATCAACAAACTAAGCATCTTACGTAATTGCCGTTTACGGGCCTTACGGTCTTCGGTAGTCAGTACCTCTTCCGGCATCGTTTTTAGCTTCTCAATTAATAGCTCTTCTGTGTTGAAGCCGTACTGTAGTTCTAAGTCTTTCAGGACCAATAGGGGAAGCATTGAAGCCGAAAGGTCTTTTTTGTTGGTAGGCATTGCGCTGGCTGGTGTTTTCTGAATTCGTTGGTAGGTTGTCAGAAGGTCTTCTTTGCAAAGGTTGACGAATTGACTACTGAATAGGTCTGCAACCAATACCGCCTGTTTAAAATAGATTTGGGGCTTCTTGTAGTGGTTTTCGACTTTCAGATAAGATTGATCGGGTTTAAAGCCGAAGTCTTGCTGTAGGGCTTCTTTGGGGCTCCCTTTGATCTTGTGGGCAAAGTTCTGCCTGGCATCATACAACTTTACCCGTAGGGCTGAGGATTCAAAGTATTTGCTGGCTCCGTTAATATAGCCGTGTGCCTTGAATCCGGGTAGGTGGTTATGGTTTGCCAGTAGAACTTTTGTCTTGTGTGGAGTATGCACAAACTGACCATACTCGAACGTGTCAACCTTCCCGGCAAATACATTCATGCCTACTATCTGGCTGATATAGTCGATACCTTCCCGAAGGTCGTTTGTACCTGCGGGGTAGTTATGCCCTCTGAATAGGTACGGTATACTGCCACTAATTTTTAACTCCCATAGTTTGGGATTGTATTGGACTCTGAGGGGGCAAACCCCTTCTATACGGTATTGTTGCCAACCCTGCCAGACATTACCCGTATGAGTGAGGTTCGATAGATTCGGTGTACTTTTACCAACGAAAAGGGAAATACCGATATGGTCAAACATAGCTGTGTTCTCGTTTTCTATCCTAATAAGAAGAAAGGGACTACCCGCGTGGGAAGCCCCTTTTTTGTTTTCAGCCTATCAGACCCAAATCGGGGGTTGTACTCTTAGCTCTTCGTGCAATAGCGTCAGTACGGTATCCCGTTTAGGGTATAAGCCCGGATAGATACGAAGTTCCAACGTATCCCGGCAATTATCGGGGGTGCGTATAATGGCGACCAAATCGGGGGTTTGTTCAATCTTGCCCATTTCGTTGCTTCTGCCAATATCTGCAAAGCCTAACAGTAACGGCATTTCGGGGTACTCCCAAACCGAAAAGCTTATTCGGGGCTCCGTGTTGCTGGCTAAGACATAGTACGGGCTTTGTGTGTCCTTCCGGGTGAATCGGGCTTTCACATCTGCCACTTTCTTTAAGTGTGCGGCTCTTCCCGTTCGCGTTACTGGCTGAAACCCTTCCGGGTCTATTGAAAAGTTGATTCGCTGAGGTAGTAACTCGGTGCTTCCCGGTTGCCGGTAGAAGCTTACCTTTGTTTCGGGGCTCCGGTGGTAGATAGCCCGTTTCTCGATTGACTTTAAAAAGATTGCGTTCATGGTCGTAACGGGGTTTAGGCGTTGGGCTGATTTTTCCGAAGCAATCCTTTCGCCTGAATCCTGTTACGATTCAGAAACGCTTGCACATCTTGTGCCGTGAACCAAATCTTTGGTCCAACCTGGCTAAAGTCAATTAGTTGTTTGTCCCGGTAGTTCTGCAACGTTTTGGGGCTGCAATCAAGCATTTTACAAACCTCTTCGGGGGTATACGTCACCGTATCCAATTGCTCCGGTATCAGTTTGTCTAACTTGCTTTCTAAGCGCGTTAAAGCGCATTGTAGGGCTTTATAATCCTCTACGGTTATCAGTTTAGCTTCCATCGTGATTAATCGTTTACGGTGTGGTTTTGCGTGATTAATCCGGTGGCATCAATCCACTCTTGAAGAACTTCGTAGTAGTAGATGTTCTCAACCAACGAAGAATGATTTATGTGGTCTTCGGTTTGGGTGAGGAACGACATAAACCACGAACGTAAAGCGGTTCTAAGCTTTAGCTGATCGGTAGGGCATGACACAACTTCGATAAGTTGCGCTTCAATTGCGATTCCTTGAATCGGGTCTTTTTTACGGCTGTTTGCCATGTGTTAACTCGTTTTGATTGTAAAAAAAGAATCATTGAACGAGTCAAAGGTCATTAGAGGGAAATAGCGTAGAAACTTCAGACATTCCCGAAAAAAGGATAGGTCTGAAGTTGCTTTTATGACTAAGGGTTAGGGACCTGACTAAAAAGACCTTCTTTGCGGGCTCTATTTTCTAATTGATTAAAGTATTTATCTATATCTGTTGTAACCTCATCAAGATTGACATTGCTCATCTGCAAAATACCTTGAATGAACCAATACTTTAATTTCTTGGTGTGAAACGTAAAATCTAAGCGTATTAATATCTTATCAAGAGCTACAATTGTGTTTTTCAAAAAGCGCGTTATAACTTTTTCATTTGAGTGTTTTGAAATATTAGTCTGATATAAATGCGGGCTTTTGGGAGATTCACGTATCAAGTTGAGCATATAAGTTGCAGCATATTCCTTAATGTGAACAGATTTAGGAGACTTGCCGTAAGAATTAAAAGTTATGGAATAATAAGGTAAATCAGGTGCAGGTGGTACATCCTCTTCTCTTTCACTGTTTTGTAGGATTGATGACCATTTCTCATGTGCTGCTTTATAAGCCTTGTCTTGTTCAATCACCAAATTGATAAACGATTTAATAGCTTCCATATCTTTGATTAACTCACTTGTTGAAGGTGATTCATAAACATTATACCCACCGATTTCCATAATCTTCGATTCTTCGTTTTGTAAAAAATCAACGATGTAGCAGATGTTAGACATGATTTGATAATCAGTCGGAACTTGGTAGTATGAAAGAAAGTCTTCACAAGTTTTATACAACTCTTGTTCAACTTGATATTCACTAAGCTCTTTTCTTCCCCATTTTTCCCAATCATCTTCTGTTAGGTACACTCGAAAAAGGTACTCAGCAAGCCAGTTTTCAGGAAGAATGTTAATTAAGTTGTCCATTGATTGAATTAAAGAAGGGTAAGAATTCATACCCGAAAAGGACTACAATAAAAAACTACCCGAATAGGGTGTTCAAAGCCTGATCGGTAACTTCAGTATCAAAGTCCTTTATGTACTTCTCGGTAATATTGATTTTGGAGTGCCGAAGTAGCTTTGATATGGCGTATACGTCTTTGATTTTCCTTCGGCCTAAGTCGGCAAAGGTGTGCCTGGCCGAATGAAATGATACGTCTTTGGCTATTTCCGCCTTCTGGCAGATTAGCTTGAGGTACTTATTGATTAGCGCATTTTTGCGCGAAATTTCTTTTAACAGGTCGTCTTCGGTGTTGTATTCGCGTTGTGTGCTGAGGATTGGAAACAGATAGTCTTCGGGCTTGCTTTCGGGGCTCCGGTAGTGGTCTAAAATGGCTTCTGCCTGTTTGGGTAAGGGAATTGTGTGGCTTTGCTGAATAACGTGTTGCGTCTTACGCATTACGTACGATAGCCTACCCCCGTTAATGTTGCTCCACTTCAGGCAAGCCACATCGCTAAAACGTACCCCTGCCGTATAGAAAGCGAATAGCCAGTAATTACGGGTATGCCATATCAGCGTACCTTCGGGTAGGTCAACGGTTGAAAATGCTTGTAATTCCTCTTCTGTGAGTCTTACCCGTTGGGGTCTGGCTTCTGTCATTTTGAAGCCCAAAAACGGGTTATCCTGCCATTTTATAAGTCCCTCTTCGGTGGCCTTGCTTATGACGGTGCGTATTTTCGTTAAAGAGGTGTTAGCCGAATTCAGGTTATTGCCGTGCGAACGTATCAGCCAATCGTGATAGTCGTAAAGTATAGGGGTTGTAATGTCAGCAAAGGTTAACTGCTCATTACCTATCCAATCCCGAAATTTTTTGATTTCAGATTTAAGGTTTCGGGCTGTGTTGTAAGTTCTTTTACCGACTTGAATATCAGCGTACGGAAAAAATAAAGAGGTGTTTTGGCCTTTCAGGTGGCTTACTACTACGTTGGTCGTTGCTCCCTTAACTTCTGCCTTTACCGTTATGGCTTGTGCCTTCAGTTCTTCTATCCGCTTGTTTATCTGGCTGTATAGCGGATAGGTACGACGAACTTCTTTCTTTTTGGGGTTCCAATCCTTTTTGGGTACATCAAATCCGGTGTATATCCGCTTTACCTTCCGGTTTTCCGTTATCCGAAGAAATAAACCATAGTCACCGTTTGCTTTTGGCTTATGGTTAAGCTCAATTGAGAAGGTAAAAGCATTAACAGCGTTTCGGCTGATTGCTGAATCGGTCTTCATTTTCTATGTTTCGTTTTACTATCCTGCCCGAAAATAGTTTACCGAAACATTTTACCGAAACATTACCGAAACATTACCGAAACAAATCTTACTTTTAACTACTCTGATTTACTTTTGAAGTAGACAAGTGACTTTTATAAAGTGCTGATAATCAGTAATAATAAGAATAGGTGACGGTACGAAAAGGTAAAGGTTCGATTCCCGCTCCTGGTACCTAAAATTGCCCAAAGAGCCGCTACTTGTAGCGGCTCTTTGGCGTTAAAAGGGCTCAAATCGCGCCCAAAAGCTACATCCTTGGCGGAAAGTACCCCTTTTTTTGCGGGCATCGGTAAACCGGCCGCTCCTTCGTCTTATACCCCAAAAAGTAGTCTGAATGGCTTTAGAACAAACCTGGCGATGGTTCGGTCCGAATGACCCCGTATCGCTGGCGCACGTCCGACAGGCAGGTGCCACCGGAATCGTAACGGCCCTGCATCATATCCCGAATGGGCAAGTATGGCCCGTAGCTGAAATTCAGCAGCGGAAAAAGATCATCGAAGAGGCCGGGCTTACCTGGTCGGTTGTCGAGAGTATTCCGGTGCATGAAGAAATCAAAACACGCACGGGGGCATATCGCCAACATATCGAAAACTATAAAGAGTCGATCCTGAATCTGGCTCAGTGCGGTATCGATACGGTTTGTTACAACTTTATGCCCGTACTCGACTGGACCCGCACCAATCTGGATTATCCCATGCCCGATGGCTCAACGGGGCTCCGGTTCGATGCGACCGAGTTTGCGGCTTTTGAATTGTATATTCTGAAACGGCCCGGTGCTGAAGCCGAATACAGCGATGCGCGCAAGCAGGAAGCCAAAGCCTGGCTGGACGGGGCCACTGAGGCCGATGTGCAGCGCCTGACTCGGACAATTATTGCGGGTTTGCCCGGTTCGGAAGAAAGCTACACGCTCGAACAGTTTCAGGCAGCTCTCGATACGTACAAACACACGGGCGATGCCGAACTGCGGCAAAACCTGTATACGTTTCTACGCGAAATTACGCCGGTAGCTGAGTCGGCTGGGGTGCGTCTGTCTATTCACCCCGACGATCCGCCGTACCCAATTCTGGGTCTGCCCCGCGTAGTGAGCACCGAAGCCGACGCAAAACAGTTACTGAGCGAAGTGGACTCGCCGGCCAATGGGCTGTGTTTCTGCACAGGTAGCTATGGGGTTCGGCCCGACAACGACCTGCCTGGTATGGTAGAGCGGCTGGGGCCACGGATTCATTTTGTGCATCTGCGGAGCACCCTGCGCGATGCCGACGACCCCTCACTGATGCGGAGTTTCCACGAAGCCGATCACCTGGCGGGCGATGTGGATATGTACAGCGTGATGCGGGCGTTGCTGAAGGAGCAAAAACGCCGACAGGACGAAGGTCGGGAGGATTTGCGGATGCCATTCCGACCCGATCATGGCCATCGGATGCTCGACGATCTGACCTCCAGCAAAAAAATAAACCCCGGCTACACGGCCATTGGGCGGCTACGCGGCCTGGCTGAGTTGCGGGGGCTGGAAATGGGTATCGAACGGAGCGAGTCGTAACGATTGGCTTGCTTTAAAAGAAACCGGATGCTTTACCGGCGTATCAGTTAAGAAATTTCTTTGCTGATGCTCTGGTAAGGCACCCGGTTTTTACATAAGCTCTGAACCGTTAGTTCAGGTACTTGAGCTTGATTACTTCTTTGGGCTCCAGGAAGCGCCACTTACCGCGTGGCAGCTCTTTTTTGGTTAGCGTGGCGTACACTGTCCGGTCGAGCTTCATAACCTCGTAGCCGAAGTGCTCGAAAATCCGGCGGACAATCCGGTTGCGGCCGCTGTGAATCTCGATGCCAACAACTTGCGCATCGGGTGTAACCAGAGCCAGGTCGTCGGGCTTAATCATGCCGTCTTCCAGCTCAACACCGGCCCGAATGGCTTCAAAATGCTCTTCGGTGATGGGCTTATCGAGTTCGGCCTGATAAATCTTGCGGATATTGTTAGACGGGTGCGTCAGCTTGTCGGCCAATTCGCCGTCGTTGGTCAGCAGCAACAGACCGGTTGTGTTGCGGTCGAGACGACCGACGGGGTAAATCCGGAAGTTGCCAACATCGGCTACCAGTTCCATTACGGTCCGGCGCTCTTCGGGGTCTTCGGTGGTAGTGATGTAATCTTTCGGCTTGTTGAGAAGCACATACACCATCTTTTCGGGGTTCAGTACCGTTTTGCCGTACTTTACCACGTCATTTTCCTTCACCTTATAGCCCATTTCGGTCACGACCTTACCGTTGACTGTAATGTCGCCCCGGCTGATTAGCTCGTCGGCTTCCCGACGTGAGCACACCCCGGCGTTGGCAATGTAGCGGTTCAGACGCATCAGGCCCGACGGGTCGCGCTCGTCGTGTTCGCGTTCAGGGCGGGGTTTGTCGTCGCGCTTGCCGAAACTTTTCTTGTCTGATTTCTTATCAAAGCCGGGCTTGCTGAAGCCAGGCTTCCCGAGGCCGGGTTTGTCGAGCTTATAATCAGGAGCGGCTTTGTAGCGGCCTACCCGGCGCTCGCGGCTGTCGTCGCGCTGCTCGTCGGTGAAACGCTTGTCAAATTCATTGTCGCGGCCAAAACGCTTTGATTTATCCTGAGCGTCGTCGTCACGTCGGTTGAATGGGCCCCGACGGTCGCCTGAGGGCTGATCGCCAAACGGACGACGGTTTCCTTCGCCACGGTTGTTGAAATCCCGGCGGCCGCCTTCGGGCCGGTCGCCATGGCGGTTAAACCGGCTTTCACCCCGACGGCCATCGCCCCGGTTATCGTCGTTCCGACGATTGAAGGACCGACCTTCGCCCCGCTCGTTGTTCCGGTCGAAACCGCTCTCGCGACGGTCTCCACCACGGGTGTCGTTGAACCGGCGTTCATTGCCAAACCGGCTCGGACCACGTTCGTCTCCATCGTTCCGGCGGTTAAATCCACCTTCCCGGGGGCCGTCGTTCCGACGTGGGGCCCGGTCAAACGAAGGGCGCTCGCCCCGGTTACCAAAACCTTTGTCGTCCCGGTTGAACCCACCTTCACGCGGCCCGTCGAAACGTGGTCCGTCGCTACGGCGATCGTTGCGGTCGAACCGGGGGCGGTCAGAACCCGACTCCCGATTAAACCCACCTGATCGGCGATCATCGTTCCGGTTGAATCCCCCTTCGCGTGGTCCGTCGAAACGGCGGTTGTCATTACGTGGTCCGTCACTACGGCCAAAACGGCCTCCATCCCGGCTATCATTGTCCCGGTTGAAGGGGCGCCGGGCGTCGCCACGCCGGGCGTCGTCGCGCCGGTCGAACCGGGGGCGGTCATCGCCAAAGCGGTCGTTACCGTTACGTTCACCCCGGTTAAAACCACCGGGCCGGGCGTCGTCACGCCGGGCGTCGTCACGTCGGGCGTTGCGGTCGAACCGGGGGCGTTTGTCGCCTTCGCCCCGCGCATTGCCGCGCTCGAACCCTTTATTTTGACGGTTGTCATCCCGACGGCCGTCTGTATTTTTACCAAAAGAGCGACGTTCGCCATCCCGGCGATCATCCTGGTTAAAATTCTGATCCTGATTCATGGAAAAATACAGCAATCCCTGCTGTGTTAGATAAACTATTGGCTGATTATCAGCTATGCGAATTGTAAATTGTCCAAAAATGGACGCAAAGGTACGGCTTTTCTGAGAACTCTCATCACTGGCCGTTGGTATAACGTTGCCTCAACCGAAAACAATCCCTAACCCTTGTCTGTCGTTAACGGTTTCGAGTAAAAGTCTGTCCAACACCGTACAGACACAGTTCGTATTCGTCAATAAGCTGCCTACCTGCATGACTACACCTCTTTGGAAACCCAACCGTTTTCTGGCTGAACATTCAACGCTCAAAAAATATACGGAATGGCTGTTTATCAAACGCGGCCTCTATTTCCGGGATTACGATGATTTATGGGATTGGTCGGTTACTGACCTGGAAGACTTCTGGGAGAGTATCTACCAATTTTTTGATGTGCAGAGCCACACGCCTTATTTCGATGTGCTCGATCGGCCACAGCCCGGACCGCCCAACTGGGGCATGCTCGGCACCCGCTGGTTTACGGGTGCAACGGTCAACTATGCCGAACATATTTTCCGCCACAAAAGCGTACAGCACCCGGCTCTGATTTTTCAGGCCGAGGGGCGCGACCCGTTTCAGATGTCATGGCATGTGCTGGAGCGGCAGGTTGCTGCGGTGGCCGCCTACCTCCGCGATGCCGGGGTTGGTATGGGCGACCGTGTGGTATCGGTACTGCCCAACATACCCGAAACGGTGGTGTCGTTTCTGGCTACAGCCTCGCTGGGGGCGGTCTGGTCAAGTTGCTCGCCCGATTTTGGTACCGCGAGCATTGTCGATCGGTTCCGGCAAATTGAGCCTAAAGTACTGCTGGCCGTTGACGGGTATTTCTACAACGGCAAACTGATCGACAAAACCGCCGTGATGCAGGAGCTTCGGCAGGCACTGCCTACGGTAGAGCGGGTAATCTGGGTGCCCTACGCCGATTTGCCCGCGCAAAACCGGCTGACAGGCTCCGACCTTTGGGCCGAGGTAGTACAAACCCCCAACACAGGCCTGTACTTTGAACCGGTGCCGTTCAACGACCCTATCTGGGTACTTTATTCATCAGGGACAACGGGTAAGCCCAAAGCCATTACGCACAGTGTGGGCGGCTGCCTGCTCGAACACCTCAAGGCGCTGGCCCTGCATCAGGATGTCCGGCCCGGTGAACGGTATTTCTGGTACTCAACTACGGGCTGGATGATGTGGAACTTTGGTCTGGCCTCGATGCTGCTGGGGGCCACCCTCGTCCTGTACGAAGGGGCACCGGCCTACCCCAACCTCAACGCCCTCTGGGACCTGGCCGAACGGGCACAGGTTAACCATTTTGGGGGTGGAGCAGCCTACTTTGTATCGTGTATGCGGGGTGGGGTAGATGGGGAGCCGCTCCGGCCTATACGTACCCACACCCTGACGAGCCTGCGGACGATAGGCTCAACGGGCTCTCCATTGCCGCCCGAGGGCTTCCGGTGGGTGTACGAGGCCGTGAAGAAAGATGTCTGGCTTATTTCGTTTAGTGGCGGCACCGATATCTGTAGCGGTTTTGTGGGCGGGTGCCCGGAGGTGCCCGTGTATGCCGGCGAGATTCAACGCCGGTTGCTGGGTTGCAAACTCGACGCGTTCAACGAAGCGGGCGAGCCGGTGCAGAATCAGCTGGGGGAGATGGTCATCCGGGAACCGATGCCGTCTATGCCGATTTTCTTCTGGAACGACCCTAATCAGGAGCGGTACCGAAGCAGCTACTTTGACACCTTCCCGAATGTGTGGCGGCACGGCGATTTTATCCGTATCACCGAGCACAATGGTGTGGTGATTTACGGCCGCTCAGACGCGACGCTCAACCGCGATGGCGTGCGGATCGGAACCGCCGAGATTTACAGTGCCGTAGAGAGCGTTCCCGAAGTGGCCGATAGCCTTGTGGTGGGCGTAGACCTCCCCGGTGGTAGCTACTTTATGCCGTTGTTTGTAACCTTACGCGATGGACAGGATTTGAACGACACACTTATCGGCCGGATTCGACAGGCTATTCGGACGCAGTACAGCCCGCGTCATGTGCCCGATGCCGTGTATCAGGTGTCGGAGGTGCCGTACACCATCAGCGGCAAAAAAATGGAGATGCCCGTTAAGAAAATCCTGGCTGGCAGCGACCCCCAAACCGTAGCAAGCCGCGATACTATGCGCAACCCGGCGGCACTCGACGGGTTTGTGGAACTGGTAGCGTCGGGAAAGATTGCAGTTGCTAAATAAGCGACTGATTTTCTTGTTGTTCTGTGCTAAAATGGCCGGGGTTGATTATTTTTCTGCTTTCCCTCGATTTTGGTAAACATTATAGTATTCATACTGCGTTATGGCGTGTGTACAACCTTAAAAACAGGAGAGTGATGGCGGAGGATACGAACTTTGGCCGGCGGCAGGACCCGCCCATCCAAAATGATAAGGCAACGGTGCGTTTGCCCATGTTGCTGGGTGTGACCCTGGCTGGTGGTATGCTTATTGGCGCTACGTTTTTTGGCGGGGCCAAGAGTGTGAATACCATCGGGCGAGGCTACACGAAGTACAAAGAGATTCTGCAATTGATCGAGAATAACTACGTGGATACGGTCAATACCGACGATCTGGTAGATTATTCGATCACCAAGATGCTGGAGAAACTCGATCCGCACACGGCCTATATGAACCCCGACGAAGCCGTAGCAGCCCGCTCTCAGCTGGAAGGTGGTTTCGATGGCATCGGGGTCGAATTCAATATCTACAAAGATACCGTGTACGTGGTGGCCCCGTTGGCGGGCGGCCCTTCCGAAACAGCCGGGATTCGGAGTGGTGATAAAATTTTAAAAGTGAACGAAACCTCGCTGACGGGTGGTAAGGTGGACAACGGGTCGGTGTTTCAGGCTCTACGCGGTAAAAAAGGGACTGAAGTGCGCCTGACGATCCTGAGCAAAGGCGAAAAGGCCCCTAAGGTGGTGACCGTTACCCGCGACCGGATTCCGACCTACTCGGTCGATGCTTCGTACATGATCGACGCAAAGACGGGCTACATCAAAGTCAACCGCTTTTCGGAAACTACCTACGAGGAGTTCCGCACGGCGCTGGGGCAGCTCAAGCAGCAGGGTATGACACAACTCATGCTCGACCTGCGCAATAACCCCGGTGGCTACATGGACCGGGCTACGAGTCTGGCCGACGAGCTGATTGATGGTAACAAACTGCTGGTGTACACCAATGGAAAAGATACCCGGTACGATCGGCAGACATTCGCCAAGATTGCCGGTCAGTTTGAGCACGGGCCGGTGGTGGTTCTGATTGACGAGGGTAGCGCTTCGGCTTCGGAGATTGTGGCTGGTGCTTTACAGGACCACGACCGGGCGTTGATTGTGGGTCGGCGGTCGTTTGGTAAAGGACTGGTACAAATGCCGGTACAGTTATCCGACGGTTCGGAGCTTCGGCTGACTATCTCGCGTTACTATACGCCAAGCGGGCGCAGTATTCAGAAACCCTACGTACTGGGTCACGAAAGCGAATACGAACACGAGCTGGAGGCCCGTTCGAAGCGGGGAGAGTACTTCATTGCTGACTCGATCAAGAACGATCCGAAGCTGAAGTTTAAAACCGACAATGGTCGGGTAGTGTACGGCGGTGGGGGTATTACGCCCGACTATTTTATTCCGCGCGACACTACGTGGCAAACGAATTATCTGGGGCAGCTGTACGGCAAAAATATCATTCGGGAGTATGCGCTTGAGTATGCGGCCGACAACCGCAAGACGCTGGAGAAATTGCCCTTTGCCGAGTTTAACAAGACGGTCAACTTTGGCGATGAGCAAATGGCCCAACTGGTGAAGGATGCAACGGCTCAGGGCATCAAATTCAACGAGAAGGAGTTTGCCCGGTCGAAGAAATATATTCAGGCACAGGTGAAAGCGTACGTGGCTCGTTACACATATCAGCGCAACAACCGCAGCGGCCAAAACAACGAGTTTTACCGGGTTATGAGCGATGCCGACGAGACATATCGGAAGGCCCTGACCCTATTTGACCGGGCCCGGCAGTTGGAGCGTGGCGAAACCCTGTCGTCGGCGAAGAAGTAGAGGATCGTAGAATCTATACGCGGCCCCCGCTCCGTACGGAGCGGGGGCCGCGTTGCTTTTTGGGGGGCCGTAAGTTGTGAGTTTTTACAAAAAGATTACTTAGATTGGTGCACTATCTACGCAACCTTTTAGTGAATTTGTTGATATGCTCGCCGACATTACCTTTCCCCCCTCCGAAGAGTACCGAACCGGCACCCAACACGAACCGCTGACCTTCTATATGGAAGCATTGGTAGAAAGCACCCGGCTAGACCTGTTGTTAGGGTATTTTAGTTCGTCGGCAATTCGGGTGTTAGCGTTGGGGTTTGCTAAATTTATCAGCAATGGTGGGCGGGCTCGACTAATAATTAACCACATTTTGTCGCAACCGGATAAGGAAGCCCTCTTAGTTGGCACTTCGGGCGGGATAGCCCCAAATGCATTCTCGACTAAGGACTTTCAGAGCCTCCGCCAAGCGCTTGATAGCTATGGGCATCACTTCTTTTCGTGTTTGGCGTGGCTCATTGCCACCGAGCGCGTACAGATTCGCGCCATCCGACCCAAACATGGGCGTGGCATCGCTCACTACAAATCAGGTATTTTGGGCGATGGCCGGGATAAAGTCAAATTTCGTGGCTCGTGTAACTTCACGGCGTCGGGGTTGTTAGAAAACCTCGAAGAACTGGAAATTCGCACGTCGTGGGGAGCCAATCCTACCGTTTTTAGCAGCTATGAAGACGAGTATGAACGTTTATTTGGGGGCACCGCTGACCATGCCGAACTCATTCCATTTGCCGATATTGAAGCCGTCATTCTGCGCGACTATGGCGGCAAAGACCTCGACGAGTTGCTGACTGCGGAGCAGCAACTTATTGCTCAACAGGCCAAACAGGTACGAAATAAAACCCACCAAAAAGCTGTACAACGCATTTTGCAGAAGATCGAAACTTACTTGGCATCGCCCCGATTTCCATACGAGAGCGGCCCACGCCTATATCAGCAGGAAGCCTATCAAAACTGGCTGGAAAATGATTGCAAGGGTATTTTTGCGATGGCAACCGGCACCGGCAAAACCATTACCTCGCTGAATTGCGTGCTGAATGAATCGGCAAAAACTGGTACCTATCAAGTCGTTATTCTGGTGCCAACCACCGTATTGGTAGAACAGTGGACGGGCGAATGTCGAAGGTTTAATTTCCGCAAGGTTATTGCCGTTTCTGGAAAATCGGTGGAGTGGCCCGCCCAACTCGGAAGTATTACGACGCAATTGAGTTTCGGAGTCGCTACGTCGTTTGTCATCATTGCTACGTACCGCTCATTTACAAATTCGCAGTTTCAGACGTACTTCAAGCGACTGCCTACAACCACCGTACTGGTGGCCGATGAAGCGCATAACATCGCGTCGCCATCGGTGGCTAAACTGCTCGACGGAATCCATCTACAAAAACGAATCGGGTTATCAGCCACCCCCAAGCGTATTTATGACCCCGAAGGCTCGGAGAAGATGGAAGCGTTTTTTGCTGACAAAGAGCCTTATACGTATAGTTTTCCGATGGAGCGGGCCATCGACGAAGGGATTCTTTGCCCTTACTATTACTACCCTAAAATTGTTAGCCTGACACAGGAGGAGATGGTGGCTTATGCCGAAATCTCTGCCAAGCTCGCCAAGCTGTATGCCCGCGCCAAAGGGGATGAAAAAGCGTCGGCATCGGTGGAGATGCTGCTGATGCAACGCAAACGCATTATTCACAAAGCGCAGAACAAGCTGACTACCTTCGAGAAAATTCTGTCTGACATTATGACCCGGCACGGCCGCATCGATTATACGCTCGTGTATGCCCCCGAAGGCTACTATGCTGACAGCGAGATAGACGAAGAAGCTTTTGCCGAATTGAGCGACGAAAACCGAATCATTGATTTCTACGCCAATATTATCCGGCGCGTGTCGCCCACTACCACCCTCACACAATACACAAGCGACTCGGCCGATAAGGATTTAACGCTGAAGCAGTTTGAACAGGGGCAGATCAACGCGCTGCTGTCAATGAAGTGCCTGGACGAGGGCGTTGATATTCCGCGCACGGAGCAGGCCATTTTCTGCTCAAGCACCGGGAATCCCCGACAGTTTATCCAACGGCGGGGGCGCATTTTGCGGCAACACCCGGCCAAAAGTTTCGCCTACATCTACGACATGGTGGTGATTCCGCGGACCGATCCCAATAGCTTTACCTTCCAGTTAGAGCAACGTTTGGTGCAGAAAGAGCTCGAACGGGTTGTACATTTTGCCTTTATGGCCCAAAATAAATACGAAGCCACCGAGGTGTTTCGCGAAGTATGCAACAGCTATGGACTCAACTTAGATACCATTCACAAAGAACTCAGTGCCTAAACACCATGACACAAATCGAGATTGTAAAAGCGTTTCTGCAAGACCCGCAGATTCAGCAAAAATACAGCCTGACGCCCGACGACGTAAACCGGATGACCTTGCAGTCACAACCAAACGCCGAAGCTAAAATACTGGTTGACCTCATTAAACGGATTGTGCAAGACGTTGAAGACAAATCCATAACCATTAATGTGGCTGCGGCTACCATGAACAGAACCCTCGAAAACGCCCTCCGTTAGTCATGCTTATCAAAAAAATAACCATCCAGAATTTCCTTTGCTACTACGGCACTGATAATGAGTTCCTGTTTACGGAAGGGCTGAATATGGTGCTTGGGGCCAACGGCTACGGAAAATCAAAGCTCTACGACGCCTTTCAGTGGGTGTTTGGCGATGGCATTACGGATAACGCTACCACCGCAACCCTAAGTAAGCTTAGGCCTACAAGCGTGGTTAAAGGTGAGTTAGTGTCCGAAAAAGCCAAAGAGCAGTGTGCTGTTGGCGAGTCGGTTGAAGCAAAAGTTTGCATTGAAGTGGAAGCTGTCCGCAACAACGCCCCCAAAGCTTATCAGTTAATTAGAACCTATACCATCCGCCGAACCAGCACCAAGCAGTGGGTTGAACCTGCCAAAAGCGAGTTTCAGCTATTCGAATACGACATCATTTCGTTCAAACCTATCCCGCCGAGCCGATATGAAGAGGTGCTGGAATGGCTGATTCCGGTCGATGTGCGGCCCTACGTATGGTTTCAGGGCGAACGCGGAATCAATAACCTGATCGATACGTCAAACACGACCTCGCTCCGGAATGTGATCAAAAAGCTCTCGGACATTGACCGTTGGGATCGATACATTCAGGCGACACAAAAGGCCTACGAAACGGCTAAGAACGCATTTGATCTGGAACTAAAAAAATCACAGAAAGGGCAGGAGGAAATTGAGAAACTGCAAACTGAATACCGGTTGCTTGAACGGGAAATTGCCCAATTAGAGGGGCAGATTACCTCGGCTCTGCAGAATGAGCAATTTGCCAAAGAAAAGAAAGACGGGCTGTTGGCAAGTATCGAGTTTGCCCAGAAAATTAACGAGTACACCCAAACCCGCGATCAGGCCCGCCGGGCTTATGAAAACGCCGTAAAAGAAGCCGATACGTTCAACGAAACCCTGGGCCGCAAGCTCTTCACCGACAATTGGGTGCTGCTGGATACCACGTTCCTGCTCCGAAAATTTGAAGAAAAACACGAAGCCTACGACGTGGCCGTGGCTACACGCAAAGCTATTGCCAACTTAGACAAAAAATTGGGTGAGAAACTACAGATTCGGCTGCCCGACAACGTGCCGGAGCCGATGTATGTCCGGCAAATGCTTGCCGACGAACACTGTAAGGTTTGCGACCGACCGGCCCCCGAAGGCAGTGATGCCTACGAAGCCATCCGAAGTTTACTCTTGCCCGAACCGGAAATTAGTCAACCCGAACTCCCCCGAACGAATCTGAAGTCGTTTTTTAAGCAATTGATGCAAAACGGGCTGGGTATGGCGAGCAGTATCGAAAGCATCAACTACCGGGTGCAGCAGTCGATGCACGACGGACAAATGAAGCAGGAACAGGTAGGGGCTACCAAACTGGAACTGGAAGCCCGGATGCGCGAGCTTCAGGAGCAGGAGCAAACGAGCGGCATCACCAACGCACGTGACATCATGAACTCGATGGATGGAGCTATTGCTGATATAACAAAGTTTGGCCGTGATCTGGATAAGTACCGGACGCAAAAAGAGCAGAAAGAAAATCGGCAGAAACAAATTAACGACCGGCTGAACGTGCTCTCGCAGGGGCAGGTACCGCCCTATCTGATTCAGAAGAAAGAGATGTTGTTCGACATGGCCGAGTTGGCCAAGCGCGTCAAAGATACCAAGTACCGCGAGTTGGTGCGGCAACTCGAAGACGCGGCTAATGAACACTACCGCAACATCAACGCGCCCACGGGAGCTTTCTACGGCACCATCCGGTTTGTGGAAACCGGCACCGATGGCGGTTACCGACCGGCTATCCTGAATGCCGATGGGCGCGAGGTGAGCAACCTGAATACCTCACTCGTTAGCTCGCTGAAGCTCTCTATCATCATGGCTATTGTGTCGGCCAATAAAACCCGCAACTATGCTTCATTTTACCCACTCATTTCCGACGCGCCCGTGTCGGACTTCGACGTGGTAAAGGCGATGACGTTCTTCAACGAAACGGCCAATACGTTTACGCAAAGCATTGTAATTGTGAAAGAGTTACTGCTCGAAGACCCTGACCGCGTGGGTCGCTACAAGCCTGATTACGAACGGCTCCGCGAGTTAAAAGAGAGTATGCAGCGCACCGGTAAAGCGTTGAACGTGTATCAGTTGGACATGCCTGATGGGGTCTCGAACACCCACCGGAGCGAACTGGAAGTGACGATTCAGAAGATTGCCCTTTGATTGCTAACCGAACCCATTTTTCTTCAAGAAAATATTTCAATCAGTTGCGGGTGTTGGCGCAACTCTGTAACTTGAGTGTACAACTTGACAAGACAATGAATACCATTAAACCATTTTCTGGACTGGAAAATGCTGTTTCTTATCTGATTAGTGAAGAAACAGCAGAAGTAAGAGATGAGCTGAAAGCCAAAGCACGTTTTGTTTGAAATTTATCTGCTATACCGACGGTCACCATTGAACAAATTGCTGATTGGGTTGAAGTATCGGTTGAGTTTGTGGAAGAGATTCGGCAGAAAATGGCAGACGAGCAAAAATTGATTAATCTTATTTAATTATGGTAACAACTGGAAAACTAACGAATCTGCAACAGGAACTGTTGAAACTGTATGCTCAACAGGTAAGCGAAACGGACCTGCTAAACATCCGTGAATTAATTGGACAATATTTCGCCAATCGTCTAACCACCCTGGCAGACAAAGCCTGGGAACAACAGGGTTGGTCTGAGCAAACCATGAATGAATGGTTAAACGATGAAAAGCAATAAGTGTCGATGAATATAGTTCTCGACACCAACGTTTTACTGGTTTCCTTGCCAAGCCACTCGCCTTTTCATCCAATTTTCGAGGCACTCAGATAAGGTCGTTATACGCTTTTTTTGACTAACGAAATGGTCATCGAATATGAAGAACAAATCAGCGTTCGACTTGGCCTACCGCGCACTGAGATTCAACTCCGCGAATTGCTCAATTTATCGAATGTTACGTTGGTCGATGTCTATTACAAGTGGTACAAAATCAAGGCTGATCCCGACGACGACAAATTTGCTGACTGTGCCTTTGCCTGTGGAGCAGATTATTTAGTGACGAACGACCGACATTACGATGTGTTGAAAGATACAATTGACTTCCCGCAAGTAACAGTTATCACCGCACAGGATTTTTTGAACTTTTTGGCGCAATCAAGCTAACCCCATGCCCAACCTCCTCGACCATTTCAACCGTAAAGAGCCGCGCTACCCCAACCGCTACCGCGAGTTGATTGATAATCGGACTGCCGTTGCAGCTTTCCCGCAAACGGGCCTTTGATACGTCCGTAGGGACCGAGGAGGAGAAATACGCGCAGGGCAAAATCTTCGCCAACTACTACGAGTGCTTTCTGTACGCTACTATTTTGGGAATGCGGCAGGAGTATCACCGCTTAGTTACGTTCCTGATCCCTCCCCCTGCGTTGCTCGCGTAACGCGGAATCACGTGGATACTCGCGTGAGGGAATTTCTGCCCGCCCGCTGTCCCGACATTTAGGCCTACATTGAAGCCATCCGGCGCGTAACGTTCCGTCAAAATCTCCTGCACTTTATTGACTACCTGCCAGCATTCGTTTTGCTCCAACAAGGGCAACTCGAAGAAGTTGGCGACATGTCTTTTTGGCATCACCAACGCGTGGCCTTTGCTCACAGGATAACCATCCAGCACGGCATAGGTCAATGTTGTTTCGGCTAGTAGTTCCAATTTGGGTTTGGGCGAGCAAAACGGGCAGCTTGTTGGCTCGGTAGCGAGTTGGTTAAAATGCCGATATTCGTAAAACTCGGTATTCTCGTTTCGGTAGATGGACGTGAACGGCAACACCACACTGCATTGATAAACGGGTTTGCCGTGTAGCTGGTGCGTTCGGAAACCATCGCGGCTGATGTCGCGCCGAACCGCGAAGTAGGCCCGCCCGCTTGGTTTGAGTAGGCGCGAAACGTTGAGCAACACATCGGTTTGCTCGTCGGGGAACAACACGTTGAGCACATAGAAGCAAACAATGGTATCGAACGTTCCGGCGGGCCAGTCAGGAGCATGGTGCGGGTCGTAGCCGTGCGCGTCGAAGCCCTTTGCTTGCAGAAAACGCACATCCTGCCCGAACCCGCAGCCATAATCCAGCACCCGGCCATGCAGCAATTTGCGCTCGTGCAGCATCCGAATAGGCAACGAGGGCGTGTCTCGTTGCTTGGCGGTGAGGTGGCTGTATGGGTTTTGTGGGTTATTCATGAATAAGGTAGGCCGTTGGTACGTGGTCGGTTAGCCAAACACCGTTTTCAGACTGGTAAAAAACGTGCCCATCAGCAACCATCTCCCCCGCTTTGACCGTCAATATTACCGGCTTGCCGTGTCGGCTACCCACTTTATACGCTGTTTGTTCGTCGACACTCAGGTGTACATGATGGCGGTCCATCTTCTTTAGTCCCTCGGCCAGAATTGCATCCAAAAACCGTGTTGCTGTGCCGTGAAACAAAAAATTGGGTGGCTGTTTCTGCACATAACCCAAATCAACTTCTACTGAATGACCCTGATTTGCCCGAATACGGGTCTCGTTTTCGTTGAAAGCAAACCGCTTTTTATTGTTGGTCTCAACTATGAAACGTAGCTGCTCGTGTGTGATACGGTGCCCTTTCGCAGCCAGTTTTACCAGGAGCGTTGGTACATCCGTCCAGCCGTTTTCATCCAGCGTAATGCCAATTTCTTCGGGTTTATGACGCAGCACCAGACTGAGAAATTTACTAACGCGTGTGGTTTGTGCTTCGGCGAGCATGCTTAATCAGTGGATTTATAGATAAATGGATAGGCAAAACCCATGTTCCGGGCGGTTTGAAGCTGGGGTAGAACGGCGCGTTCTAAACCTTCACGAAACCACGCGTAAGGTTGATTCTGCAAACTGTTCAAATCTTGTCCAAATAAGGCGAAATAATCAGCTAACAGCTTACTGTGCCCATTCTGAGCGTGAAACGTAAAAGCATCAAATTGCAATTGGGCGTACTTTTCAAAATAAGCTACTTCGGAAGGAAGCGAGTTGTTTTTAGCCGAATTGACCGATTTAGGCGTTGGGATGATGTTCCAAAGCTGGTCATGAACGACGTATGACCAGGGCAGAAAATGATCTAAGCTAATATTCTGCCGGGTGATCAGTTGACCGGAATAAATGCAGGTTAACGCAGAGTGAGTTTGCAAATAGCTTTTCCAGAATGTTTCGGCTTGCTTCAGGTCTCGCTCACTATGTTTGAAAAGCTTATCAGGCAAACCCACAACGATCGGGTTGTTTTTCTGTAAGAATCTCAGTAGATGCCAGTAGGTGAAGCCCCGCAAAATGGCCTGGTGTTTTTGCAGATAGTCTTTCCAGACCGAACTGATTTCGATAGCTCCTTTCGAAAAACGATACATTACGCGGTTAGGATCTACAGCAAACAAAGTATTGCTGAAATGCACAATGGCATTTTTCACGTTATCGCCCTTGTCCTCAACTGTAATAAACTCGCTCAGAAATGGCCGAACAAACCGATAAGGTACGTAGCGAACTCGCGTATCGACCATTTTATAGACCGTAGCTAATTCTTGATGTGTCAACTTTGTCGTCAACTGCTCAAAAACAGGGAGTGAGTTTTTGCTATGGTCAACCACCATGCGAGCCGACACAAAATCGGCAATTGGTTTAAAACCGTCCTGACTGCCAAACGATAGCTTGAAATAATCGAGCGGATACCAGACGTTGGCAACCATCCTTAGAGCAAGGTCGTTAAGAGAGATGATGCTTCTGTCGTTTTCTTTCAGGTCGTCCAGAATTGCCAGTAGCCAGTAAAACTTATATGAGTTAGTTGTGTCCGCAAAAACGCGGGCAAGGCGCGAAATGTCTAGCTCCGTGCTTTCAGGTAGTTGCATGAAAGCAAGTTAAGCGTCTGTCGTCAATCTACAATTTCAAGACGGCGTAATAGTCCCTCCGAATCATTTCATATCCTTCTGGTCAGCTTTCGGGGGTCTAAAGCGAGCATTTTTCGCGGTGTTTTTATTACAGAGCTACAACGTTTTAGCCATGTAGAGACCGGTCTCTACTAAAACCCTTCCTTCTCTTCTTCTTTCTCCTTTTTCTTCTCTTTGGGGGTTACGGGTTCCTTGGTCACTACAGCTTTGTCGGCTGGCGTCGCTGTGGTAGAGCCGGGCGTCGTCACGCCGGGCTTCGCTACGCCGGGCTTCGTTGCTACACCGGGCGTTGCTACGCCCGGTTTGGTTGGGGTTCCTTTACCGCCGGGGGCATCTGTAGCCACGGCTTTCTCCGTTGGTTTGGCTGCCGAGCCAGCGGCCGGTGTTTTGGCGGCCGGTGTCGCAATGGTGCTGGGCTTGGGGGCCGGAGCCGGGCGAACCCGCGTTTTGTACTGGCTCTGGTATAAAGAGACGAACTGATCTTTCTCGTCGGGGGTGGCTGATACAATCTCAACCGCCGATTTGGCCGAGTTTTTCGAGCCTGCCAACAACTTGTCGTTGATGGCCTGATCGGAGGTCGTGATGGCTAACTGACCACCACCATTACCTCGACTTTTAAACTCATAAAAAGCCCAGACCTCGTCCGACGACTCAACGTACACCGTAGCCTCGTCGCCGTTGGCCGTTTTGCGGATCTCGATAAAGCCGTTCATCATCGCGTTGATGTCGGTGGTACCCAGGTTCGAGACGCCCAACGGCCCGATACTGTAAAACGCATTGGTTTTTTCGGACCAGCGGAGTTCTACATTGGCAAACACCAGCGGAACCGCCAGCTTGGGCGAAGCCAACGCCAGCGACACGTGCTGATTCTGGGCTTTGGCCCGGTACGCATCTACCTCTTTCTGCCCAATCAGGGGCACCATTTTGTCGGAGAGGGCATTCAGGTCGTCGTCGGCGGGTTCGTCGTTTTGTTCTTCCAGATTGGCCTCGACCAGTTTTTTGCCAATCTCGGCGGTGATAGGCTCGGGTACCGGAAACGTGAAAGCCAGCAGGGTGTTGAGCCGGTACTTGGTGCTATCAATGTTGATATTGGCCGACCCCGACGCCAGCAGGTACTCGGCCGGGGCTGTGTTCATGAGTGTCAGCCGCCCTTTGTAGGTCATCGTGCCCTTCGGGTCGTTGAAGGTAAACGCGTTTTCGAGGTCTTCGAGTCCGTCGGCGCCTTTCTGCACAATCCGGAACACCTTGTCTTTCTCGTCGTACCGCATCAGGCCCTGCACCGTGAAAATATCATCGTCGCGCGGGTCTTCTTTGGGCGACAGGAACGTGGGGTATAGGCCGCCTTCACCGCCCCGGTAGTGAATACCGGCCACCAGCGGCTGATCGCCCTCATTCTTGAGGTTTTTGTCGACCTTGATTTCGATGCGCTCCACTACCTTCTCCTTGAACGGAATCCAGCCGCTAATCAAGTCCTGGCGTTTTTTGAGCGACGGCTTGATGAAGCCATCCAGCGCCAGGTCTTTGTCAGGGGCCTGCATCAGAATGTCGCCCTTAAACGTCATGCGCGGAGCCAGTTGAAGGTTGTCGCGCTCGTCGATTTCGGCCCGGGCTACCGTAAAGTACGTGAGTCCGGTCGATGCGGTGCCTTTCCGACGGTTTTTGGGGCCGGGTGTCGGCTGATTCGATGCCAAGGCGGCATTGGCCGGGGCTTCCTTCAGCTCGAAACTGCCCATTTTTATACTCGCTGTGTCGCCCGCAGCCGTGGCAAACTGATAGGTAGCGTCGCCCGTGAAGCGGGTGCGCGACAGAATCTGGATGTTGCCATTTTTGAGCTTGTGGTGCAGCGATACAGTATCGAGTTCGAGCCGGGCGTTTTTGAACGCCATCATTTCACCGTTTCGCTTCACCGACACCAGGCCCTTATCCGGGTAAATCCGGGCATCGGCCGATTTAACGTAGGGCACCCCGCTGATGTTGAGCGTCATTTTCTCCACATCGTACAGGGCCGCCCCGGCATTAAACGTCAGGCCCTCCTGCTCCTCGCCCGTTGCCGTAAAGGTAGAGGTGTTCACATCCCCGGCTTTCATGGCAATCGTTTTGGCGTTGATGTTCCACTGCGCCCGGTTGATGTTGGTCTTGTAGGCTGCGTATGGGAACTCCATGCTGGCGCTCAGGGTGTCGTCGATGGCCGCATTTTTGGTGGGCTTAATGGTCAGCCCTACTACGCCTTTCACCTGATTAAAGTCGACGTCGAGGCCCGTGCCGAGCAAAATAGGCTTGTTGGCCACACCTTTCTGCGCTACGTTGGAGATGATCTTGAACTGAGCATCTTCGGCCAGAAAACCGTCTTTGTTGAACTTAACACTGCGCGACAGGGCTTCTGAGTCGTTTCGGCGGAGGGTACCGTTGCCAAACAAACCACTACTACGGAGTACCAGGTTTCCTTCCAGTTTGGTACTGCCGTTATAAAAATTGAAGTTGCCTTTCTGGGTCATGATGACCATGCTATCGGCTTTGGGCCACCATTTAAGGCTGTAATCGTTCAGCTGCACGGCCGGATAGTACACCTGTTTAGGTGCCTTTCCCGACAGTCCCTCCTTGATTTCGCCCTTCGGCCCCGAGGCCAACAGCGAGTCGGTCATGAACAGAATACCGCCTGTGGTCAGGCTCGCGGTCAGGTGATTCAGCGTGCCCTCGGCGCGTAGCCCGCTTTGGTCCATGCGCAGGTCGCCCGTAAATTTCACATTTGAGCCGCCCGGAGTGGATGCTCCCGGAGTGGATGCTCCCGGAGTGCTCGTGGGCTTGCTGCTGTAAATAGGGTAGCCGCCCGGTGGGGCCTTGTGTACAAACCCAAGCGTGTTGTCGGGCATGGTTTTCAGCTCGGCCTTGAATGGCGGGAAAATACCATCGGAGTAAAACGTGCCGACGAACGAAATGTCGCCTTTGCCGAGGCTGTCATTATCGATGGCCGGGATCTTGAAATAGACCTTCTCGTTGTAGGTGATATTGCCCCGCACCGGCTGGTTGAAGTACACGGTCATGCCCTCGGGCATCACAAGCCGCTGCGTGGTTTTCTTGTCTTTCATCCGGCCCGATTTGTTGTCGGGCGTACCGAGGTACACCAGCCCCGGTTTGTCGTACTTAATGTCACCCCCAACTTCTTCGGTTCGGCCCTGAGCCGCCAATTGCTGGGGCGTAAAGGTGATCGAGTCAATTTTGTTGAGGTTCATGGCAAACTTGTCGTAATCGAAGGCCATGTCGCGACCCGAATACCGGAACGTGCCCGATTTCAGTTGCCCGTTGAGCGTAAAGGCCCGGCCTTTGCCAATGCGGAGGGTCTTGTCTGTCGGGGCTCCGTATATTTTGAGAGAGTCGCTGATGGTAAACGTTTTCACGCCCCGCACCGTCAGAAACTTATCGTTCAGGTTGATGGTGGCATTTTTTACGCTGTCGTTCGACACAAACTGCGACTGAATCTGGAAGTTGTCGTAGTCGCGCTGTTTGTTGTAGGCCAGTACGTACAGAATCCCTTTACGGCTCAGGCGCATCAGGCCGGTGTTGGCGTCTTTGTCCAGATACCCTTCGATCACCATACGGTCAAGAGCCCCGCCCAGTGTTTTGGGGTTCAGGCGGGCAAACTGCGCCAGGTCATCGGCCAGAAACGTCTGGGTTTTGTTTTTGGAGATGTAATTGGCGGCAATCTGCAACGGGTGAAACCCGTAGTCGAGGCTCAGGTCGGAGTAGCGCTCAGGCACAAAGTAATCGAACGATTCGAGCCGGACGGGTACTTCGCGTTTGGCCCCAATCTGGTAGAAATCAACTTTCCGGCGGGCTACATCCCAGCGCAGCACCTCCGGCTGAATGTAAAACTTATGGTACGTATCGGTAAACGGCACCCGCGCATACGGCGACCGTTCCTGCCGGTTCAGCCAGGCCACGCGACCCTCTTTGTCGTACCGAAACTGCACCGATGGGTGCGTGATGGAGTCGGTTTCAATATACCCCGAAAACTGAGCCGCAGCCGCCGTAATGAGCGAGGTAGGTTTGCCGGGTGCGCCCCCCAACGATTCGCCGGGTAGTAGCCCTCCGTTAAACGAGGAGTCGGCCGGGGTGGCCCGCCCGGTTGTGGTAGTAAACTCAAACCGATTACTACGCACCCGAAACGCAGGCTTGCCCCCATCGAGTACGGTAATCACGGCCGGTTGGCCGCTTGCCGACGCGCCCACAATGCGGGCACCCGCCAGCGCAAAGCCCCCTTTGTAGGTTACGTCTTTGCCCAGATCGGGGAGCGTAACATCGCTTTGCCACGACATAAAGCGGGGAAACTGAGCGGCCTGCGGGGTTCCTTTCTTTTTGCTGACGTATTCAAAAACCCCTTTGATGGGCTTGGGCGAAGCCGGGTGCGTGAGTGTCACGTCGTCGGCTGCCAGGCGGGGGTTCATGACCGAGAGGGTGTAGTCGGCGAGGGTGACGAAAATGTCGGGTCGCCCGGCGACCGTCCAGTCGAATTTGCCGCCTTTACCCACAAACACGCCGGAGTTGAGCATCAGGTCGCCCCCCGTGCCGGGAATCACGACCGAGTCGCCGTTGGCAACCATACCCAGAAACACGTCTTTGACCGTCAGCACGGGGCCAACCAGAGCGGGCATCGTTCGTTTTTGGGGAATGAACACCCGGCCGAGTGGCTTGGTCATGGTTGAGTCGCCGGGTAGCGGGTCGTCCCATCCGTCGAAGTTGCTGGCGGGGGCAGTGCTGGCGGTCGGGGCTACGGTTGTACCACTCGCCGGGGCTACGTCGGTTGCTCCGGCTGCCTGCGGTCCGTCGAGGTAGCGGAACGAGAACGTACCTCCTTCGGCGTAGAGCTTGTTATATGTACCGGCATACAGCAGCCGACGCTCCAGAAACTGCCGGGTGGCATTCATCACCTGCCCAAACGCTTTGGCGTCGCCGTTGGTAAACTGCTTTTCGGCCAGGGTCAGCAGTTCGTCCAGGTTGACGGGCTGGGCCGATGGCTTTTGGGTGTAGGCTGCGTTGTAGAACGTTTCGAACAGCGGGGCGAAGTGTGCTGCTGGTTGATACCGTTTTGCATTCATTTTGCGGCTCAGCGCCATCAGTCGGTCGCGTTGGGCGGGTGTAAGCCGATTCTCCGACCAGAGCGCCTGTAGGTTGGTACCGGCTTTGACCGCTGCCGGGCCTCCGGTGGCCATGAGTTTCTGCACATCGGCAATAAACTGATCCGGCGTTTCGGAAAGCTTCACCGCCTGCCCCATAACCGAGATTGTAGTGGCCAGGCTCAAAACCAGCAAAATAGAAATGCGTTTCATCGTATGTGTTGTTGACTTAGGCGGGGTTGGCAAAAACCAACGAGCACCACCCATTCTGTGTTTTTCGGCCAACCGAACGCAAGCCCGCTTCCCGCGCCTTAGCGTCGATATCGGCGGCATCGTGCTCGTAGAAGCCGCTCACCAGTAAGCAGCCGCCGGGATTCATCAGGGCCGCATACGTCGGGATTTCGGTCAGTAGCACGTTGCGGTTGATGTTCGCCAGCACAATATCGTACCGGTCGGCGGTATCAACATCGGCAATGGTGCCCTGAAACACCCGGATGGCTGCGCAATCGTTCAGAGCAGCGTTTTCCTGCGCGTTTTCTACGGCCCACTCTTCAATATCGAACGCAACTACGGGCGCGGCTCCCATGCGGGCAGCCAGAATTGCCAGAATTCCGGTGCCGCTACCCACGTCGAGCACCGATTTGCCTGCATGGTCGATGCTCAGCTGGTGTTCGAGCATCATGGCGGTGGTTTCGTGGTGCCCCGTTCCGAACGACATTTTCGGATTGATGACCAGATCGAATTGGAAAGCCGGGTCGGGTTCGTGAAACGACGCCCGCACCCGCACCGCCTGACCTACTTCAATCGGCTGATAACTCTGCTCCCATTCGGCATTCCAGTTACGCTTTTCTAACGATGTAACCTCATAGACTATTGCGGTTTGCAGCGCGTAGCGGTCAATAACTTCCTGCACGGCAGCCTCGTCGAAATCGGGCTCAATGATGTACGCATTGAGGCCCTCGTCGGTTTCCACAAACGACTCAAAACCCAGCTCGGCCAGCTCGGCTGTGAGGATATCGGCGTAGTCGGGTGAGAGGGTTAATTTTAGTTCGGTATAATTCATAATTGGGAAAAGCCCGAGCTGTCATCTCATTTGGAGAGATGACAGCTCTGAATAAGTCCACTAAAAAGAGCTGTCATCTCTCCAAATGAGATGACAGCTCCGCTTATTTAACCCGCTCTTCCAGCGCCTTGATTTTGGCTTCGGCATCGGCCAGTTTCTGGCGTTCGCGCTCCACCACGTCGGGCTTGGCGTTGGCTACAAACTTCTCGTTGGCGAGTTTTTTCTGTACCGAATCGCGGAAACCGGTGAGGTATTCCAGCTCCTTGCGCGCTTCGGCCAGTTCGGCTTCCTCGTCTACCTCGCCCGCTACGTTCACAAAAAATTCGTCGGACTTAATCAGGAAGGGCGTTCCGGGGGCTTTTTCGGTCACGTACTGAATATCGACCACGTTGGCCAGCTTCGCAAACAGCCCTTCGAGCGGCCGGTAGCGGTCGGGGGTTTCGGTCCGGATGGCCAACGGCAGCTCGATCCGGGGCGACAACCCTTTCGAGGAGCGCAGGTTGCGGATTGTGCTGACGGCCTCGGTCAGAATGGCAAAATCAGCGATGATTTGCGCGTCTACCTCACCGGCTTTCGGGTATGGAGCCACGCAAATGCTGGCACCGGTTTCGCGCTCACCCAGTTGCTGCCAGATTTCTTCCGTAATGAACGGCATAAACGGATGCGCCAACTGCAACAGTTGCTCGAAGAACCCGACCGTAGCCTCGTAGGTAGCCGCATCAATCGGCAGCGACCCATTGGCCTCCTGATCGTAGGCTGGCTTAATCATTTCGAGGTACTGCGAGCAGAAATCGTCCCAAATGAGCTTGTAAATGCTTTGCAGAGCGTCCGAAATCCGGAACTTGCTGAAATGGTCTTCCACCTCAGTCAGCGTCGCATTCAGCCGTGCCCCAAACCACTGAATTGCCATCAGTGCGTCGGACCGTTGCTCGTTGTTCGTTGTCCGTTGTTCGTTGTCAACCGTCCATCCCTTCACCAACCGGAAGGCGTTCCAGATTTTGTTGTTGAAGTTCCGGCCCTGCTCGCACAGTTTTTCGTCGAACAACAGGTCGTTGCCGGCCGCCGAGCTGAAGAGCATCCCCGTCCGGACGCCGTCGGCCCCGAATACTTCGATCAGGTCGAGCGGGTCGGGGCTGTTGCCCAGTTGTTTCGACATTTTGCGGCCCTGCTTGTCGCGTACCATCCCCGTGAAATACACGTTGCGGAACGGACGCTCCTGCCGGTACTCGTACCCAGCCATGATCATGCGGGCAACCCAGAAGAAAATAATGTCGAAGCCCGTAACGAGGTCGTTAGTTGGGTAGTAGTAGTTGATTTCGGCGTTGTTTGGCTCTTTCAGGCCGTTGAACACCGTGATGGGCCACAGCCACGACGAGAACCAGGTATCGAGTACGTCTTCGTCCTGCGTCAGGTCCTGCTCAGTAAGGGCAAACAGCTGATACTCGCGCTGCGCTTTGCGCAGAGCCTCGCGCTTGTTTTTGGCCACGATAATGGTGCCGTCTTTCAGGTAAAACGCCGGAATCTGTTGTCCCCACCACAGTTGGCGGCTAATGCACCAGTCGTGCGGGTTTTCCATCCAGGCCCGGTACATATTTTTGAACTTGGGCGGTACCAGCTGAATCGTGTCGTTCATCACGTTTTCGAGGGCGGGCTTCGCAATCTGATCCATTTTCAGGAACCACTGCAACGACAGCTTCGGCTCAATCACGGCGTTGGTCCGCTCCGAGTACCCTACGTTCGACTTGTATTCTTCGGTCTTTTCGAGGTGCCCCGCTTCTTCCAGCAACGCGATAATCTCTTTGCGGGCCGCAAACCGATCTTTCCCGACCAGAATCTGCGCTTTTTCGTTCAGCGTGCCGTTGTCGTTCAGAATGTCGATGACGGGCAGTTTGTGCTTAATCCCCAACTCATAATCGTTGGGGTCGTGGGCGGGCGTAACCTTGAGGCAACCCGTTCCGAAGTCCATCGTCACGTACTCATCGGCAATAATCGGGATGGGCCGGTTGATGAGCGGAATCAGGGCCTGTTTGCCAATCAGGTGCCGGTAGCGTTCGTCGTTCGGGTTCACACAGATCGCCGAATCAGCCATGATGGTCTCCGGCCGAACCGTAGCGATGGTGATGAAGGTAGAAGAAGGGCCTTCGCTCCCTTTTTCCATTTTCCCTTCTCCTTTTACCTCATATTTAATGTACACCAGCTTCTGCTGGATTTCCTTCATGATTACCTCCTCGTCGGATACGGCCGTGAGCCCTTGTGGGTCCCAGTTCACCATCCGGACGCCCCGGTAAATTTTGCCTTTCTGGTAGAGGTCGATAAATACATCAATGACCGAGTCGTACAGGTCGGGCTCCATCGTGAAGCGCGTCCGGTCCCAGTCGCAGGATGCGCCCAGCTTGCGCAGCTGTTTCAGAATAATGCCGCCGTATTTCTCTTTCCATTCCCAGGCATAGCGCAGAAACTCGTCGCGGGTAAGGTCGGTTTTCTTGATGCCCTGTTCTTTGAGCATGTTCACCACCTTCGCTTCGGTGGCAATACTGGCGTGGTCGGTGCCGGGCACCCAGCAGGCGTTTTTGCCTTCCATGCGGGCTTTCCGAATCAGCACATCCTGAATCGTATTGTTGAGCATGTGGCCCATGTGAAGCACGCCCGTCACGTTGGGGGGCGGAATCACGATGGTGTACGGCTCCCGCTCATCAGGAACCGACTTGAACAGCTGGTTGTCGATCCAGTATTGGTACCACTTTTCTTCGACGTCTCTGGGATTATACGTTTTAGCGATCATGCTGCGCGAAATTGTCCAGAAGCAACACCGGCTCACCGACCGGCCGCGTTCTGATTTACGAATATAAGGTGCAAAAATAACCCCCTCCGACAAATAACCGGCGGTACGGTCGCCCGCGAGGATATAAATGAGCGCAACAGCGGATGGTTGGGAGTTGTTCTTTACGGCCGTCAGACACAATCGCTTACGTAAAGCTCCCCGTACCGATGGATGACACGGGTAGCCCAAAGGCCCCGAGTCGGCCGGTTTTTAACCGATAATTGGTTTTGGAGCGTCGTTGCCGACACCCTAATTTTAGTTCGTAAACGGGCTGTTTTGTCAAAAACAAAAGGTGTAAATTTCTGATTCTTAATAGATGACATCGTTCTGAACGAGAGCGGGGCCGCCCGGTGGTCATCCAGTACGAGCAAACACTTCATCCTCAAAGTCATGGAATTCGGAAAAGCCGCCAACATTGATCAGATCAACTTCGCGTTGCCGCCCGGTCAGGCGTTCAATGCCCAGATCTGGAGTCAGGCCATGCCCGCGCCCCGACCCACGGTCTACATCGGCGGGCCTATCTGGGCCAACCGGCAGTACGTTGGGAAAATATACCCGACTACGGCTAAGGAGCGCGACTTTTTGCACCACTACACCCGGCAGTTCAATACCATTGAGCTAAACCTGACGCACTACCAGATTCCGACGCCCGCCATGATTACCAAATGGCGTACCGAGGCCATTGCCGGTGCCAGCACCCGTACGGCCGAGCAGGGAGGCTTCGTATATTGCCCTAAGTTCCCACAACTGATCAGCCACGAACGGATGCTGGTGGCGTCTGAAGCCCTCACCGATGAGTTTGTGAATGCCATCATGGGCCTGGAAGAAAACCTGGGGATGTCGTTTCTGCAATTGCCCCCTCAGTTTGCCCCCGACAAGTGGCCGATTCTGGAAACATACCTGACCAACCTCCCCGACGAACTCGATGTGGCCGTGGAGTTTCGGCACCCCGACTGGTTTAAAAAAGATGTCTGGCCAACCACGCTCGAAAAACTGCATGGCCTGCATCGGCATGTGGTTATCACCGACGTAGCGGGTCGGCGCGATGTGTTGCATATGGGGCTGAGTAGCCCCGTGCTTACGCTTCGGTTCATTGCTAACGAGGGGCACCCGTCTGACTACACCCGTACCGATGCCTGGGTGCAACGCCTAAAAACCTGGTTCGACAAGGGCCTGCAAACCGCCTACCTGTTTGTGCACGGCGGTGGTGACAACGATACCGCCCCCGAGCTGATCCGGTACTGGGTGCGGCAACTTAACGAATGTTGCGGGCTGAACCTCCGCGAGCCCCAAATTCAGCCGCAACTGGTACAGGGGAGTTTGTTTTAGATGCCTTTTGTAGAGATGTCATCTTTCCAAACAAGATGACATCTCTACAAAAGGCTAGTGAGCGAGTCGGTAAAACACAGAACTGTCATTCTTCTAAATAGGATGACAGCTCTGAAAAAGACCAGTCCGTAACCTTCAAAAACCATCTGGCAGGCTGGTGGTTAATCGGTAAACAACAACGTACCAACGTCATGAATTACTTCACCACCCTAACCGAAGCGATGGAAAACCTCCGCGCTCGGGGCTACAGCTACGAGTTTTCTCCCCATGCCGACTATCTGACCGTAGCCGGTACCGACATGCGTGTGCGGGGCGACGAATTTATGGTCGATGAGTTTCACCGATTTGAAGGCACCTCTGACCCCGGCGACGAAATGACACTATATGCCATTACGACCAAGGCAGGTCAAAAAGGGCTATTTGTATCGGCGCAGGGCACATATGCTAACGAGGTTTCGGCCGAGTTGATGGCTAAGTTCAACGTCGGTGAGCGGCCTACGGTCAATACGGAAGGATCTGTGCAGCCGCTTGGGCACGAGTAATTCCTATTTAAAAAAAGTGAGCGTTTAGAACATAATTGCGAAAATTGCAAGTAAAACCCGGAGAAAAAGAAGCATCCGGGTTTTTGCGTTGTATATTTGCAAACTTTTTGTTATAACGGGTTGATTATTTGGGGCTAATACGCTTATGAAGCTATCTGAATTTAGGTTCGACTTGCCTGAGAGCCTGATCGCAAAGTATCCGGCGGAGCGCGGTGAAGCACGCTTAATGGTAGTGCACCGCAAGACAAAGCAAATCGAACACAAAATGTTCTCTGATCTGCTGAGCTATTTCGACGACGGCGACGTCATGGTGATTAACAACACCAAGGTGTTTCCGGCGCGATTGTACGGCAATAAAGAGAAGACCGGGGCCAAGATCGAGGTGTTCCTGCTACGCGAGCTCAATCGCGAAATGAAACTGTGGGATGTACTGGTGGACCCTGCCCGCAAAATTCGTGTTGGTAACAAACTTTATTTCGGCGACAGCGATCTGGTGGCCGAGGTAATCGATAATACAACCTCTCGGGGACGCACGATCCGGTTTTTGTTCGATGGCTCGCATGAAGAGTTCATGAAAGCAGTTGACGAACTGGGCGAGATGCCACTGCCCCGCGAAATCAAGCGCGAAACCGAAGATGCCGACCGTGAGCGGTATCAGACCGTTTTTGCCGAACATGTAGGCGCTGTAGCGGCACCAACGGCTGGTCTGCACTTCACCAAAGCCATGATGAAGCGTATGGAGATCAAAGGCATTCATTTTGCCCCGATCACCCTGCACGTGGGCCTCGGTACGTTCCGGCAGGTCGATGTAGAAGACCTGACCAAGCACAAGACAGATTCGGAAAACTACGCTATCCCGTCTGACTCGGCTCAGATTGTCAACACCGCCCTCGATGCGGGTAAGCGGGTGTGTGCCATCGGCACTACGTCGCTCAAGGCAATTGAGTCGTCGGTGTCGGCCAATAGCCGGTTGAAGCCCGTTGAAGGCTGGACCGACCGGTTTATCTTCCCGCCTTACGATTTCAAGATTGCCAACGCCCTGCTGACCAACTTCCACCTGCCTGAGTCCATTCTGATTATGATGGCAAGTGCGTTTGGTGGCCATGAGTTCATGAAGGAGGTGTACCAAACGGCCATCAAAGAGAAATACCGCTTCTTCAGTTACGGCGACGCTATGCTGATTATCTAACGTTTAGGAGTGAGGAGATAGAAGTGAGGGCGGGGTCGCCCGGCGGTGAGGAGTTGCTGACGCGAAAGTAATGTTCAGGCGTCAGCAACTCCTCACTTCTCACTTCTATCTCCTCACTCCTTTTTTCCTTATGACCCACTACGCGATCATTGTTGCCGGGGGCAGTGGCAGCCGTATGCAGTCGGCAGTAGCCAAGCAATTTTTGCTGCTCAACGGCAAGCCTATCCTGCAGCATACCCTCGAACAATTTCGGGCCTATTCACCCGATCTGCGCATTATACTGGTGTTGCCCGCCCGCGACCTCGAAACCTGGCAGGCCCTGTGCGCCGAGCATGGGTTCGATGTACCGGTACAAACCGTTATTGGCGGGGCCTCGCGGTTCCAATCCGTACGGAATGGGTTGGCGGCTATCGATGCACCTGAGGGGTTTGTGGCCGTGCACGACGGGGTGCGCCCTTTTGTATCGACCGATATTATCCGCCGGGGCTTTGAAACGGCGGCCCAAACCGGGAGCGCGGTCACCTGCGTACCGGCCAAAGACTCGGTGCGGCTCGTTGATGAAGAGGGGCGAAGTGAGGCCGTAGACCGGAGCCGGGTAAGGCTCGTGCAAACTCCGCAGACGTTCCGGCTCGATTGGTTTCGGCAGGCGTTTGCCGTAGAGGAGCAGCCTTTCTTTACCGACTGCGCCAGCGTACTCGAATACGCTCATTTTCCGATCACCCTGATCGAAGGGGACTACGCCAACATCAAAATCACCACCCCCGACGATTTGCGGTAGCCAATCTGTTTCTTCTCATTCGTTTGGTTGTAACGATTCCCCGCCCACAACGGGTTAGGCGGCCGTGTGCGCATATTGCACGCACGCAACGGCCCGACACTTGATACAGTCCCAAACAATCGGCAAGTTTGTGGTTTAGCAATAAACCCTTACTGACTCATGTCTTACGTTGCCGCTATTGATCAGGGCACTACCAGTACTCGCTGCATTGTTTTCGACCGGCAGGGTACCATTGTGGCTCTGGCGCAGAAAGAACACAAGCAGATTTACCCGCAGCCCGGCTGGGTTGAGCATGACCCCGAGGAAATCTGGAAAAATACCCTCGAAGTAATTGCCCTCGCCCGCATCAAGGCCAAACTCCACGCCAACGATATTGAGGCAATCGGGATTACCAACCAACGCGAAACCACGGTGGTCTGGAACCGGAAAACCGGAAAACCCTATTATAATGCGCTGGTTTGGCAGGATACCCGCACCGGCGATCTGGTCAACTCGTTTTCGGCTACGGGTGGACAAGACCGGTTTCGGGCGCAAACCGGCCTGCCGTTGGCTACTTACTTCAGTGGCCTCAAGCTACGCTGGCTGCTCGATAACGTGGCCGGTTTGCGGGCCGATGCCGAGCGGGGCGATGCGCTCTTCGGGACAATGGACACGTTTGTTACCTGGAATCTGACCGGTGGCCCGCAGGGAGGGTTACACATTACTGATGTGACCAATGCCAGCCGGACCCAGCTGATGAACCTCCGCACCCTTGATTGGGACGATGACCTTCTGCGCGATTTCAATATTCCACGTGCCATGCTGCCGACTATCCGCTCAAGTAGCGAGGTCTACGGCATGGTGGCCTCGGAGGTAATGCCGGGTGTGCCTGTGGCCGGTATTCTGGGCGATCAGCACGCGGCTTTGGTGGGGCAAACCTGCTTTGAGCCCGGTCAGGCCAAAAATACGTACGGTACAGGATGCTTTTTACTGCTCAACACGGGTACTGAATTACGCGAGTCGACCTGCGGACTGCTTACAACCGTTGCCTATAAATTTGGCAATGAGCCAGTCAACTACGCTCTCGAAGGAAGCGTGGCTATTACAGGCGCGTTGGTGCAGTGGTTACGCGATAACCTGGGCATGATCAAAAACAGTGCTGACGTAGAAACGCTGGCCAAAACCGTCGACGATAATGGCGGGGCGTATTTTGTGCCGGCTTTTTCGGGCCTGTATGCACCCTACTGGAAAGCCAACGCGCGCGGGGTGGTGGCCGGCCTGACCCGGTTTGTCAATAAAGGGCATATTGCCCGGGCGGTGCTCGAAGCCACTGCTTACCAGACCTACGACGTTGTTCGGGCGATGGAGCAGGATGCTGGTATGGAACTGAGCTCACTGCGTGTCGACGGGGGAATGACCCTCAATAACCTCCTCATGCAGTTTCAGTCTGATATTCTCGATGTGCCGGTGGTACGCCCAACCATCACCGAAACCACTGCTTTGGGGGCTGCTTACGCGGCTGGCCTGGCGGTAGGGTACTGGAAAAATACCGACGACCTGTGCCTGAATTGGGGAGTCAGCAAAACATACCAGCCGAATCTCGACGAGCCCACCCGCGCGCGCTTGCTACGGGGCTGGAGCAAAGCCGTTGAGCGGTCGTTTGATTGGGAGGATTAAGCGGTTGAGGACTTTCGTGTCTCCATGCTTAAGACGAGGTTCCAGGGAGTAAGATTCCTCACGGCAGGCTTGCCAAAAAAGTTTTATGACAGGATTACAGGATTATTTTTATAAAAGAAAATCCTGTAATCCTGTCGAAAAATAAACTTGTCCTGCACCCAACGGGTAGTCATTCGCGGAGAAGGGGGCCACTCAATCGGCTTTTGCAACGAAATCGAAACCGTGTCGATTAGTATTCAATTGGCCTCAAACCCTCACGAATGACTACCAGTAACCCTAATCAGAACCCTTTTGACTCGTTTTGGTGGGCGGGTTTTGAATGTACCGACCAGTTGAACTGCTTCGGCAATCGGGTCGATTTTCTCGACATTACCGGCCACCTGGTTCTCTGCGATGACGACTATGAGCGGATTCGGGCGTTTGGCCTCCACACTGTTCGGGAAGGAATCGGGTGGAGTAAGGTCGAGAAACGGCCCTACCAGTACGACTGGTCTGAGGTGCAGTACTTGATGGAGCGGGGCCGGGTGCACGGTATTCAGCAGGTCTGGGATATCTGTCACTTCGGTTACGCCGACGATCTGCACCCACTGCATCCGATGTTTGCCCGGCGGTTTGCGGCCCTGTGCCGCGCTTTTGTGCAAATGTACCGCGACAATCGCCCCGATGGCCCATTGGTGGTTACGCCTATCAATGAGGTGAGCTTTATCTCGTGGCTGGGGGGCGACGCCCGCGGTACGCAGCCTTACACCACCAACCAGGGGTTTGCGGTTAAATACGGCCTGATGCGGGCCTACATCGAAGGCATTGCGGCCATGCGCGAAATTGACCCTACAGTCCGTATTCTAACTACCGAGCCGCTGGTGAATATGGTGCCCCCTCTGCACCCTGATCTCGACCAGATTCGACAGGCGGCTGAGGCCCACACGAACCAGTATCAGGCGGTTGATATGCTGGCTGGCCGGATGTGCCCTGAACTGGGCGGTACCGAAGATAACCTCGATATTCTGGGTTTCAATTATTACTACAATAACCAGTGGGTGGTGCCCACGTTCGATTTTTTGCCGTGGGTCAACGAAGGCAACGACCCGCGTTGGCGGCCCCTGCGTAGCCTGCTTATTGAAGCCTACGGCCGGTACAAACGCCCGGTGGCCCTCACCGAAACGAGTCACCCCGGTATCGACCGGCCGGGCTGGATTCGGTTTGTGGGCGAAGAGTGCCGGGCGGCCATTGAACAGGGGGTACCCCTGTGGGGTGTTTGCCTGTATCCGATCATCGACCGGCCCGACTGGGACCATCTGGACCGTGAGTGGCATCATTCGGGGCTTTGGGATGCCGACCTGAGCCGCACTGACCAGCCGCCCGCCCGGGTTTTATACCAGCCTTATGCCGATGCCCTGCGGGATGTTCAGCAACGGGTTGGCCGAAACTTATTTGCCGAGATCAACGGGTAGCGGACGCTCCGTCGGTATAGGCGCGGACCAGCTCGACGACCGGCCGGATTTTTGGCAGACTGGCTCCATGTCGGTCGTATTCGCCCTGCACCGCCGATGCCATACGCACCACCTCCGACCGGTATTGCATGGGGCTGGGCGTTGTTTGTTGCCCACTCAGGTGAAGCGCATCGACGCCGGTTTGGGCGAGCTGTTCGGCGTTTTGGGCGTTTACACCGGCCCCGGCCATAATCTGAATGCGCCCGGCGGCCTGTTGGGCCAACGTTTGCAGCAGCGCGGCTCCGGCTGGGGCATTAGGTTGCTGGCCCGATGTCAGAATCCGCACGGCACCCGTTCGGATGATGGCCTCCAGAGCCGATAGCGGATCGCGGCACACATCGAACGCCCGATGAAACGTAACGGGTAATCCCTGCCCCCGGTCGATTAGCCGCCGGGTGAGTGCTTCATCTACAGAGCCATCGGGTTGCAGGCAACCAAGTACCAGCCCATCGGCACCGAGTTGGCGCGCCAGGTCGATGTCGGCTTCCATAACGGCCACTTCGGCATCATCATACACAAAATCGCCCCCGCGCGGTCGAATCATCACCCAAACCGGAATCTTGACGTGCTCTTTAACGAGTCGGAGCAGCCCCGCGCTGGGGGTCAGGCCGCCGTCGCTTAGGCCTCCGCAGAGTTCAATCCGGTCGGCGCCGGCCTGTTCGGCGGTGTGGCAATCGGTGAGCGAGTAACAGCAGATTTCGATTTGCATGGTGAAAAAGCTTTATTTGAGTGCAAAATAAACAAATGCATAGCCACTCAGTTTATGGCCTAAATGCCGTTTATTCTATCTGAGGGCAGAATTTTACGAAAGGACCCTTGGATATATAAATTTTTTTACTTTTGCACCCTCATAAAGCAAGACTCTAAAACAAGTAATACGTATGTACTGGACACTCGAATTGGCGTCGTATCTGGAAGATGCCCCCTGGCCCGCCACCAAAGATGAACTCATTGACTTCTCGATTCGCTCGGGAGCCCCGCTCGAAGTGGTTGAAAACCTTCAGGAGCTGGAAGACGATGGACAACCTTACGAAAGCATCGAAGAAATCTGGCCGGATTACCCGACCAAAGACGATTTCTTCTTCAATGAAGATGAATATTAATCGGGAGTGAATCCCGCCTTTTATACGCAAACAGGCCCCGTAGCATCTTGTTACGGGGCCTGTCTGTGAGTGATGAGTGATAAACGATGAGGGATGAGTTGGCTGGCGCAAGCGTAAAAAGACGCGCCAGCCAACTCATCCCTCATCGTTTATCACTCATCACTTTAATAGCGGTTCAGGGTGGCTATGCTTCGCCTGCTCGATGTAGGTCTGAATTTGGGTTTTGAAGGCCTGTTGCTGCGCTTGGGCGTGTGCATCTGACCAGCCCAGTTCGGTGCTCAATAGCGCCGTAGCAGTAGGGATAGCCGCTAAAGCCGCCCGCCAGTCGACAAGGCCGAGCCGAATCCGACGTAGTAGCAGGTCTTCGAGGGTCTGGGCCATCTCGTGGCGTGCCGCATAGCAAACTTCGGCCTTCACGAAAGGATGACCCGCCACCAATTCTTCGCCCAGAGCCGGGTCGGCTTCGATCAGGTCGAGCACGACCGTTGCCTGTGTGCCGTACGTCTGGGCCAGGTGCCGGATTGTTTGCGCCGGAATATGCACATGGCGCTTCACCAGCGATTCCACAAAATCGGGTGTGTATCCAGCCCCCCCAAGTAAGGTCAGTTCGTCGGTATGACACTCTTTATGGATTCCCAGCCGCTCGCAGCACACGTCGATGGTGTCCTGCGCCATAAGCCGGTAGGTTGTCCATTTGCCGCCCATAATACTGACCAGTCCCGACTGTTCGTCGACTTCTACTTCGTGGTCACGAACCAGGCTTTTCGAGTCGGCATTGGGGTCGGCTTGCAGAAGGGGCCGTAAGCCGGCAAATCCGCCTGTGATCTGCTCGGCCGAGAGCGGAACGGTCAGGTACTCGCTGACGTGCTTGAGCAAAAACGAAGCCTCGTCGGGTTGTAGATACGGCGTTTCGGTGGGGTCGGCTTCGGTGTCGGTGGTACCGATGAGGTAATGACCCCGCCACGGAATAGCAAATAGCACGCGCCCGTCCGACGTTTCGGGAATGAGCAGAGCGGCCCGTGTATTGCCCACAGCCTGCATGGGCAAAACTACGTGTGCCCCTTTACTGGCGCGCATCCGGTTAGCCTGATTGGGGTTGGCCTCGCGCCGGAGCGAGTCGGCCAATGTGCCCGTAGCATTCACAAATACGCGCGCCCGCAGCCAGAATGTCTCGCCACTAAGCTCGTCGCGCAGCAGCACCGCCCGAACCGCGCCTGTGTCATCGGTCTCAAACCGAATTGCCGAGCAATGGTTGGCTACGGCCGCGCCTTGCCCATCGGCTGTTTGGGCCAGGCCCAGGTTGAAACGGGCATCGTCGAACTGCCCGTCGTAGTACAGCACGGCACTGTGAAACCCTTTCGTTGAAAAGGCCGGGAAGTAATCCAGAGCCTCCCGGTGGGAGAGCCAGCGGCTGGGCGCCAACCGGCGGCTGCCGGCCAGCAGATCATACAGCTTCAGGCCAATGGTAAAGTAGAGGCCAGCAAACCAGTTTTTACAGGGCGTGAGCAGAGCGAGCGGATGGGCCAGGTGCGGAGCCAGCCGCAATACAGTTTGGCGTTCGTATAGGCCCTTTCGGACCATAGAAAGCTGCCTGGGGTCGAGTTTTTTGAAGGCTTGCTCCAGATACCGCACCCCGCCATGCACCAGTTTGGTCGAGCTGCTGGAGGTGGCCGAACTAAAATCGTTGCGTTCGATCAGGGCTGTTTTCAAACCCCGACTGGCTGCATCGAGTGCACAACCGGCCCCAGTGGCTCCACCGCCTAAAATACATATATCAAACTGTTCGGTTCGTAAGCGGTGAAGGTTGGTTGTGCGGTTCATGCGTGTACTCAGAGTTTACCGATTAGGCTTCGGTAGCCGATGTAGTCGACCGAACGTTCCGGTCGTATTTCTTGGGAGCGTACAAAAACCCGAAGGCCTCGGCGCCCTCTTTGGTGTGTACTTTGTGGTGAATGTAATGCGCCCGGATGATTCGCTGCATATACGGGCCAGTAAAGCGGTGTTTGAACTTCACCCGCTGGTGAACAATAATGTCGTGGAAAACGAAGTAGAAGATGCCGTATAGGGTTACGCCACCGCCGATCCAGGCCAGAAAACGGAGCGACTCTACCTCGACACCCGTTACGATCAGCGAGATGGAAACGGCGCTGAAAACGACGGCAAACAGGTCGTTTCGTTCAAAAAAGCCTTTGTGGTGGTTGTGGTGATCGCGGTGCCAACTCCACAAAATACCGTGCATGACGTACTTATGGGTAAACCAGGCAACGCCTTCCATGAACAGAAACGTCCCGATGACTAAGGCAACGTTTAGTAGCATTTTTGTGTTATTAAGTTAGGTTAATCAGACAGGTGGGCCCTGCGACCCTGTTCAGATAACCGATTTTGTGGCCAGAAAGTTGGGCCTTAACGCCATTCGCTCAACTTCGTAACAAGATAATAACATCCGCCGGAAAGCCGTACTTGTGTTTTTAAATACCCGTTGTATATTTAGACAAGTAAGTGCTCCACACAATCAGTAAGCCAATTATGGACTACCGGGCACTCAAAGATCTGGTTCGTCGGGGTGAAGGCCAGCAGATCGAGTTTAAATTGAAAGTCAATCACCCCGAAAAAATTATCCGTGAGGTAGTCGCTTTTGCCAATTCAGAAGGCGGGCTGCTCTTTATCGGTGTGAACGACGACCTGAGTATTCCCGGCCTCAAACATGCCGACGAAGACCTTTACCTGCTCGAACGCGCCATTCAGAAATTCTGCTTTCCGGCCATTCCGTACACCGTAGAGCGTATTCCGTTGTACGACGAGCGCGAAGTTCTGCTGTTTAAGATTCCAGCCAGCCCCGGTCGGCCACATTACGTGGTTCTCGACGCTGATAAGCCCGAGGAGAAAAAAGCCTATGTCCGCGTAGCCGATCGCTCGGTGCAGGCAAGTAAAGAGGTGCGGGAAATTCTGAAAGGGCAGCGGGCCGACCGTAGCGTACGCTTTACTTATGGCGACAAAGAGCGGGTGCTGATGCAACACCTGAGCCAGCACCAGACCATCACGGTCGATGCCTTCGCCAGCCTGGCTAATGTTCCCCGGAAAATTGCTTCCCGCACGCTTGTATTACTGGTACTGGCCAATGTGTTGCAGGTGCACCCTAATGAAGTTGTTGACCGGTACACGTCATCGGTTGAAGTATAGCCGCCCGTGCGGGTCTGTTTAAAATGGCCTGCCCGATGTCATTTCGGCATCGGGCAGGCCATTTTGCCTATCAGAGTATATCGAGTAAGCCGAGAATAGCCGTGTAAGCCTCGTCGAGCTGCCCGTTGGTGGTGCTGTAGGGGGGAAGCAGGTAAAGCACGTTACCCAGGGGTCGCATCAGAATACCCCGGTCAAGTAGGTAGCGGTAGGCCACGTCCCGAATACTGTTGAAATATGAGCTGCCTTCGCCCGAAACCCGCAGATCGAACGCCAGAATCGTGCCGCGCTGCCGTACATTCTCAACTGCCGGGTGCTGCCGTAGCGTTTCGGCAAAGGTTTGGTGCTGTTGCGCGATGCGGGCAATGGCCTGTTCCGTTTCGGGTTTCTGTAATAAATCGAGACTGGCCAACGACGCGGCACAGGCCACCGGATTAGCCGTAAATGAGTGCCCGTGAAACAGGGTCTTGTAGCGGTCGGTCGACAGAAACGCTTCGTAGATGGCCGCCGTGCAGGTGGTTACGCTCAGGGCCATGGTGCCGCCGGTGAGCCCTTTCGACAAACACATTAGGTCGGGTTGTTCGGTCAGGTAGTGGCAGGCAAATGTCTTGCCCGTACGCCCAAAGCCCGTCATCACCTCGTCGGCAATCACAAGGGCACCGTGCTGACGTGCCATGCGGATAAGCGCCTGTAACGGCTCTGGCTCGTACATAACCATGCCGCCGGCCCCCTGCACCAACGGTTCAAAAATAAACGCGGCCACATCGTCGGCAAACAGGTGCCGGGCCTGTTCGAGTACGGCCTCCTCCCGGCCGGGCGTGGGGGCGGGCAGGTATTCAACATCGAACAGAAACGGAACAAACGGAGCCGTAAAGGCACTGCGCCCGCCAACGGCCATGGCTCCGAAGGTGTCGCCATGGTAGGCGTCTTCGAAAGCGACTACCCGCCGACGCGGCTGCCCCAGATTATGCCAGTACTGAAATGCCATTTTCAGGGCTACCTCTACCGCGGTAGAGCCATTGTCGGAGTAAAACACCCGGCGTTGGTTGGAGGGTAGTAGAGGTAAGAGCCGCTCGGCTAGCTGTACGGCCGGTTCGTGCGTAAAATCAGCAAAAATGACATGCTCCAGGGTATTGAGTTGCTCGCTCACACGCTGGGCAATGTAGGGGTGGCTGTGCCCGTGCAGGTTTACCCACCAGGACGAAATCATGTCCAGAAATGACCGGCCCGATGCGTCGAAAAGCAGGCTACCCTCGCCCCAAACAATCGGAATCGGGAGCGGGGCTGTTTGCATCTGAGTGAACGGATGCCAGATAACAGCAGAGTCGCGGTTTGGTAAAGTCATAGGCAAAGGTACATTGGTGCCACGCCTTTTTCGTTTCTTTGCACCCAGAAACAACTCAAATGCTGCTCATGAGTCCTGCACTCGATACGGTCGGGCATGGCAATGCCCAGAACGGAAATGCCTCGCATGGAAATACACCGCGTGAAGTCGCCATCGATGAACTTTTCAATGCATTCAACAACCTCCGGGTGCTGATTATTGGCGATGTGATGCTCGACTCCTACGTGTGGGGCCGCGTTGACCGTATATCGCCCGAGGCCCCGGTTCCGGTCGTGAATGTGGTTCGGCGGGAGTTGCGGCTGGGAGGGGCGGGCAATGTGCTCCTTAATGTGCAGGCATTGGGCGCTGAGGCTATTATCTGTTCGGTGATCGGGACCGACGAGCCCGGTGACCGGCTGGTTGGCCAATTGAATGAGCGTTGTCTGTCGTGCGATGGGCTGATTCGGAGTGAGTCACGGATTACCACGATCAAAGAGCGGATTATTGCCGGTTCGCAGCAGGTGGTACGGGTCGATACCGAAACCGACAAGCATATTACGACTACGGAGCGGGCCCGGCTCATTGCTAAGGCCAAAGAGCTGATTCCGACCTGTCAGGTAGTTATTTTTGAAGATTACGACAAAGGAGTGCTCAACGCCGAGTCGATTGCCGAAATCACGGCCTTCGCCAACGAGCAGGGCGTTCCGACGGTTGTTGATCCCAAAAAGCGCAATTTCCTGAATTACCACCATACCACACTTTTCAAGCCAAACCTGAAAGAATTGAAGGAAGGCCTGAAGCTGGAATTTGATGTCGACGACCCCGCTGAGTTTCAGCAGGCAGTTGATACGCTGAAAGAATCGTTGCAGATCAAGGGCGCACTCATTACCCTGTCGGAGCGGGGGGTGTATATTGACTTCGATAATCAGCAACACCGCTTGCCGGCTCACCTGCGGCAAATATCGGACGTATCGGGTGCGGGCGACACTGTCATTAGCATTGCGGCCTGCTGCGTGGCACTGCGTCAGCCGCCCCAACTGGTGGCCGGTTTGTCGAACCTCGGCGGAGGGCTCGTTTGTGAGTCAGTGGGGGTAGTCCCTATCGACAAGGCAAGGCTGAAAGAAGAAGCTATTCGGCTTAAACTGTAGCGTTTTAAGTATTCACTAATTAGATTTAACTTGCTTTGTGGGGCTTCGAGCTGGCCCGTTCCCTCAATAAAAACGAACATCATCTAAAAGCCGAGGGTTAAGATTTTGGTAAACGACCAAAACTATAGACAAAACAGGTTTTAGTGATGAAAAAGCTAATGATCATGGGCCTCATGCTGGCAGCCGGTATGACCCTGAACGCTCAGGCACAGACAACGAACTCGACGCAAACGCCAACCGGGACCACTGGTACGGGTACCACGAACACGGGTACGATGAACAATCCGTCGAACACGAATACAAACTCAGGCACGTATCAGACGCAGCCATCGAGCACCAACACGAACGCAGGCACGTACCAGACCCAGCCCACCACAACGGGTGGTCAGTACAACACGGGTATTACGCCAACGCAACAGCCAACGGGCACTACGCAGACCAACCCGCAGAATACCAATTCGGGAAATTACAACACGCAGGGCACAACCGGCACTACGGGTACAACCGGCACCGGAAGCACCAATAGTGGTAGCTACTCGACGCAGGAAGACCGGACCATGCAGCAGGGGAATACCCGCCGGAGTCAGAACCGGGTACGCTCAACGGACCGCACCACGAACCAGACTATGGATACGAACTCGAATATGCGAAACGGTCGTCGGAGCAATACAACGAGCCCCCGCAGCACAACGAATCGGTAAACAAGCACTGGAGACGGAATAGATTGCGTTTCTACGTAATCCATAAATACGTAATCCATAAATGTGATGGCCCAGAAAAAGCCGGATGGGAATAGCACCCGTCCGGCTTCTTTTGTTACAGCCCATTTGCTGTTTGGGAGCACGTAATATTCAAAAGAAATCACAAACTAAAATTGATACACTACGTATGAAAACGAGCCTCTTTCTTATGATGAGCCTCCTTGGTCTGTCGTTGACGGCCGGAGCGCAACAGGCGCCGGTAATGAACCAATCGACCTCGACCCCGAATCCCCAGCAGGCCCGCCCGGCGCGTCCGCAGGCAAAACCCGTGAATCCGAATCAGAACCGGGAAGTCCCAATTGATACTACCCGGCCCGGTCGGCGGAAGCTCCGGCCCGATTCGCTCCGGCGGGGAGGAGCCGTTCGGATCGATACGATTCGGTGAGCATAGGAGGGACGGCCATGACCCTGTTTCGGTTTCGTGTGTATATTGTTGCCGAACCTGCAAACGGGTTTGTTTCTGCTATGCGAAAGGTATTTGTTGCGGTATTGTTGTTTTGGGCTGCTGGTGCAGCCACGGCGCAGTCGGCCGCCGACCGCCGGGCTATTTTGGCTATTCTTGACCGCCAGACAACCGACTGGAATGCGGGCCGGGTCGACGATTTTATGAACGGCTACTGGCAGTCGGATTCGCTCACGTTTGTGGGCAAGATCGGGGTGACCAAAGGGTACGAGGCTACGTTAGCCAACTACAAGAAGCGCTACCCCGACCGGGCCTCGATGGGAACGCTCAAGTTTGATATTCTGAAACTCGAATTTCCGGCCCCCAATGTGGCGTACGTGATTGGCAAGTGGCACCTGACCCGCCCGCAGGTAGGCGATGCCGGTGGGCATTACACCTTGTTGTGGCGCAAGCTCAAAGGCCGTTGGGTGATCGTCAGCGACCATTCCAGCTAACAAATCAGTGGACGTTGGCCGTCTCGGTAAGGTGGGGTTCGCGCTTCGACATACGGTCGCGGAGGCTCGTCATGGGTAATTCGTAGTACTTATGCAGCAGGGTCGACAGCCCCAGGCTGACTATCCAGAACAAAACCACCTTGCCGTACCCAACCGTCAGTGAAGTTGTCGGGATGCGGTTGATGAGCAGCCCCATCACGGGCGTCAGGTTGAGCAGGTACAGCGAGTACGAAATCAGACTGACGTGGGTAATGGCGCGGGGAATCCAGCCCGTAGCCGACCGCCAGGCGTCCATCCGCGGAATGAGCAGCATCATGCTCAAACCAATCACCAGAAAGTAAAACGTACGCTTGTAAAATACATACGCTGGGTACACGCCACTGTCGACGTAAAAAGCCAGGATCAGAATCGACGCGGTAAATGCGGTGATGACAGTCATGACCAGTCCCAGCCAGAACGCGTTTTTCTGGGCCATGGGGCTACGCCAGAAAGCGGGGTAATACTGCTTCACGTAAGCCGCCAGTACACCATACGCAATGGCATCGAGCCGGGTGATGACAATGCCCCGAAATCCCAGCTCACCGGCCGAAATTGGCTGCTGTAACGCCAAAACCAGCCGGAGTAGGTTAGTCCCCACAATTACCGTCAGGATAACAGCCAGGACAACCCGCTGCTGCGACCAATGGGCCGGGCGCAGCCGGTGCCAGAGGAGCAAAATAAGCGGAATAAACAGGTACGACCATTCTTCAATAGCCAGACTCCACGTTTCGGGGAAGAAATCGGGTACGTACCAGGCAAAATTCTGTAGAAAAACAAAATAGCTGGCAAGGGTCCATTTGGCTGGTAGCGAGTGATGCTGCCCGGTCAGAAACGCCTGAATCAGATTGATACCGATAATACCGCCCAGCACCAGATAATAGTTTGGTAAAGTCCTGAACCATCGGCGTACCCAGAAATTCATCAGTACGGGTCCGTCCATGCGGCCTTCCTGTTCATAAATTCGGATCAGGATTCCTCCAATCAGAAACCCGCTCAGGACAAAGAACAACTCCACGCCATCGGGCAGAAACTGATGAAGTAACCCGCCCTGATGGTACGACCCCAGCGCGTTGTTGGCGTGTGCATCAACCACAATCAGAATGGCCGCGGCCCGGAGCACATCCAGCCCGAAGACCCGCTTCTGCGATGCGGTGTCGAGCGAAAACAAGCGTTTTAACATAAGCAATAACCGGCCCGCCAGCGGCAGGCAACTGCTCACAAAGCTACGGGGTATTTAGTAAGGTGCCGCGACACACGATAGATTGAGGCCGCGGCTCCTGCATTTACTTGAAATAACTTTTCGATGCCGTTGTCACGTTGTTGATGCCGTCGGCCATAACCGTGTACGAGAAGTTGGGCTGCACCGAATACGCGCCAATTTCGCCCGCTTTGCTCAGCGCAATAAAGCCGACCTGAAATTCTTTGGCCCGGTTGACATCGCGTTTTACAATCCGTTCAATGGCTAGCCGACAAGCCTCCTCGGGGCTTTTGCCCTGCCGCATAAACTCAATGACCAGGTGCGAACCGCACATCCGAATCACCTCTTCGCCTTGTCCGGAGCAGGTTACGGCCCCTACCTCGTTGTCGACGTACAGGCCCGCTCCGATGATGGGTGAGTCGCCAATACGACCCCGCATCTTAAACGCCATGCCGCTCGTGGTACACATACCCGACAAGTTACCGGCGGCATCGAGGGCCACGGTGCCCATGGTATCGTGGTTGGGCGTACCATCGTCGAAGTACGACGGTGCAAACGGTCCGTTGCCTTTGCGGTCCGGTTTGGGCCGGGGTTGGTTTTCAATATTGATAATAGGCTTGTACTCTGATTTTTTAAGCCATTGACGGTACGTACGCTCGGCATCAGCGGAGAGTTTTTGGGGTTCCAGCGCAAAACCATTAGCTACGGCAAACTGCTGGGCACCCTCACCGGCAAGCATCACGTGTGGAGTCGTCTCCATAAGCTTCCGGGCCACCGAAATCGGGTGCTTGATCCGCTCCAGAAACACCACCGACCCACAATTGTACTGATGGTCCATGATGCAGGCGTCGAGAGTTACATATCCGTCGCGGTCGGGGTTGCCATCCAGACCTACGCAGCAGCTGGGTTCGTTTTCGATAAAGATCCCGGCCTGTTCGACCGCATCGAGCGCCGAGCCACCTTTTTGCAACACGGGCCAGGCACCATTATTCGCTGTTTTGCCGCTGTCCCAAGTTGAAACAACAATTGGCTTTTTGGCAACGGGTTTTGCGCCCGGAATCAGCTTAGCCAGTTGAAACTGAGGCAGAGCCAGCGCTCCCCAGCGAAGAAAATGGCGTCGTGAAGTCATAGACATACTATTTGGCGGTTATTTAGCGTCCTGAATCTACGGGAATCACCTCTATAACTCCAACTTATGACGCCTGAATTTGGTCTTCATGCCACGTACAGTCACGCTTTTCGGTTCTCGCAGGCCGATGTAGAAGACTTTGCCCGCGTTACGGGCGACAACAATCCCCTTCATCTGGATGCCGAATTTGCGGCTCAAACTCCCTTCAAACGACCGATTATTCACGGGATGTTGGGGGCAAGTATCTTCACCAAAGTGTTGGGCACCGAATTTCCGGGATACGGTTCGGTGTATCTGGGCCAAACGCTGGAGTTTTTGCGGCCTATGTTTGTTGATACCGACTACGAAGTCACGTTTACGGTGCAGTCAATTGACGAGGCCCGGCACATTGCCGAAATTCTGGGCGAAGTCCGCGATAAGCAAACGGGTAAGGTCACAACGCGCGGTGTGGCCAGGCTCATGCACCGGGAGAAAATCTAAGTCCTGCCTTATTGGTGAAGGGTCTAAAACAAAAGAACCCACTGATTTCCAGTGGGTTCTTTCATAAGGAGAGAACGGGCTATTACTTAGCAGCCGCGTTTTTAGCTTCCTGAACTTCTGAGCGAATTTGCTGGGCCAACGTCTTCAGGTCCTGCATGCCTTTGCGTACACGCGTGCCTGCTGCCTGATTATTCTTCTCGTAGAATTTCTCGAAATCAGCTTCCAGTGACATCACCAGATTCTTTACTTCATCAAATCGTGCCATGATAGTACGGATGAGGTTTAATTGTTAAAAATGCCCTAAATCCGCTAAAAACGCGGTTTTCGGCTGAAATTTAGGCATTCTTATATACAACGCAATAGCTGACCCAAAAAAATAGGAGAAAAATGCAAAAAGCGTTACCTAACCTTATTCTGCGGCAGACTCAGCCGACACTTCAACGGTCTCTTCGGCTACCGGAGAGGCCACCAATTGTCTGTAGAGGCCATTTTTGAGATTTTCGGCCACTTCGCTAAACACATTCAGGGTGTATTCAACGTCTTCCAAGGAGTGGGCAGCCGTTGGAATAACCCGCAACATAATCACGCCTTTGGGCACAACGGGGTACACCACAATCGAACAGAATACACCGTGTTTCTCGCGTAGGTCGCGGACGAGTGCCGTGGCCTCGGCTACGCCACCCTCGCTTTGCAGCAGGACCGGCGTAACCGGCGAGGTTGTATCGCCAATGTTGAACCCACGGGCCCGCAAGCCACTCTGTAGCGCCTGTACGTTTTCCCACAACTTAGCCCGCAGTTCGGGGTGCTGCTGAATCAGGTCAAGACGCTTCATGGCGCCAATTACGTACGGCATGGGCAGGGCCTTAGCGTACGTTTGCGAGCGCATGTTGTACTTGAGGTACATGATGATGTCGTGGTCACCGGCAATAAAAGCCCCGATGGCCGCCATCGACTTGGCAAATGTTGAGAAGTACAGATCTATGCCTTCCTGGCAACCCTGCATTTCGCCAACGCCCGCGCCGGTCTCGCCCATCGTACCAAACCCGTGGGCATCGTCGACCAGCAGACGGAATTCATATTTCTCTTTCAGGGCTACAATCTCGGCGAGGCTACCCACTTTACCCGACATACCGAATACGCCTTCGGTGATAACCAGAATGCTACCGCCTTTTTCGGCGGCTTTCTTCTCGGCCCGCTGCAGGTTTTTCTCCAGGCTGGCCATGTCATTGTGGTTAAACTTATAGTACTCACCCAGCTTGGCTTTATGCAGCCGAATCCCGTCGATAAGGCAGGCATGGCACTCGGCATCGTACACGATCACGTCGCGGTGATCCACTACGGCTTCGATAGCCGACATAACCCCCTGATACCCATAATTGAGCAGGAAAGCGTCTTCTTTACCGACAAATTTGGCCAGACGGGCCTCCAGTTCTTCGTGCAGATCGGAGTTGCCCGACATCATACGGGCGCCCATCGGGTAGGCCAGGCCCCATTCGGCAGTGGCATCGGCATCGGCCTTGCGTACCTCCGGATGGTTGGCTAACCCTAAGTAATTATTCAAGCTCCAGTTGAGCATACGCTTGCCCCGGAACATCATATGTGGACCGAGTTCGCCCTCTAACTTTGGAAATGCAAAATAGTGATGACCACTTAGCTCTTTCGACGAGGAGCCTATCGGCCCCAGGTTCGTACGTAATTTCTCAAATAAATCCACTTTTTAGAGTCGTTTATCCGGTTATGTGCCTGTTATTAAGCGAAATACGGGTGTCGTTAGTTCAATAAGTGCAAAAATACAGGAAATGTTGGCATTGGCCAATTCAACGTCCTAAAATTCAATTTTATGAACATTCCGTACCGTTTGGCTAATTTGCATATTGTACAACGAAGTGGCACTTCGTTGAGCCATTCGGCTACTTTTTCTGTACTTACTTTTCAGGCCTGACGGCCCAACGAAGTGCCACTTCGTTGTACAGACCAATGCCAAGCATCCGTAAACTACTTGTTGCCAATCGGGGCGAAATAGCCCTCCGTATCATGCGCACCTGCCGCGAAATGGGTATCCAAACCGTGGCCATTTATTCCGAAGCCGATCGGCACGCGCTGCACGTCAGGTATGCCGACGAGGCTGTTTGTGTTGGGCCAGCCCCCTCGTCGGAGTCGTACCTGAAAGCCGACACCATTATCGAGGTGTGCCGCCAGTTAGGGGTCGACGCCATTCACCCCGGCTACGGGTTTTTGTCTGAAAATGCCCGATTTGCCCAACTGGTGCGCGAGGCCGGGTTGATCTTTGTGGGGCCTTCGCCCGAAAGTATCGAGGTGATGGGTAGCAAACTGGCCGCCAAAGCCGCCGTGTCGACGTACAATATTCCGATGGTGCCGGGCACGCCTTCGGCTATCTCAGACCGGGCAGAGGCTAAAGTTATTTCGGCGCAGATCGGCTACCCGATTCTGATCAAGGCAAGTGCGGGCGGGGGCGGCAAAGGGATGCGGATTGTAGAGCGCGAAGAAGACTTTGACGAGCAGATGGACCGTGCCGTAAGTGAGGCTATTTCGGCCTTCGGCGACGGATCGGTGTTTATTGAGAAGTATGTGACCTCGCCCCGGCACATCGAGATTCAGGTGCTGGGCGATCAGCACGGCAATATTATTCACCTGTTCGAACGCGAATGCTCGGTGCAACGTCGGCATCAGAAAGTAGTGGAAGAAGCGCCATCGGCTGTATTGACGCCCGAAATCCGGGCCGAAATGGGTCGGTGTGCGGTCGATGTGGCCCGCGCCTGTGGGTACTACGGGGCGGGTACGGTTGAGTTTATCGTCGACGATCAACTGAACTTTTATTTCCTCGAAATGAACACCCGCCTGCAGGTAGAGCACCCCGTAACCGAGCAGATTACGGGCGTGGATCTGGTGAAGCAGATGATTTACATTGCCGAGGGAAAAGAGCTGACTATTAAACAGGAAGACCTCGAAATAAAAGGGCATGCGGTGGAGGTGCGGGTGTATGCCGAAGACCCTACCAACAACTTCCTGCCCGACGTAGGTACGCTGCAAACCTATGTGCGGCCGCAGGGAAATGGCGTGCGTGTGGATGATGGTTTCGAGCAGGGTATGGAGATTCCGATTTATTACGACCCGATGATTGCCAAACTCATCACCTACGGTAACGACCGCACCGAGGCCATCCAGAAAATGATTCGGGCTATCGATGAGTATCAGATTACGGGCGTACAAACGACATTGCCTTTCTGCCAATACGTGATGGAGCACCCAGCCTTTACGTCGGGCAACTTCGATACGCACTTTGTAAACCGGTACTTCACGCCCGACGTACTTAAACCGGCGCCGGATGCTGCTGAGACTCAACTGGCAGCCGTGTTGGCGGCTCAGCTATTTGCCAACCGTAAGCCCGCTGCCACCAACGGAACGGCCGTGACCGAAGCCAAAGTGAGCCGCTGGAAAGCCAACCGGCGGTAGACAGGATACTCGTTGCCGTCGGGTCAGAGGCCCGGCGGTATTTTGGCCCAACGAGAAAGCCCGGCTTGTGGCGTTGTAGAAATTATATTTTGTCAATAATCAGGCCTTTACGATACAATCATAGTATCTTTGCGGTCGATTTGTTGTCAAAATATTAACGTACAATTCACTGTTATGTCTGCAACGCTCAACGCCACCCATCCCTTAGCGGATCGGATCAACGCGCTGGAGGAATCTTCGACGCTGGCGATGACCAAAATGGCCCGTGAGCTGGCTGCTCAGGGTCACGCTGTAATCAGTCTCAGCGTAGGAGAGCCTGATTTCAAAACCCCACAACACATTTGTGATGCGGCCAAAAAAGCCATCGACGATGGTTTCCACGGTTACTCGCCGGTAGCGGGTTACCCCGATCTCCGTAAAGCGATTGCAGACAAGCTGAAACGGGACAACAACATTAACTGGAAACCCGAGAACATTGTGGTATCAACGGGGGCCAAGCACTCACTCGCTAACGTAATCAGCGTGTTGGTGAACCCCGGCGACGAGGTCATCATTTTTGCGCCCTATTGGGTGAGCTACTCCGAAATGGTGAAGCTGGCCGAAGGGCGTTCGGTGGTGATCGACGGAGCCTTTGAGAACGATTTTAAAGTGACTCCCGAGCAACTCGAAGCCGCCATCACCGACCGGACCAAGGTGGTGATGTTTGCATCGCCCAACAACCCAACCGGATCGGTATATTCGGAGGCTGAACTGCGCGCGATTGGGGATGTGATTGCCCGTCACGACAATGTGTATGTGCTCGCTGACGAGATTTACGAATACATCAACTTCACCCCCGAAGGACATTTCAGCATCGGTTCAATCCCCGAAATTGCCGACCGCGTGATTACGGTTAATGGCGTGGCAAAAGGGTTTGCCATGACCGGCTGGCGGATTGGCTACATCGGTGCTGCCAAATGGATTGCCGACGGGGTAGAGAAACTACAGGGTCAGGTAACGTCGGGGACAAACTCGATTGCCCAAAAGGCCACCGTAGCTGCCTTGACGGGTACGATGGAGCCAACCTACGCCATGAACGAAGCTTACAAGCGCCGTCGGGATCTGGTGGTAAAACTGTTGAAAGATATTCCGGGCTTTAAGGTCAACGTGCCTACGGGCGCTTTCTACGCGTTTCCGGACGTGAGTGCGTACTACGGGAAATCGGACGGGACAACAACCATTCAGAACTCGGATGATTTTGCGCTTTGGCTACTCAACAAAGCGTATGTGGCCACGGTAGCGGGCTCTGGCTTTGGTGCGCCTAACTGCCTGCGTATCAGCACAGCAGCTTCCGACGAGAACCTTGTTGAAGCCGTTGGCCGGATCAAGGCTGCGGTTGCCCAGTTGCAATAATTTCAGGCGTGTACACGCATACAGAAGCCCAGCCAATCGGTTGGGCTTTTTTGTTGGGGTTGCATTCCATTGCCCAAAAACCGAAATTGAGGCCCATCCATAAATGTTACAGCCGATGAGAGGCCGAGACCTCGATTTGTACCTGAGCGAAGGGTACTTCCGAATGCAGCAGGACTTGTTTACGTGCCGGTACGTTTTTTTTGAAGACAAACTGTGTCAGGTGTACTGGTTGCGGTTGGTGCTGCCCAACGTGATCTACGGCAAAAGTCAGCTCCGAATTCTGAAAATCAACGGTGGGTTCGAGGTATCTGTAACACCCTTTCGGCTTACGCAGGAGTTGGAAACGCTGTATGCAGACTACAAGGGGGGAATCGATTTCGACGCACCCGAGTCGGTTGAGTCGTGTTTGCTTAATGGATCTGTATTCAATGTGTTCGATACCTACGTAGTGGAGGTGCGCGACGGCGGGAAGCTTATTGCCGCCGGTATTTTCGACAATGGATTGGAGAGTATCGCCGGCATCATGAACTTCTACGACCCGGCCTACCGCAAGCAGAGTCTGGGTAAATTCCTGATGTTGCAGAAGATAGAATATGCCCGTCGGGTTGGCAAAACGTACTACTATCCGGGGTACCTGGCGAAAGACTACCCCAAGTTTAACTACAAGCTATTTGCCTGCGAGCCTGCTACCGAGGTTTTCGACGATTACAACGGGATTTGGTACCCGTTTTCGTGGGAGCGCGTTCAGGGGCTGTCGGGGGATGAATCGGGTATGTTTTAACACCCCTCTCAGGCTTCAGGGTAGAAGAACAGCGCAAATGCCTTGCTGAGAAGGTATCTGTTTTACCCGTATGAAATCCGTTATCACTCTGTCAACTCGCTTGTGTTTGTTGGGGGGCGCTCTGCTCATGCTGGCAGGCGGTAGCCTCGTACCGGTGTCGGCCCAAACACCGGGCAAAGGCGACCGAATCAGTGGTGCCAACTTTGCCACCCGAAGCCCCGTGCTGGGTCGTCACGGCATGGTGGCTACCAGCCATCCGCTGGCTACGCAGATTGGGCTCGATATTCTTAAGCAGGGCGGTACGGCCGTCGATGCGGCTATTGCAGCCAATGCCGCTTTGGGCGTTGTGGAGCCCAATAATGGCGGCATTGGGGGCGATTTGTTTGCCATTGTCTGGTCGGCCAAAGACCGGCGGCTGTATGGGCTCAATGCCAGCGGTCGCTCGCCGATGGGGCTCTCGTACGATAGCCTGCGGGCGCGGCTGGGTGCGCAAAAACAAATTCCGCTGTATGGCCCCCTGTCGGTTTCGGTGCCGGGCACGGTCGATGGGTGGTATGCCCTGCACCAACGCTTTGGTAGAATCCGCATGCCAGCCCTGTTGAAGCCGAGCATCCGGTACGCCCGCGAGGGGGTACCCGTGCCGCAGGTGATTGCCCACTCATGGCAGGTAGCGGCCCGCCGACTAACCGATAATCAGGCTGTAGTGGGTGAGTTTGCGAATTTTCGACAAACATTTCTGGTCGATGGGAACTCTCCGGCAGAGGGGAGTCTGTTTCGGAACCCGCAACTGGCGGCTACCTACGAGGCTATTGCCACCGGGGGGCGCGATGCATTTTACAAGGGTAAGCTGGCTGATGTCATGGACCGGTATGCCCGGAAACATGGCCTGCCTTTACGCAAGGCCGATTTGGTAGCCCACCAAAGCGAGTGGGTCGAGCCGGTTTCGACCAACTACCGGGGCTTCGATGTGCATGAACTACCGCCCAATGGGCAGGGTATTGCCGTGCTGCAAATGCTGAATATTCTGGAGGGCTTTGATCTGAAAGCCCTGAAACACAATAGTGCCGATTATCTGCACGTGCTGGTTGAAGCTAAAAAGCTGGCGTTCGAAGACCGGGCCCGGTACTACGCCGACCCAGCATTTAGTAAGGTGCCGTTGTCGTGGCTGCTTTCCAAAGAATATGCCGCCGAACGGCGAAAGCTCATCAACATGTCGAAGGCTTCCGAACGACTCGATGCGGGCGACCCGGCCCTGCGTACGGGCGATACCGTGTATCTGACCGTGGCCGACGACGAAGGCAACATGGTGTCGTTGATTCAAAGCAATATGCTCGAATTTGGCAGTGGCATGGTACCTGATGGGCTGGGCTTCGTGTTTCATAACCGGGGCACCAGTTTTTCTATGCTGCCGGGCCATGCCAACGTGTACGCGCCCGGCAAACGGCCGTTTAATACCATCATTCCCGGTTTTTTGACCAAGCAGGGGCAACCGATTTTGAGCTTTGGGGTGATGGGCGGAGCCATGCAACCGCAGGGGCATGTGCAGGTGCTCTGTAACCTCATCGACTTCGGCATGAATGTACAGGAAGCGGGCGATGCGGCCCGTTTCAGTCATAGCGGCAGCAGTGAGCCTATCGGTACGGTCATGACCGACGGAGGTCGGGTGGCACTCGAAAGTGGTATTGACAGTCAGGTTCGGGCCGAACTGCAACGGCGTGGGCATCGGTTAGCCGAAACCGACTTCTTTGGCGGCTATCAGGCCATTCGGTTCGATGCCGTCAACCGGGTGTATTGGGGGGCTACCGAAATGCGCAAAGACGGGCAGGCTGCCGGGTATTAGTCGATGATTAGGGCAGAAGTACCGCCAGGTTTTGTCAGACTATCAGACGAAGTATAAACAGCCGATTGGGCACAAAGCAAAAAAGCACCGGGCATGTTTGCCTGATGCTTTCTCTGGAGCGGGAAATGGGTCTCGAACCCACGGCCTGCAGCTTGGGAAGCTGCCGCTCTACCAACTGAGCTACTCCCGCTTGTGGTTGCAAATCTGCAACCCGTTTTTCAAAATGTCAAGTCCATTCGCGCCAAAGAACAAGCTACAAGTAGACCAGCGGGCTTCTGTTTGTGATGCCCAATCCTGTAATCTCGTAAATCCTGTCGAAAAACGAATCCGCTACTCAAAAAGCTAACACCGTTTTCTCGATAATATCGCAGGCCTCGTGCATCTGCTCTTCGGTAATCACGAGGGGGGGCGCAAACCGGATTTTGTCGCCGTGGGTTGGCTTGCAAAGCAGACCATTGTCGCGCAGGCGCAGGCAAAGCTCCCAGGCGGTTTGGTCGCCGAAGGCTGGCCGTGAGGCAATCACAATCGCGTTGAGCAGGCCTTTACCCCGCACAAGGGTAATCAGATCGGATTTGGCGCGGAGGGCATTCATCCGGTCCCGGAAGATTTGCCCCATCGCTTCGGCGTTTTCGGCCAATTGTTCGTCCTGCACTACCTGAAGCGCTGCCATCGTAACGGCGCAGGCCAACGGGTTGCCCCCGTAGGTGCTGCCGTGCTCACCCGGCTTGAGGGTTAGCATCACCTCGTCGTTGGCCAGTACGGCCGATACGGGCATGGTTCCGCCCGACAGGGCTTTACCCAGCACCAGCAGGTCGGGTTTTACGCCTTCGTGGTCGCAGGCGAGTTGGCGGCCGGTGCGGCCAATGCCGGTCTGTACTTCATCGGCAATGAACAGCACCTTGTAGCGGGTACACAACGCGCGCACCCCACGCAGGTAGCCCTCGTCGGGCACTACCACGCCCGCTTCGCCCTGAATCGGCTCGACCATGAAACCCGCAATGTTCGGGTCGGTTTGAAAAAGGCTTTCCAGAGCAGGCAGGTCATTGTAGGGCACTTGCAGATAGCCGGTGAGCAGAGGGCCAAAATCGTTGGTGCTACTGGCGTCGTTGGAGGAGGAGATAGCCGCAATGGTACGCCCCCAGAAGTTCCCCTCGGCAAACACGACCTTAGCTGCATTTTGCGGAATACCCTTCACTTTGTACGCCCATTTGCGGGTTAGTTTCAGGGCGGTTTCGCCCCCTTCCACGCCCGCGTTCATCATCAGTACCTTGTCGTAGCCAAAATATTCGCAGAGAAACTTCTCGCACACGCCCAGCTGATCGTTATAAAACGCACGAGAAGTGAGTGTGAGCCGACCGGCCTGCTCCATCATGGCGCCAATAATGCGCGGATGGCAGTGCCCCTGGCTAACCGCACTGTAGGCCGACAAAAAATCGTAATACCGATTTCCCTCGACATCCCAGACAAAGACACCCTCACCCCGCGACAGGACCACCGGGAGTGGGTGATAGTTGTGAGCGCCATAACGTTCTTCGCGATCAATGGCCTGCTGGCTGAGTGATGTGGACAGGGTAGTTTCCATGAATTTACGATTAAAATTAAGGCCTTAAAGTGGCTCAATTTTACTTTTTGACAACCATATAGCCTAACAAAGGGTTGCCATCAAAATTACAATCTATTTTAGCAACCCCCAATTTCTAATGTCCACCCGCCAGAAGAAGCGAACAGTTCCGGGCCTCAAGGACGAGGATTACTATTATACGCCCGAGGGTTTTCTGGTTTTTACGGCCGCTTATCACCTTAAGCGGGGTTACTGCTGCAAAAACGGCTGCCGACACTGCCCCTATGGGTTTAAAAAAACAGCCTAATTTTAGGAGTCATTTCTGATTCCTAAACGTATGGCTATTCGTTTGCTTCTTAGTGGGGTGCTGTGTCTTGCCACCCTTCTTCCCAGTTTCGCTCAGGCTGTCTCTTCGCTGTATCGCCAAACGAGCGACATGCACCACCTCATGACGCAGTATGCCGCTGATAAGGGGAGCCTGAGCCGGTTTTACACCGTTGAGAACTCCCCCGAACGCCGGGAGCGGTTTGAGCGGCTCACCACCGATTATCTGCAACAACTCGATCGTGTTGATTTCGATAAAATGCCCGTGGGTAGTCAGGTTGATTACCTACTGTTTCGCCGGAGTCTGCTGGTCGAGCAGGCTGAGCTGGCTAAAGAGGCCGCCGAGGTAGGTCAGATTAAGCCCTGGTTTCCGTTTGCTGAGGGGATCTACGCGCTCGAAAAAGTACGTCGGCGTGGAGCATCGCTCAATAGTGAGCAGGTAGCCGCCGATTTGGCGAAGCTGGCCCGGCAAATCGGCGAAACGCGCGCAACAGTCGAGAAGGCAGGACCCATGTCGGCAGCCCTTGCCCAACGGGCCGAAGGAACCGCTCAGGGGCTTCGCTCGGCTCTGAAAAGTGTGTTTGAGTTCTACAACCAGTACGATCCGCAGTTTACGTGGTGGATACCTGCTCCCTACGAGCGTGCCGATAGCCTGTTGGGAGCTTATGCGCGTTTCTTTGCCCAGAAGGCTAAAGCCGCTACGCCCCCGGCCAACGACGGCAGCGGCATTGTTGGTACGCCCGTTGGTCGCGACGAGATTGTGCGACAGCTGGCCTTTGAGTACATCGCTTACTCGCCCGAAGATCTGATCGAAATTGCGAACCGGGAGTTTGCCTGGTGCGACCGTGAGCTACTCCGGGCGTCGCGCGACATGGGTTTCGGCGACAACTGGAAAGCCGCTCAGGAAAAAGTCAAAAACAGCGCGGTACCAGTTGGGAAACAACCCGAAATGATTCTGCGGCTCTACGATGAGTCCATCGCGTTTCTGAAAAACAAAGACCTCATTACCATTCCGCCCATTGCCGAGGAAACCTGGCGGATGATGATGATGTCGGCCGAGCGGCAACGGTTCAGCCCGTTTTTTCTGGGGGGCGAGACACTGCTGATTTCGTACCCGACGGCCGCTATGAGTCAGGAAGAGAAGCTGATGAGTATGCGCGGCAATAACCCCCATTTTTCGCGCTCGACCGTACACCACGAGCTGATTGCAGGCCATCATTTACAGGGTTTCATGAACAACCGCTACAAAACATACCGGCGCTTCCGCACGCCGTTCTGGACTGAGGGCTGGGCGTTGTATTGGGAGATGATTCTGTGGGACATGAACTTCCCGCAGTCGCCCGAAGACCGTATTGGTATGTTGTTCTGGCGGATGCACCGCTGTGCCCGTATCATTTTCTCGCTCAATTACCATTTGGGCAAGTGGACACCCCAACAGTGCATCGATTTCCTTGTCGATCGGGTAGGGCACGAGCGGGCCAATGCTGAGGGGGAGGTGCGCCGTTCATTTGTGGGAGGCTATGAGCCCCTGTATCAGTTGGCGTACATGACAGGCGGGTTTCAGTTCTACGCCCTCAAGAAAGAGCTGGTCGACAGTGGTAAAATGACCTACAAGCAGTTTCATGATGCGGTGATGCAGGAAAATTCGCTACCGGTCGAAATGCTTCGGGCTATTCTGACCGGGCAACCGCTCAACCGCAGCCATAAAGCGAACTGGAAGTTTTACGGCGACATAAACAGCGGGGACAAAAGACGGTGATTTACGGGTCAACGGCTGCCCGGATGCTGCCTAACGTCCAGCATTCCAACGTCTTTTTCGTTTTATACAGCCTTGAGTTGCAGATTATCAGGAAATTCACCATCTTTGCGCCCTCAAAAGGAAAATAGCAACGGTCATGGCCAGAGTTTGTCAATTAACAGGTAAGCGCACGCGTGTAGGGAACAATGTCTCACACGCCAACAATAAAACGAAGCGTAAATTTTTCCCGAATCTCCAGAAGAAGCGTTTCTACATGGAGTCGACGGGCGAGTGGATTACCATGAAGGTAGCCACCTCTGCTATCAAGACGATCAACAAAAATGGTGTTGAAGCCACCCTGCTGAAGGCTGCCGAGCGCGGTACGCTTTCGGGCCGGATTGTTGTTTCGCCGAAGTAATCAGGTAGTACCAGCCTCCGATTGCTGGTTTTCCTGTTGTAGAAAACGCCAGATGCCCGGCATTGAGCGCCTGCCTGTAAACCTTACAGATGAGCGCCCAGTGCCGAGCATCCGGCGTTTTTAATTTAAATAACGCGCTTCAAGACAAACTGAGCCAGCGCAATGTGCCCTTTTCGGCGCACTACCATCGTTACTTCTTTGCCCTCGCCCCGCTGCAAGAGCTTGTAGATATCGCTGATGCTCATGTTGTGGGCCGCCGTGTTGTTGATTAGCAACAACTCGTCGCCCTCAACCAGTCCGGCCAAGTCGGCCGGTGATCCTTCAATAATCCGACCGATGTAGTAATTCTGAAAGCTCTCGCCCCGCGCTTTGAGCTCCAGGCCGCTCATGTCGTGCTCAAACGTTTCCTTCATAATTCGCCGGATCGGCTTCATCACGATAAACCCATCGCGGTAGTTGAAGGTAATTTTAAATCGTCGGAGGAGTTCGCAGCCCACGTTGCCTACACGCTCGGGTGAGTTGGTCAGTTTAGTGCCAAACGCCACACTGTCGGGAAACGAAGCCAGAATATTGTCGAGCTCATAGCGGCCAAAGCGTACTTTGGGTAACCGGCCCATACTGCCGTTGATCACGCCGTTTAGCCCGCGGCCCAGCTGCGCCCGGATAATGCGGTCGGGGAGGGGCAGGTTTTCGGGGTTGCGCGTACGGTCGAGGAGCAGGGCGTGCCCCGCGCCCGTGTCCAGAATGACCCGCAAGGGTGTCACCCGGTTGCCCTCCACGAGCGTCATGGCATCGGTGTATGGCTTGGTATCCTGAATGGTAATGGGGTATTTCTCGCCATGCCGCTGCCGATAGCGGTATTTATCGGGCCGGGTGAGGGTGATCTCGTGCAGCTGAAAATCGATGGTGACCACAAACGTATTGAACAGGTCGTATCCGAATATGCCGTGAATCGGCACGCCTACGTATTCCGAAAGTTTCAGCACATCTTCATCAAGCACGACAATGTTATGGCGATTGGCCCGTAGGTAGCCAATACTGAGCTGATTGTCGATGGCTACCGAAGCCGTCAGATTGCCACCCTCGCCTGCTCCGGCAAGTTTAACCTTACGCGTAAACCGAAGCTTCTGGTTTCGGATGGCTTTCGGATCGGTTACGATGGTGCTGCTGACGCCCGTATCCAGAATAAAGCGTAGCGTGTCGGAATTATTGATCCGGATCGGGATAATAATCAGGTTGGAGTGAAGCTGAAACGGAATGCGGGCCCAGCTACGGTTTCCCGCCAAAAAAAAGCCAAACCGATCTTTATCGGGTACGTGTTTGTCGGGGGTAGCCTGTACCGAGCTACCGAGACAAAACAGCCAACCCATGACCAGTAAAAGCACTTTCATAACTGTTTGTATTACATGGGAAATTTACTAAAAAATAGCCTATTAATGCAGAATGTTTCGACGAACGGTGTATTTGTGCCAAAACCCGGTGTGCAGTGGGTGAAATCCACTAATTTCGCCCGCGGAATTCAAACATTATCAAGAATATGCGGAAGCGAATAGTTGCTGGTAACTGGAAAATGAATAAGACCTACGAAGAGGCTGTAGCGCTGGTTTCGGAGGTTGTAAACATGGTAAAAGACGAGGTGACCGGGAATACCGAGGTGGTGCTTTGCCCGCCCTTTGTGTACCTGACCACCCTGAAACAATATATCCCGGCCGGGGGGCGTATTTCGCTGGGCGCGCAGAACTGCCACGAAAAAGCCTCAGGTGCTTATACGGGCGAAGTGGCCGCGTCGATGTTGCAGTCGATCGGGGTTGAGTACGTCATTCTGGGGCACAGCGAGCGCCGGGAGTATTTTGGCGAAACTAACGCACAGTTGGCCGCTAAGGTTGATGCAGCCCTGGCCAACGGCCTGAAGCCTATTTTCTGCTGTGGTGAGTCGCTCGATATGCGCGAAAACGGTGATTATATCGGTTTTGTGAAAGCGCAAATCACCGAGAGCCTGTTTCACCTGAGCGCCGAGCAGTTTGCCAACATTGTGATTGCCTACGAGCCGATCTGGGCAATCGGTACGGGCCTGACGGCTTCGTCGCAGCAGGCGCAGGATATGCACCTAGCCTTGCGCCAACACCTGGCGAGTCAGTATGGTGAAGAGGTAGCCCAGAATACCTCTATTCTGTACGGCGGTAGCGCCAACGCTCAAAATGCGGCCGAGTTGTTTTCGCAACCCGATGTAGATGGCGGCCTGATTGGCGGTGCCTCACTGAAGTCGCGCGATTTCACGACGGTGGTAAAGGCGAATAACTAACGTATAAAAGGCCGGCTTGCCGGTTGGTGAATGAGTGCCGTTTGTGGCTCCTTTCTTATGACTGCACACGATTTTGTTCAGGCTTACCACATGCAGCCGCACCCCGAAGGGGGCTACTTTGCGGAGACCTACCGCTCGGCAGAAACCATAGCGCACGAGGCTCTGCCCGCCCGGTTTACGGGGGGGCGGGCGTTCAGTACGGCTATTTACTTTTTGCTGGAGAGGCACCATCGGTCGGCGCTGCACCGGATTCAGGCCGATGAGGTATGGCATTTTTACGCCGGTGGCCCGCTGAACGTGTACGTCATCGACCCGGCCGGGGCTTTGTCGGTGATCCGACTGGGAAACAACCCGGCTGCGGGCGAGGTGTTTCAGGCGGTGGTACCGGCCGGTTGCTGGTTCGGGTCGAAACCGGCCGAGGGCGTTTCTTTCTCGCTTGTAGGTTGTACCGTAGCACCGGGCTTTGACTTTGCCGACTTCGAGATGGCCGAGCGGACCGACTTGCTCCGGCATTATCCGCAACACCGCGAGGTAATCGAATTACTAACCGATTAAGCAAACAAAACGAGCAGCCTCAGGCTGCTCGTTTTGTTTGGAACCGATAGGGCGACAAACCCCGAACGATGCTGACTACCGAAAGGTAACGTCGCCGAATTTTGACACGACCCGTACGCGAGGCCCGGAGCCCCGGCCAATTTTACCGATGTACTGCCGACTTTTGCCCGGTCGGTTTTCGTCGTTAGGCTGGGTGGTCAGCAGGAGGTTCTGACCGTTGGGGTATTTGAACCCGCCGTACGTTACCGATACATCGAAGTCGTAGCCGGTTTCGGCATTGATAGGCAGGGCTACCGACGAATAATTGGCCTGAATATCGACGTTGTCGGCTGATTTGAGCTGTTCGATCTGGAACCCGCCCGAGAAGTCGAGCTTCATTTTGCACGACTCCCGCAGGGTGCCGATCCGGGCACCTGAGTAGCTGATGTTCGCGTCGATCTTGCCTACTTCACCAATTTTCAGCTTGCCAAACTTGTTGTTCAGAACCAGCACATTCGCTTTGTCGAGTTCGAGGTTCGAGTACGCAATGGCGAGTTTGCCCGCGTCCATGTTGCGGATGTCGGCATTGCCGAAAGCCACATCGATGTCGTTTTGCCGTCCGCTGAGTTGCTGGGCCGTAAAGTTGCCGTAGCGGGTGTAGATGTTCAGCGGAGCCTGGAACGTAGCCACGTGGGTGTTACCAAACTTATTACGGACCGTAAGCGCGTTGTTGCGGGGCATCTGCACGGTGTAATCAATCCGGACATAGTTCTTTTCGCCATTGCCATTTCCCCAGTTTGTCCAGCTGCCCGACTGTTTCTGCAACTCCGTTTTGAGGGTAATCTGGTCGCCGTCGCGCTTGTCGGTGATTTCTACTGAGTTCAGGAAATCCTGCGCGCGGCTGTCGGTGCTAGCGTTGGCCGTAATCACGATCTGGACCCGAATCTCGTTTTTATCCCACAGATCCACGTTGACTTGCCCGAACTGATTGTCGATCAGAAGCTTGTCTTTCTGGTCCACATCGAACATCTTGATGACGGTTCTCTTTTTCTCAATGGCCCCCTGACCGTCTTCGATTGGGGTGTTGGCTGCTGCCAACGAGAGCGGCAGCAACAACAGGTACGCTACTTTATATAAGGTTTTCATTTGTCTTGTTGTTTTGTCCTTTCATGCGCTGAATTACACGCAGCTGTTCATTCAGGAGGTCAATCTGTAATTGTAAATTCTGAATCATGGCCTGCACCAGCACTTCCTGGTTCGGGGTAGCCGGGAGGTCGGCCTTCAGATTCTGGTAATTGCGCTCCAGGCGGCTCAAATCGCTGGCAAAGGCCTCATAGAGCGACGGGTTACTGGCTGTCATTGACTTCAGCTCCTCACGCTTGGCGTCGACTAAGCGGGTGTACTGCACAAACTCTTTGGCATATGTCGGGCTCACGGCTACCACCTCGGGTTGTTCGGCCACGCCGTAGCGGTAGTTGAGGAGCCAAAAGCTACCTACCAGCAACAGCACGGCTACCGAGGCCGCCATCCAGCGGTTGAAGCCCAACGTATTTTGCCAGCCCCCCCGGTACACAGACCCAAACGGGCGCTTGTTGTGGGGTGTTTGTACGGGTTCGGTCATGAGGTCGGCCAGAAGCCCCGCTTTGGCCGGTCCTGCATGGTCCTGATTCGCCGACGAGTCCGGGATTGTGATGCCCGACTCGATGCGTGCCCACAAATCGAGGGAAGGCTCGTCGGCGTCAAAATCTTCGCGGTTATCGCGGATAAATCGTTCAAGGTTATTTTTCATAGGTCAAATTCTCCAGTTGTAGTGGTTCACCATGTGTCAACATTTTTGTTAGTCTTGCTCATTGGTGGCCAATACAGTCAACAATCGTTTCCGCCCCCGCATAAACTGTGTTCGGGATGTAGTTTCGCTGATGTTCAGAATCTGACCAATCTCTTCGTGGTCATACCCTTCAAACAGATACAGCGACAATACGACCCGGTACCCTTCCGACAGTTGTTGCATCGCCTTGCGTACCCGCTCCACATCGAAATTGATCTCGGTTTCGTCGTACGGCTCCGGCGACGCCCAGTCGAGCGACTCGGCCGACTCGTCGGTGCCGGTACGGGTGGTATCGAGTTCGACAAATTCAACCCGCCTGCTCCGGAGGTGGTTGATGGCCCGGTTTACCACAATCTGCTTCAGCCAGGCGCCAAATGTACTCTGCCCCCGGAAGGAGTGAATGTGGTTGAAAGCATCCAGAAACGCTTCCTGCAACGAATCCTCAGCCTCGGCCGCATGGTTCAGGATTCGCAGACTGACGTTGTACATCGCCTTCGCGTATTGGCGATACAAGTCATACTGGGCCTTGCGCTCGCCAAGCTTGCAGCGTTCAACAAGGTCAACGGTTCGGTCTATGTACAGTTTCGTTTCCAAGCAATCGTTCCGGAGCGGTTGAGGGTCGAACCGCCGAAGCGGGGCGAATTCAAAATAAAGACAACCTAAATACGTTGGTGTTGCACGTGCGCGCAAAAAAATGTGTACTGAGCTTAGAAGATGTACTTACCAAAACGCCATGTATCAGTCAATTACCCCTGCCTGGCGGGTGTTTTGGGAATACGACGGTAGGGACGGTTTCGGATGTTATGGGCGTTGATTTGGAGAGTATATAGAAACCCGGCAGTCAATATCTACCAGCAGGTTTCGGTAAGCCGTCGTTTCCAGTCGTTCAGGTCGTTGTGGTTCAATGATTGCCAATATTCCACTACCGAACCCCTGAAATAACCGACGTTGCCCTGACGCAAACGATCGCGTTTGTTTGTGATTTCGTCGGAGGCTACGTAATCAAACACTTTTTGAACGGCGGCTGCATAGTTGCTGGGCGTACAGCGAAAAACATACGTAGCCCGTTTGTCCTCGACACTTTCCCACAAAATATACACGTAGCGATGGCCGTGGATGGGAAACAGAAAGGCATCTTCGGTCGTAACGGTATCGTTGCTTTCATTACGACGGTGCTCCCGTACGGGTACGATTCGGTAGTTTGACGAGTAGGCCCCGCACAGATGTTTCAGGTAGAGTGAGCGGCTTTCAGGTGCATACGCCCGAATCAGGCGCTCGTTGCTCCAACGACCCAAAAGCGTTCGGGCAAAGTAGTCGGGGTTTTTGATGTCGGCACTGGTCAATGCCTGCTCAATCTCAAGCCGGTCGAAGACTTGGTCGAGAACTTCGGCATTTTTAACCTCAAGGACTTTTTGCGTTTTTGGGTCGACGCGTAATTCCAGACTGGTGTTCCTGAAAACTGATAAATATGGTTTAAGCTGATTGAAAGACTTTTGAGAACGGGGGAGGGATATGGTGTATTGATGAGTTTTAAAAAAGCCGGTATCAAATGTAATTTGACTCCATGGTATTGATAACGCAATTTCTGGAACAGGATATGTCGTATCAGAAATACTTGGCGAATAGGATTGATTTGTCCTTTTACTTTCCTGCTTTTTTACCCATTTTTCAAGTTTGAATTTTGATAAATTATATTTATATTTTAATAGATTTGTTAAGTGCTTAGTGTCTATATTTATGATAAACAAGTCATAACGTGTGCGGTAGTAGTTGAGGGTTTGCAGAGATAGCTTTTCTTCAATTTTTATAGTCGACCTTACAAACTCATTAAACTTTATTAATGATGAGTAGTCTGTAGGGTCTTTTTGAGTTGCTACACGTTTGCTAGCTTTTTTGTGGCTTTTTACAATCAGTTGGCTTTGTTGGTCTACATTATTCTTTAATTTATTAGGCTGGCCTTTTGAGGTAACTGGACTTGGTACAGGCTGCAGGCCGTTGGCTTCTTCCTTTAAAGAAAGAGCCCTAAACTCTTTTGCACTACTTTGAATAGCTTTTGTCTTTAATGCAAGAAGTAAGCGTAAATACTCTTCAATTTCTCCTCCGGCTTTTCGTAAGCGTTTTGGATTAAAGTCCCTACTATAACTGTTGCTACAAATAACGTTATAATTACCATCAACCTTTATACCAATTTTCTCGCTCTTTTTAAACTTTACTCCTGTGAAATAAAGTGCCCGGTCTGCCTTAAGCCTTTGGTTTTTAGGGTGTTGGTTGGCTTTTTTTAAATTAGGCAACTTTGAGGAAGTATCAGCACGCAAAGCAGCTAACTGATTCTCTAACTCTTGGAGCTTGCTCTCTAATAACTGTTTCTCTGCTTCCTTATCTTTGATCTTATTGGCAAGTGAAGCAGTATACTTTGATATTTCAATCCAATTTATGACAAGATTGATATTACGTTTCACAGACATAATTTGATCCTCAATCTCTTTTCTATTTTTCATCTTTCGATAGAAATAAAGTAATCACCCAAACAACTCCTCAACCCGAAACTCAAACCCCGGTACTACCGCTGAAGCCGAAATGAGATCCGATCCTTTGTAAGCCTTCGACTCATCTGGGGAGTTGTACACATAGATCCGTTGCTTGTTGGGGACGATGTACCATACCAACTGAGCGTCGGCGTCGAAATAGTCCTGAATTTTCTCCACAACGTCTTCGAAGGATTCAGAATCGGACAGGATCTCTATAGCAAACCGGGTACTGACCCGCCCACCCCGACGAATAGCTAATAGCTGATCGGCGGTGAAATAAGCGAGGTCAGGGACACGCTTACGGACACCGTCCACGTACGAATCGGCTTCGGGGAGTAATTCGTGGCCTTGTTGGTACGCTTCGGTGCGTGTGAAAAGCCGGGTCAGGAAAGCGGCTATGTAAAACTCGTCCTGTTTCATGGCGGGTTTTGGAATGATTCGCCCCCGAACAAACTCGTAGCTGCCTTCGTGGATGTGCTGCCGCTCCCATAGTTCAAATTCGGCTACGGTCTGTAGATTAGAAGGGAACGATAGGACAGATTGAGTGGGGGTAATCATGACGTTGCGTGGCTTCTGTGTAAGTCAAAGATACGAATTTTCAGACCTGCCCTCAACCAAATTATTTCGTACTTTTGATTGTTATATAAGGACGTTGGACACTGAGTCCTGGGCGTTAGACTGATGCTATGGTCTAAGCGGTTACCACTCAGCTTCCAGCGTCTTCATTATCTATGATCGACTATATTTCGAGCTTAAATGACCCCCAGCGCGAAGCCGTTACCCACGGCAACGGGCCGTTGATGATTATAGCCGGGGCGGGGTCAGGAAAAACCCGTGTGCTTACTTACCGGATTGCCTACCTGATCGAAAACGGGGTCGATCCGTTCCGGATTCTGTCGCTGACGTTTACCAATAAGGCTGCTGGCGAAATGCGGCACCGGATTGAGAAGGTGGTCGGGAGCGAGGCCCGCAATATCTGGATGGGGACCTTCCACTCGGTTTTTGCCAAGATCCTCCGCATTGAGGCCCGGGCCATTGGCTACACCAGCAATTTTTCTATTTACGATACCGACGATTCTAAGTCGTTGCTCCGGTCTATTATCAAAGAGATGGGGCTCGACGATAAGGTGTACCGAGCTAATAGTGTGTTCAGCCGGATTTCGGCGGCCAAAAACCGGCTTATCGGCCCCGAAGATTACCTGGCCAATCCGGTTATCAAGGCCGACGACGAATCGGCGCGGATGCCCGAGGTGGGGCGTATCTACAAAGAGTACGCCCGGCGTTGCTTTGCGGCCAACGCTATGGACTTCGACGATCTGCTGTTCAATACCAACGTCCTGTTCCGCGATCACTTAGATATTCTGAACAAATACCAGCACAAATTTCAGCACGTGATGGTCGATGAGTTTCAGGATACCAACGTGTCGCAGTACCTCATCACGCGGAAGCTCGCGGCTGTTCACCAGAATATCTGCGTCGTAGGCGATGATGCCCAGAGTATCTATGCCTTCCGGGGGGCCAACATCGAGAACATTCTGAACTTTCAGCGCGACTACGGAAAAGACGCTGTTAAGATCGTGAAGCTGGAACAAAATTACCGCTCTACCAGGCACATTGTCGAAGCGGCAAACTCGGTGATTGCCCGCAACCGGAATCAGCTCGAAAAGAACGTTTTCACGGATAACTCGGAGGGAGCCCTGATCGACGTAATCAAGGCGTCGTCGGACAATGAAGAGGGGCGACTGGTGGCGCAGGCTATTTTTGAGGCCAAAATGCAGGACGGCCTGCGCAACAACGATTTTGCCATTCTGTACCGGACCAACGCGCAGTCGAGGGCGTTTGAAGAAGCTCTCCGCAAACTGAGCATCAAGTACCGGATCATTGGCGGTCTGTCGTTTTACCAGCGTAAGGAAATCAAAGACCTGATTGCTTACCTGCGTTTTACGGTCAATCAGCAGGACGAAGAAGCCTTCAAACGAATTATCAACCTGCCCAAGCGGGGTATTGGCGATACCACAGTAGCCAAAATATCGGTACTGGCGTCGGAGAAAAACGTACCGATCTGGGAAATTGTGGGTAACGTGAGCCAGCATATTGCCGGGCGGGCCTCCATTGCCATTGAAGGATTTTCCGATTTGATTAAGAGCTTCAATCTGCTCATCGACAAGAAAGACGCCTATGAGGTTTCGGCGCATATTGCCAAGGCATCGGGCCTGCTGAAAGACCTCTACGAAGACAAAACCGTGGAAGGCCTGGCTCGCTACGAGAACGTGCAGGAATTGTTGAATGCGATCAAAGAGTTTGTCGACAATCCCGAAAACGACGACAAAAGCCTGAGCGCCTTCCTGCAAACGGTGTCTTTGCTGACCACAGCCGACGAGAAAGAGGACGATGGCGACAACGACAAGGTGACACTCATGACCATTCACGCGGCCAAAGGGCTGGAGTTCAAGAATGTACACATTGTGGGTCTGGAAGAAGAGCTGTTTCCGAGTCAGATGATGCTCGAAAGCCGGGCGGATCTGGAAGAAGAACGCCGGTTATTTTATGTAGCCATCACCCGCGCCGAACGGCGGCTGACGATGTCGTATGCCGAGTCGCGCTACCATTATGGCCGGTTAAAAATGTGCGAGCCCAGCCGGTTTCTGATGGAGGTCGATCAGCGACACCTCAAAATGGCCCGGACGCATACCGAACGCAGCGGTTACGGGGCTACCCGGCAGGACGCCCGCGAGGGCAGCCGTACGACGGACCGTACCATTCCCGACCGCGACCGAAACGAGATGCCAACGGCCGGCTCGATGAGTTTTGTGCGGTCGTTGGCGCAGAAAACTGCCCGGACACAGTCGCCCCAGCCTGCGGTGGCACACACACCGTCGGCCGGTTTTGTGCCGAGCGATACGTCTAACCTGGCTGCGGGTATGAAGGTCGAGCATACCAAGTTTGGTTTCGGTACGGTGAAGAGTATGGATATCAACGGCACCGAACGCAAAGCCGTCATTCAGTTCGATACGGCTGGCGAGAAAACGTTGCTGCTCAGCTTCGCCAAGCTGCGGATTGTGGAGTGAGGGTAATATGCTAACTTTACTAATAAACGTAGATCATTCATGACGCTGAGTATTGCCAATATGCCAGACGTGCAGCAAACGATTGTCAAGTTTGCTAACTACCAGATGGATGATCTGGCGTTCTACGAGTTTTGCCGTCAAAATGACCACCTTAAGTTTGAGCGCAACCCCGACGGAACTATTGTAGCGATGCCCAATACAGGCGGAAAAACGGGAAACCGGAACACTAAAATTACCTCACGGCTCGACGCTTGGTCGGAGACACATGGAGGACTGGTTTTTGACTCTTCAACTGCTTTTAAGCTACCCAATGGAGCCACCCGCTCACCGGATGTTGCCTGGGTGAGCGATGCCCGATGGAACGAGCTTACCGAAGATGAACAGGAGCGGTTTCCACCGGTAGCTCCCGAGTTTGTTGTTGAGTTGATGTCTAAAACAGATGTATTGGCTCCTGCAAAAGACAAAATGCAGGAATATATTGCCAACGGTGTGCAGCTTGGCTGGCTTATCAATGTCAAACAACAGGAGGTTTTGATTTATAGGGCCGACGGAACCATTGGCAAGCACACCGATTTCAACGAGCCAATTTCAGGAGAAAAGGTATTACCAGGCTTTACCTTTAATCTGAACTTGCTGATGCGCTAACATGATTCGATTTTTCAACGAAGATACCCCCTACAAACTGCCGCAAAAACAGGCCACGCGCCAGTGGCTGAAGCAACAGGCCGAAGCTGAAGGCTTCCGCATCGGCGACCTGAACTATATTTTCTGCTCCGACGAGCACGTGCTGCAGGTCAACCGTGACTACCTCGATCACGATTATTACACCGACATCATCACCTTTGACCAGAGCGAGGAAGAAGACCTGCTCGAAGGCGATATCTTTATTAGTGTCGACCGGGTGGTCGATAATGCCGCTCAGTTGGGTGTTGCGCCTATTCAGGAAATGCGCCGGGTGTTGGCCCACGGGTTGCTGCACCTCTGCGGCTTCGGCGACAAAACACCCGAAGAAGAACAGGCTATGAGGGCGAAAGAGAACGAATGGTTAGCGGTTTGGAAGGATAGGAACGCGGATTGAACGGATCGAGCGGATTTAAACTGATTTTCTTTTTAATCATAAAGAAAAAATCTGTGCCTATCTGCTCAATCCGTTCAATCCGCGTTCCTATCTACAATTATCTTACCCATTTGCCCTGCGCTTTCATGACCTGCTCAATCACGTCGCGCACGGCTCCACGGCCGCCGGGTTTGGGCGATATATAGTCACAAATAGCCTGAATCTCATCGGCAGCATCGGCCGGGCAAGTGCTGAGGAGAGCCGGGCGGGCCAGAATCTCCCAGTCGGGGAGGTCGTCGCCCATGTAGAGCACCTCATCTTCGGCAACGGCGTCGCGGGTGAGGTATCCCAGATACGCGTTGAGCTTCTGGTCGGAAGGGCCGCCCATGAAAATGTCTTTTATTTTCAGGAATTCCAGCCGTTTCCGAACGCCCTCCTGATTACCGGCCGATACAATCGCGATTTTGTACCCCGCCTTGAGGGCTTGCTCAATACCGTAGCCGTCGCGGATGTTGAAGGTGCGAAACTGCTCGCCAGAGGCTAAAGCATGCACGCTGCCATCGGTCAGCACCCCGTCGACATCAAAAATGAAGGTGCGGACGCGGGCAAAACGTTCGTGTAGTGGGTTCATGGCGTAAAGATATTACTTTGATGGGAACACGGATTGAATGGATGCAACAGATCAGGATGGATAAAAAATCCGTTCCGATCCGCTACATCCGTTCAATCCATGTTCCCATCTTTACAGTATGATTCAACTTCCCCCCGCGTTTCGTGCGCAGATGCAGGCCCAGCTGGCCGACGAATTTTCGGCGTTTGAAGCCGCGCTTGCTCAGGAACCGCCGGTTAGTGTTCGCGTCAACCCGCGCAAACCCGCACTCGATACCACCCACCTGAAGCCGGTGCCCTGGTGCGCCGAGGGGTATTACCTACCCGAACGGCCCGTGTTTACGCTCGACCCGCTGTTTCAGGCCGGTGCGTACTATGTGCAGGAGGCCTCGTCGATGCTGCTGGCCGAAGCCCTGCGGCAGTCGGTTAATCTGAACCGACCGCTTAAAGTACTCGATCTGTGTGCCGCCCCCGGTGGGAAAACTACCCTGATGGCGTCGTTGCTGTCGGACGATAGCTTGCTGATGTGCAACGAGGTGATTCGTACCCGCATCCCGATCCTGCGCGAAAACGTGGAAAAATGGGGCTATCCGAACGTGCTAATCAGCAATCATGACCCCGACGATATGGGGGGACTGGCGGGTTTCTTTGATGTCGTCATGGTCGATGCTCCCTGCTCAGGTGAGGGGCTTTTCCGGAAAGACATCGATGCCGTGCAGGAATGGTCTACCGATGCCGTACAGCTGTGCTCGGCGCGGCAGAAACGGATTCTGGCGGCAGCCGCCCCGCTTGTCGATCAGGGGGGGATTCTGATTTACAGCACTTGTACCTACAATGAGGCCGAAAACAGCGAAAACATGCAGTTTTTGCTCGACAACGGGTTCAAAAATCGGCCGCTCAACCTGCCTGCCGACTGGCAAGTGGTGCCTAAACAGCAGGCCGGGGCGGTGGGCTATCAGTGTTATCCGCACCGGGTAGAGGGTGAGGGGTTTTTTATCAGTGTGTTTGAGAAAACTGATTTTGCTCCCGCTATCAAAAACAACAGCCGCCCCTTTCGCGACTGGAAGCCCCTCCGCCCCCGCGAAACGGCACAGGTGCGGAGCTGGCTGGCCGAGCCCGACCGGTTTTCGTACTGGCAAAAGCCCAATGGGGAGGTAGTGGCTATTCTGACATCGCTCGAAAAAACGCTGTACTTTGTCAATGACCAACTCCGCAACAAAGGGTTTGGCCTGGATTCGGGCACGTTTAAAGGGACCGATTTTGTGCCGGCCCATGCGCTGGCCCTCAGCACAGCGCTGGCCTCCACGGTACCGGGCGTTGAGCTTAGTAAAGAAGAAGCACTTCGGTACTTTAAGAAAGAGAATCTGGTCTTGAATGAGCCAGTTCGAGGGTGGGTGCTGGCGCGTTTCGAGGGGTTGGCACTGGGCTGGATGAAAGGCGTTGGCAACCGGGTGAATAACTACCTGCCAAAGGATTGGCGGATCCGAATGGATATAAAAGAGTACGTATAAAACCGCTTATGAATCGATACCTGAAATGGGTAGGTGTAGGGCTGGCTGCTTTGGGGGCGGCTTATCTGTCGGGGCCTCGCCCGAGTTTTGAGCCGGTAGCCCCAAAGCCGGTTCAGTTGACCTCGTCGCTCGCTGAACTGGAAGCAGTCATTGCCCGCGACGAAGCCGCTGTGCCCCTCAAACCCGACAACGAGGCCCGGATTATCTGGGCCGATAGCACGTCGAAGCAAAAAACGCGGTATAGCCTTGTCTATATTCCGGGGTTTGGTGCCAGTTGGGCCGAGGGCGACCCGGTCAACCGAGCTATTGCGCAGGCCTACGGGTGTAACCTGTACCTGGCCCGTACCGCCGAACACGGCCTGAAATCGCCCGATGCGTTGAAAAACCTTACCCCGGCTTCATACGTGGCTTCGGCAGAGCGGGCGCTGGCCATTGGTAAGGCGTTGGGCGATAGTGTTATCGTGATGGGAACGTCGGCAGGTGGTATGCTGACACTGTATCTGGCGGCCCATCACCCCGAAATACACAGCCTGATACTCTACTCACCCTGTATCGCTACGGCCAACCCGGCCCTTAAGCTAACCACGCGGCCCTGGGGCCAACAGATTCTGAATCGGGTTATGAACGGTGAGCACGTCAACATTACCCGGTATAAACCCGACCGTGCCCAGTACTGGCTTACGCGTTATCACACCAACGGGTTGCTAACGCTCCAGACCCTGATGGACACGTACATGACAACCGAGGTGTTTGCCCGCATTAAGCAGCCCGTGTTTATGGGGTATTATTATAAAGACGACGAGCATCAGGATGAGGTGGTATCGGTACCGGCCATGCTCGATATGTTTGCGCAACTGGGGACGCCGACCACGCAGAAACGCGAGGTGGCTTTTCCCGAATCGGGCGATCATGTGATTGCCTCCCGGTTTACCTCCGGGGATCTTGCCGGGGTAGAGCGCGAAACCCGAAAATTTATGGAAGAGGTGCTGAGAATGAGCCCCCAGCCAGTTACTGTCGCTTCCATCCCCAAAAAATAACCTACTTTTGTCTACGAATGCGCAAGGCGTAATGATGAATGAGCGACCGCGCGAGTAACTTTCATTACGCATTACACATTACTCATTACGCATTTTTAACATTATGGCATACGGACTATTACAAGGAAAACGCGGCATCATTTCGGGTGCCCTCAACGACAGCTCAATCGCTTGGAAAATAGCGCAGCGGGCTAAAGAAGAAGGAGCCACCTTTACGCTCACAAATGCCCCCATTGCTATGCGCATGGGCGAGATCAAAAAGCTGGCGGAAGAATGTAATGCCGAAATTATTCCGGCCGACGCCACCTCGAACGAAGACCTCGAAAAGCTCTTTACCCAATCGCAGGAAATTCTGGGCGGCAAAATCGACTTTGTGCTGCACAGCATCGGCATGAGCCCCAATATTCGCAAAGGCCGCGCCTACACTGACCTCAACTACGAATGGTTTAAGCAAACCCTCGATATTTCGGCGCTGTCGTTTCACCGCATGATGCAAACGGCCTATAAGCTGGATGCCATCAATGAGTGGGGTTCGGTAGTGGGTCTGACATATATGGCCGCCCAACGGACGTTTCCGTTCTACACCGACATGGCCGAAGCGAAAGCCATGCTGGAGTCCATTGCACGGAGCTTTGGCTACCACTACGGTAAATACCGCAAGGTGCGCGTCAACACGGTATCGCAGTCGCCAACGCAAACCACGGCTGGTTCGGGGATTGGTGGGTTCGATAAGTTTTTCGGATATGCCGATGCGATTGCCCCCTTGGGTAACGCTACGGCCGATCAGTGCGCCGATTACTGCATTACGCTTTTCTCAGATTATACGCGTATGGTGACCATGCAGAACCTCTTCCACGACGGTGGTTTCTCAATGACCGGCGTTTCGGCAGAAATCATGGATCTGGTGAATGTGAAATAGAAAGCAGTTTGCAGTGGCAGTAGGCAGTTCGCAGAGCGTACTCAGCAGAACTGCCTACTGCCTACTGCCTACTGCAAACTTCCTTTACTCAACCACTTTCAGCTTGCTGTTGCCGTCGGTTCCTTTCTCTACCTGAATCTGTACCGAAATCCGCTCCTTGATTTCGTGCCGGTGCGAAATAATCCCGATGGTCTTTTGGCTGTCGTGCTGAAGTTTCTCGAGCATGACAATGGCCGTGTCGAGCGATTCGGGGTCGAGGGTTCCAAAGCCCTCGTCGATAAACAGGCTGTTGATCTGCACATTTTGCGAAGCCAGATCCGACAGCCCCAGCGCCAGCGACAAGCTGAGCGTAAATGTTTCACCCCCCGACAAGCTCGATACCGACCGCTCGGCATTACCCTGATACAAATCCACAACGTACAGTTCGTCTTGCCCGTCGCGTGGTTTTTGCAACAAATACCGGTCAGTGAGTTCGCGGAGCCGCCGGTTGGCCAGCCCGATCAGTTGCGAGAGAGTTAATCCCTGAGCAAACTTGCTAAACTCATCACCCTTGGCGCTACCAATGAGCCGGGCCAGTTCGCGCCAGGGCTGAGCCTCCTGCTCCAGGTTGGTCAGCTTTTTGCGCATCGATTGTTGTCGTTTGCGCTCGTCCTGATCGTGTTCAAGTTGCTTCTTCACATAGCCCACACTTTCGGTTACCCGGCGTTGTTCATCCTTGAGCCCTTTGAGCTGCGTATCGATTTGTTCCGCTGTGCCGGTTTCTTTTCGATGGGCCAACGCGTTGTCCCGTTTGGTTGTTTCCTCCTCTGTACGTCGGCTGATCTCATCGGCTTCTTTTTGCAATCCCGTCTCGATTTCCTGTAGCTGCCGGGCCGTTGTGGCATCGAGAAGGCAGGCCCGCGCCGAGTCGGCATCGACAAACCCCCGCTGGGTCAGTACAGGGGTTAGTCCGTGGTGTAATTGTCCAAGCTGTTGCTGGCAGGCTTGCCCTTCGTCCTGCGCCTTCCGAAGGAGCGTTTGTTGGGTGGCTATCTGCTGTTGAACCCGCGCCAACTGGTTGAGGAGGGTTTCACAGTCGGACCGAATATCTGTACCTATATATAAGGACTCACGTCGGGCTTTGATTTCGGCGGCTCGTTTAAGGCAAGCATCCGCCTGTTGCAGGTCCGTCGCTATCCGTTGTAGCATGTCGCGCTGTTGCCAGAGATGCTGCAGCCGGTGCAAATCCTGCCGTTGCAGATTAAGCAGCTTAATGGTGCTTTGCAGTTCGGTGGGTTGAATGTCGGGGTCGAGGGCTACGGCTGTCAACTTAGTTGCGAGTTCGGCCTTGCGTTTTTTGAACTCCTGCCGCAGTTGATCGCGGTAGGTAGTAAAAGATGCCTGATCGGATTGCGACTGAATGAGGGCTCGCTGCGCCTGCTCGTATTGAGCCCGCTTGGCCTCCCAGTCTGCCTGGGCAATCCGGAGTTTCAGGGCCACCTCGCCTGTTTGTTGTACATAGTGCTGGGCATACGGATGCTTCAACGATCCGCAGAGCGGACAAGGCTCGCCCGAGGTCAGCCCTTTGCGGAGTTCATCCAGGTTGGCTTCTGTATCGATTCGACGTTGGGTCGCTTCAAGGGCCACTTTGGTCGCTTCCAGCTGTTCAAGCTCCAATTTTAACCGGGCTTCGGCTTTTGTATTGGCGTCAACCGTAGCGTCGAGTGTTTCGGCCTTTTCTTTGAGGCTCATCCCTTCTGCCAGTCGTTTTTGCTGTTCTTCAAGCAAGGTGACCAATTGGCTGTACTGCGTGGTGCGTTCTACCAGTTGGTTCAACGCATGCTGAAGGGTGTCGGGCGTGATGGACGTGTACTCGGCCGATAGTGTGGCCAGGTCGTTGGCCAGTTTCTGCTGTTGGAGCTGTACTTCCTCTAGAGCCGCTTCGGTGTTGTTTAGCGGTAATTTCCGTAGCCAGGGCTCCTCCGCCGATCGAATGGCCTGCTGTACCGTAGCAAGCGGGCGTTTAGCATTCTGGTGTTCGCTTTGTTCATTCTGCGTCAGCGACACAATCTGCTCCCGGAAGGTATTAACGGCGGGTTCGATAGCCTCAATGGCGAGTGTGCCCTGATGAGTCAATAGCCGGGCTTTGCCCAGCAACTCGTTTAGTGAGGAGTGCAGGGCGGTAAGTGTAGTTGCAGCTTCGGTTTGCTGGGTCGTCAGTTGCGTGCGTTGTTGTTCCAGCGCACGGAGTGTGGTGAGTTCGGCAGTTAGGTCGGCCACGGTGGCATGACGGGCCAACCGGGCGGCATTGGGGGCAAATTCGTCACGGCGACTCGCCAGCTGCTGTTGACGATTCGCCAACCCTGTCAGACTTTGTTCTGCTTCGGCGAGTTGTTTGAGCCACTGTTGTTCGGCTGTAAAATGCTCAATGGCCGTGTCGAGCGTTTTCAACTGGGTACCGATCGCCTTTTGCTGGGCTTTCAACGCGGCAACCTTCTCATCGTCGAGCACGTGAATTAACGAAACCGCCTGTCGCATCGTCTCCAGTTGGGCATCGTAGTCTTTGGCGATGGCATACGCCCGTTGGCTCAGGAGACGGTAGATTTCAGTGCCGGTTATTTTCTCCAGCATTTTGCTCCGTTCGGCCGCTTTAGCTTTCAAAAACTGGTCAAAAGCACCCTGCGCCAGTACAATCGACCGGATGAATTGCTCATAGGTGAGGCCAATCAGCTCTTCGTTTTTTCGGGGGAAATCAGCGAGATTCTTAATCGGAAACAGTTTGCCCTCGGTTTCGCCTTTCGGCAAATGGGCCACCTCCATCTCATAGTTGTTCCAGTTGCCGTTGCGGTTCTTCCGAACCGACCAGCGCGATCGGTATGCTTCACCCGCTACTTCGTACTCTACTTCGGCATAGGCCGCCGTGTTAGGTTCCTGCATAGCCTGTTGATTCACAATCAGGCCTTCGTTCACAAGAACGGTATTCGAAAGCTGACCCGAAATCCGGGGTACCCGGTTGAACAGAGCTAGCGTAATTACGTCGAGTAGGGTAGACTTGCCCGCGCCGGTGGGCCCCGAAATTACAAATAGCCCCGTAGCCGCCAAGGCGCCCTCCGTGAACTGAACCGGCGGGTGCTCGCCGTAAAAGGAGTTTATATTACGAAAGCGTATCTGCCGAATTTTCATGCAAGAAGGGCGAGGCCTGTTCTGTCACAGCCCGGTAAAGTTGTTTGTAGGTTTCGAGAAGTACAGAGCGGTTTTCTGGATCAACAAGCGAACTATCCAGCCGACGCTCGAAAACGTCCAGGTACGATAGGTCTTGCAAGTGGGTATCGGCCACTAACAACGACTCCAGCCCCTGCCGTTTGTTCTGAAACACCAATCTCGCTTTGGCTATCGAAAAAGGAGCCTCCATGTAATCACGATGGAGTTGCTCAAAGTGAAGTCGGGTCGCGTGGCTTTCCTGTGCTTCTTCAACCAGTATTTCGACAAGGGTTGTCAATTGGCCCTCTTCTGCCGTAATCTGCTCAAGCGAATCCCTTACCTGCTCAAGTGTACCGCCTACGTGCTGCAACCGCCGGAACGAAGGCACCCGAATAGAACACACATTGGTCAGAATCCCGTTTTCGAGCGATAACTCAAGCACCTGATGCGCGTTGGCGCGTTCACTGAAGCTAAGCGGAATGGGCGAGCCACTGTACCGAACCATCCCATCGGAGCCCATCGACTGTGGCATATGGATATGGCCCAGGGCTACATAATTGAATCCGCCCGGAAAGTGTTCGGTTGAGAAAGCCGCCTGACCGCCCACACAGTGAATCTCTCGTTCACTTTCCGACACACTCGCTCCGTTTACATACAGGTGCCCCATGGCCAGAAGCGGCACCTGCGCGTATGTTTGATGACAGTAGTCGGCCAGACGCTCATAGTGATTTCGTATACCAGTACGCAACGCTTCAACTCGCTCTTCGTACGACTGTCCAGAGATCG